>NZ_JBNNTG010000011.1:0-43376 GCF_050278525.1 Peribacillus sp. NPDC096540 | reverse complement strand
ACAGAGTGACATGGACAAACAGAAGAAAAAGAACAAACAGAGTGACAAAGACAAACAGAAGAAAAAGAACAAACAGAGTGACAAAGACAAACAGAATGACAAGGACAAACAGAAGAAAAAGAACAAACAGAGTGACAAGGACAAACAGAAGAAAAAGAACTAACACAGTGGTAAGAATCGAAACCAGTACCATCGTAATGGTCATAAATAATCGTGATAATCTACGACCAGAGCATGAGTGTAGTCTATAGGAATTTGGATCAGACAATCTTACAGAATCCCTTAAGAATAAATGTAGTCCTAAGGGATTCTATCAACATTAAGACCATATTGATTCTTATTTTTTCAAAAGTGAATATATAAAGTGGGGTGCACAAATTAATGCGACTAAAATCCCTGCTGGAATACCATCCGGATCAACTAAATTACGTCCGATGGTGTCTGCAAGTAATATTAGCCATCACCAATTTGAATGGCGACGGGGATAAATAATTGATTTCTAGGACCTACTAATTTGCCCCCTTTTCGTACGATTAACGGTAGAAGGTAACCCATCATCGCAACAATCGCCGCAACAGGTGTTTCATATGGAGAATTGATTGTCCGACCAAGTGTATCGTTGAAAAGCATAAAAATGGCTCCAGAAATGGCTGAACGCAGGTTGTAATTAAGGCACTCGCAACGGTTTGGTAAAGTGAATTTACAATTGGTGCACAGAAGATATTGGAATGAGAAGCTCAAAAGATAAGGTTGAATTTACCAAAAGAAGAAAATTACTTTCATATAAAAACCTCATTAGGTGCGTTAGGGTGAACAAAACCATTAATAATGGTTAAACTTATTAGTTTTATAGATTTTGCTGGATCGATTTTTTTAGTTTCGATATAACTGGGAGCAAACCTTTTACTGGGTTTGCTCTTCTTTTAATGATCGATATAGTTGCGGCTGAAATCCCTGTCGTTTACAGAATTTCTATAGAACGTTAGTTTCTATATATCCTAGTTCATTTGAAATTTGACTGGCTGTTTCTTTTGTTTTCTTACGAATAGTTTCTTCAACTTTCTCCTGCATTCTTGTATTCGGACCACTTACAGTAAGCGCAGCGATAACCTTGTGAGTATAGTCAAGTACAGGATAGGAAATACCTATTGTTTCTTCATCCTGCTCACCCTTACTAATGGAATATCCATTACACCGTATTTGTTCAATTTCCTTATACAGAATTTCTTTATTTTTTATTGTATACTGCGTCAGTTTAGTAAAAGCCATTTTTTCCAGAAGTGTTTCCCGATCTGTCTCAGGCAAATAAGCAAGCAACAATTTGGGACCGGAACCGACATATAACTCAGAACGCTTCCCAACCCTGGTATGCAGCCGTACCGCTTGGCTGCTTTCTACTTTTTCAATGTATACAGCTTCATCTCCATCGAGTATAACCAGGTGCACAGCTTCATTAATGTCAGCACAAAGTTCTCTCATCCAGGGTAAAGCAATGGTACGCAAATCTAATTGTTCTGAGACTATGTTACCTAATTCAAGCAGCTTTAGACCCAAACGGTAGCGAACATCTTGTTCGGTATTCTTTATTTTTACTAAAAAACCACTGACCTCCAGAGATGTGAGGAATCGATAGGCTGATGGCTTTGGCATATTAGATTTCGTTGCTATTTCACTAAGTGTTAACTCTTTTTTTTCTTCTAAGAAAAAATCCAGCAACCTGAGTGCTTTAATTACACTTTGGTTCATGTTTTCCCCCCAAACGGTCTATCCTTATCAAATATTTAATCATATTTTAAACGGTGTTTCAAATATAGAAATGAATATTATTTTTTATAAATAGGATAAAAATAATTTTGTTAATAATGATTGAAGTGTAAAGTACAAAAAATACATAGCATTATTTTTAAAAATGTTTGAATATTTAGTTTTTTTGTTTTAAAATAAGTTTATAGATAAAAAAGAAATACCATTTCAGTATTTGAAATGGAATAGAGGTGGTTATGAAGCGTAATGATTTAAACTGTGATATAGGAGAAAGCTTTGGAGTTTATAGGCTAGGAATGGGTGAGGATGTAATCAAATTGATTACTTCTGCAAACATATCTTGTGGATTTCATGCAGGCGATCCGAATAGATGGACCGTTTCTTCTGTAGATTTTTCGTGTTATAGATGGAGAATTGATTGATATTAACAGGAGATAGTATTTGTGACCATAGGTGATACTCGTTATTTGAGAAGCGAACTGAAGAAGACTGGTTTGGAGGAATAAAATGTTAGGCACTTAAGAACGGTTACAGTATTCATGTTTGAGCATCGTGATTTGGATCCAACTGTGTATCAGGAAGAAAATTACGGCCAGAAGATATACCTGATTAAAAAACACCACGTCTTGTGCGGATATTTCCAGGTCCGAATGAAAGGGTTTTCAGTGAGGGGGAAATCTAAAACAAGCAGCGCAGCAATGATAATCTAAAGCTATTATGGCAAGGCGGCCACTTATATTTTCCAATATTGGGATGATGATATGGTTGCTTTTCTTCTAGGTTGCAGTTTTACGTTCGAACATGCTTTATTAAGTAACAACATTCCTATTCGTCATATTGACTGCAACACTCTTGTATCTAAAACAAATATTCATGTAGGAAAGCAGGAATATTTGAAGGCCGTTAACAGTAAGCATGCGTCCAATTACTATAAGAGAAGGGGAAGTGCCTGTTTTGGGGCTTGTGGTGTTAAACCAGAGACTGTGGCTATGGAGGTTAAACCAAAGTTAATGATTACACATAAGGCTAGCCACATGTTATGCAATGAACAACTCGGGTCATTAATCCATTCTTTTTTTTGGAAAATTCAATGAAATATAAAATACCCTTATGAATATGGAACAGGGATTGCACAGAAAGGAGAAAAAATGTTTATAAAACCGAAGCGTGTTAAGAATGTCCCTCCTTATTTGTTTGATGAGATTAACAAAAAGAAACAATATTTACTTGAGCAAGGAGTAAATATAATTGATTTAGGCATTGGTTGTCCAGATCTGCCCACTCCACAGCATATTGTAGATCGATTAATCGAGGAAATGAAAGACCAGAAAAATTTTAAATATCCTGGTTACAGTGGTTGTCTAGAACTCCGAAAAGCGGTGGCCCAATTTTATAAAAATCGTTTTAATGTCGACTTGGACCCAGAAACGGAAATTCTTGCGCTAATCGGTTCAAAAGAGGGAATCGCTCATTTTATTACTGCATCGATTGATCCAGGTGATGCTGTATTGCTTCCAGACCCAGGATATCCCATATATCGAACGGCTACTTATCTGGCCAATGGCATTCCTTATAGTATGCCGCTATTAAAGGAAAATGGATTTTTACCAGATTTTACATCAATTCCCGTGCAAGAAGTCGAAAAAGCGAAGCTAATGTTTTTGAATTATCCGGGAAATCCAACGGCCGCTGTAGCGGATTTAGCATTTTTCCAGGAAGCTGTGGATTTTGCTCAGCGTAATCACATGGTAATTGCACATGATGCTGCATATCAAATGGTTACATTTAACGAATATACAGCTCCAAGCATTCTGCAAGTAGAAGGCGCAAAGGAGATTGCCGTTGAGTTTGGTTCTCTTTCAAAGACATATAGCATGACAGGATGGAGAATTGGGTACGCAGTAGGAAACAAAGAAGCTCTTCAATCACTATCTGTTGTGAAGGGTAATATGGATACAAGCCAGTTCCTTCCCATTCAAAAAGCTGCTGTCACTGCACTAGTGTCTGAACAACATTGCGTAAAAGAATACAATCATATATATAGAGGGCGGATGGAAGGAATGCTTGCGGCACTTCGGGAAATAGGAATTGAATCCGATACACCGAAAGGAAGTTTTTTTATCTGGGCATCTGTACCAAAAGGATACAATTCTAGTGAATTTGCAAACAAGGTACTTGAAGAAGCCGGTGTAATTGTAACGCCGGGAGTAGCATTTGGAGAATACGGAGAGGGATATTTTAGAATCTCTTTATCCGTGCCGACTGAAAGATTGTATGAAGCAATTCATCGTATCAAAACAAAAATAACAATTACCGTGTAGTTCTGTGATTTATGAAATATTATTTCGAATATTGGAATTATAGGAGGGGGAAAACAATGGGAAAAGCGATGAATGGAGCACGTGCTATTGTAGAATGTTTGAAGCTAGAAGGAGTTGAGCATGTTTTCTGTGTTCCTGGAGAAAGTTATTTGCCTTTAATGGATAGCATTTATGAAACGGAAAGCATTCAATTGATTTCTACACGTCATGAAGGCGGTGCCGCTTTTATGGCTGAGGCATACGGCAAAGCGACACGTAAACCGGGTGTCGCCATGGCGACGCGGGCGGTAGGCGGTGCCAACTTAGCTATTGGTATTCATACTGCTTACCAGGATTCCACGCCCATGGTTGTTTTCTTAGGCCAGGTCCATAGCAAATTCCGGGGCAGAGAAGGGTTTCAAGAGGTAGACTTGGATCGTTTTTTCGGTCACCTTGCCAAATGGACCGTGGAAATTAAAGACGTAGAACGTATGCCAGAACTAGTGCAGCGGGCGTTCCGCATTGCAAAGAGCGGGCGTCCGGGACCAGTTGTAATTGCTCTTCCGGAAGACGTTCTCGTAGCAGAAGCGGAAATGAGCTTTCGACCTGTTACTCTAGTTCCGGCACCACGTCCAGGCACTCAAGAGATCGTATTCGTTCAACGATTGCTGGAACAATCAGAACGTCCAGTTATTCTTGCTGGAGGCGGTGTGACTGCAGCAAATGGAGAACGGGCGTTACGTAAACTGGCAGAAAAATTCGAGATTCCAGTAATGTCGTCATTCCGTCGTCATGATGTGTTTCCTAATGACCATGCGTTGTATGTCGGTCACTCTGGACTTGGCACTTTCGTGCCTATACTCGATACTCTTCGTAAAGCTGACCTGGTGTTGGCAATTGGCACTCGTTTATCGGAGATTACAACTCAGGATTATAGCATTTTAAACCCGGAACAGAAATTGGTTCATATCGATATTGACGAGAAGACACTCGGTAAGGTGTATAGTCCACATGTTGGTATTGTTGCCGATGCGAGAGAAGCACTAGAAGAATTGCTTGATATGAAGGTGGATAGAAACTGGTCTAAATGGTCAAACGAAAGGCATGAAATTTATAAACATGCCGGAGACAGAGTAGATGCGGAGAAGGAGCATAGTGTAGATAACAAGGAAATTATTCGTATTCTTCAGGATACAATCCCAGAGGATGCAATTATTACAAATGATGCCGGTAATTTTGCAAGTTGGTTACACAATTTTTATTCCTTTAAACGTTCCAAAACATATATTGGTCCAACATCTGGTGCGATGGGTTATGGTTTACCCGCGGCTGTAGGTGCCAAACTGGCAAAGCCGGATAAAACAGTAGTTTCATTATCAGGTGATGGTGGTTTTATGATGACGGCACAAGAGTTAGAAACGGCAGTCCGTTACAATATTCCGGTGATTGCACTTGTATTTAACAATAGTATGTATGGAACGATTCGTATGCATCAAGAATTGCATTATCCAAAGAGAGTTATCGGCACTGAGTTAAGTGATGTGAATTTTTCATCTCTCGGGACTGCCCTGGGTGCGCAAGGTTTTAGAGTAACCACGCACAAAGAATTTAAATATTCCCTTGAGCGTGCACTTCTTTCTAAAGGAGTAACACTTATTGAAATCATGACAAACCCGCAGCAGATTTCTGTACAATCAACCATTGACTCTATCAGAGAAAAGTCGATGCAAAAAGCATAGAAAGCCAAAATAATTACTCTTGTATATAGAAGCGATTTCTGTTGGGGAAACCCTCTGGAACTCAGACATATTGATATTTTAAAGATAATATAACTCCTTAGTTTTCACCTAGAGTCCTTAATTCTTACACCTCAAAAATGTAAAAGCCGGTTTTCCCCCGAAGGGTAGCTGGCTTTTAATCCAAATCTTGTATTATCGATATATATCCTCACCATTCACTTTAAGTCTTGCGTAAAGTTATGGAACTATAAAAATATGAAAAAAAATACGATAATTAGTTAAATAATTGTGCTAAGAAGCTGGAAATGAAGCTGATGTAACCATACTCAAGAGTCCGGAAAAATGTGGATATAAGGATAGCTTCTTTTATGGTGAGTTTCTGTCCGAATCACACTGAACAAGAATGAACTACTATCTTCATTCAATTTAATATAGGGGGGATTTAATGTTTCAACTATGGAGTTGGTATAAAGAGAAATCATTTATATTAAAAATCACGACTGGCTTTATTCTCGGTGTCATTATTGGATTAATATTCGGTCAGTCGGCCGGTGTATTGGAACCTTTTGGGACGCTTTTCCTTAAGCTTCTTAAAATGATTGTCGTGCCACTTATTTTGTTAACTTTAATCGTATCCGTCAACAATTCCAACCCGAAAGAGCTGGGCAGGATTGGCGGAAAGATATTCCCCTATTATTTATTGACAACAGCTTTTGCACTGATGTTGGGTATCTGGATCGCAAAACTGATTAAACCAGGGATAGGGTTAAATATGCCAGGAGATGCGGATTTTGAAGTTCCCGATGCCCCATCAGCGTTAGATGTTTTACTTAATATTGTACCGTCAAATATTTTCCAGTCGCTAGCTAATGGTGATATTTTGAGTGTAGTGTTTCTAGCGCTTGTTGTTGGCTTTTCTATTTCATTCATGAGGCATTCCAAGGAGAACGGAATGAGAGACAAAGGTGAGTTGTTATTAAACTTTTCAGAAGCTGGAAGTGAAGTAACATTCCGAATATTAAATGGTATTCTTCAATATGCTCCGATTGGGGTGTTAGGCATTACGGCTACTTCTATCGGAAATCAAGGGTTTGATACACTGCTATCTTTAGGAAAATACGTCGCTGCTTCTTTTCTCGGTGTCGGCATTCAAATGTTTATTATTTTTCCACTGATTTTGTTGGTGTTTAAAGTGCCTGTCCTGCAATTTTTCAAAAATATTAGCGAAGCTATGATAACCGCTTTCGTCACGTGCAGCAGCCTTGGTACTCTTCCTGTTACTCTCAAAGCCGCCAAAAAAGCCAAGATTAGCGATCGGGTAGCAAATTTTACCTTGCCCGTTGGCGCAACTGTTAACATGAACGGCTCAGCCATTCATTTTGGTGTAGGCGTTGTATTTGCCGCAGATATAGTCGGTTACGATTTAAGCCTCGGGATGATCATTGGCATCATTTTAACAGGAACACTCGCTGCCGTTGGAACTGCTGGTGTACCTGGTGCCGGGCTGATCGGCATGTCCATCGTCTTTACTCAGGCTGGCCTGCCAATTGAGATTGTCGGCCTGACTGCAGGAGTGAACGTTCTCACGGATATGGTCTTTACAACATGTAACGTCACCGGTGATATCGTGGGGGCTGCCGTTGTTGATAAGAGCGAGAAGAAGCATAGCGACTATAATGAACCCTTAGTAGATATTACGGCCCAAACAATGACAAAATAGTTCATATAATAAAAAACAATGATCAGGCAGTGGTGGATTGCATGCCTGGTCATTGCTTTTTTCATTCCATCACTTTACTTTCGAACCTATGGTATAATCATACATGTTTTAAAAGCAAAAGATTTACGAAAAAAAATCAATATTAACCTAACTAGTAGAAATGGAGTGAAGCAAATGATTAATAAAGTCGGTCAAATTATGTTATATGTAAATAACCAAGATGAGACATTGAAATTTTGGACAGAAAAAGTAGGGTTTACCGTGGTTTCTGAAGAAAATAACGGCCAAATGAGATGGATTGAAATTGCTCCAACTAAGGAAGCAGAAACGAGCATCATTCTCCACAATAAAGAATTAATTGCAAAAATGCAGCCTGAATTAAATCTTAATACACCGTCGTTAATGTTTTACTCTGAAAATCTCGATAAATTATATAAAGACTTGTCTGATAAAAATATCACAGTCGGAGAACTTGTAAGTATGCCTTTTGGTAGAGTATTTAACTTTGCTGATAATGAAGAAAATTACTTTGCGGTTATGGAAAAAAAGTAAATCGAATACGAAGGAAAACGGATACAAAAATATCCTTAACAGAAAACTTAAATTCCCATATGATTGAGTTATCATAAAATGGACAACAAAATAGCATGACCAATTGGGTATGTGACTAAGCGAATCCCCACAAAAGTTGACAGATAGCTGTCGATTCTTTGTGGGGATTTTTTGTTGTTCATTATATAGAAATGGGGAGAATACATGCCAAAAACAAGGAGAATGGCAAACATATTTGCAGAAGATGGGAAGTCAATCACACTAGCGCTTGATGGCTTTTACTTCTCGACGAATACCAGAGGCATTGATGGTACTATTGCCGAATTACCAAAGATGATTGAAAATGGTCTTGATGCAGTACTTGTCACGTATGGTATGGCAAAGACTTACACCAATTCATTTACAAATTAAACGGTAGTTCAGCATTTTCTTGATGCTAACCCATTAGTTTATTTATCTATCATTTTTTCTCTTTAAATTAAACAGACTTATTAAAATTAGTGAATAACAGAACAAAAAGGCAGCCGTCTTAAGTAACGGCTGCTTCTTTCTACAAATACCACTACTAAACCATCTATATTTCCCATATAATTGAAATACACTATGTATAGAGGTGAATTTATGGAATCTTCCTCGTTTTATTATATTGTGATCATAATTGCTGTATTGGTCTTATGGCGTAGAACCAGAGCAATGTATCGTCCTATTAAGGGAAACGGGATCAGCATTCTCTTACCCATACTATTTTTGTTATTACCCTGTATTCCCGTCATTTTAAATCCAAAAGCACATGTCGCTGGTTGGGAATGGGTTTGTGCAGGTATCTTTGGGTTCCTTTTGTCAATTCCACTTATTTGGACCACTAACTATGAACTCCGATCTGATCAGCATATTTATGCTGTAAAAAGCAAAAGCTTTATCATTACTTTTCTCATCGTACTTATTTTCCGGTTTTTGCTTCGTGATTATTTAAAATGGCTAGGTCCAGAAACAGAAGCATCACTATTTATGACTGTAGCACTAGGATATATCTTACCTTGGAGAATTATCTCTTTCATCAAATTTCATCAGCTATACAAAAGTCGAATCCAAACTAGAGACAACATTGACTTACGATAATACTGATTATGTGAATGGAAAGTCTCTTCAGAACTTGAAATAGACCCTATAGAGTAGACATAAATAAGGGCTCCCTGTTGGATTATCCTCTTTAAGTAGACAGTGTAACATCCATGTATATACATGGATATTACACTATTACTTTGAGGGGATTTTTCATTGTTAATAAAGGTTTATCGCTTAATGAGCAAGCTCAACAGTTAAGTGACATTTAAGTTGTTTAATTTACAAAAAAGTCGATTAAAAAGTAATAAAGTTGTTAAAAAAATGCGAGTCATTCTATTCAACAATCGGGCCATTTAACGGAATTAGGAAAGTGATAAAACCAAACCCAGCTTGAAGCCGGGCCATTTGTATTCATTAGTGTCATTTTATTTATGTGTATATTTGTAGTAGGGTGTCAAATTAAAATTTTAAATGTCAATCAGCTGTTTCATTTTCAACAATTTGTTTAAGCGTTCTCCGATAATCCCTATATGCCGAACTTCCCTTTTCCGTCAATGTATACCAGGTGCAGGGGGGCTTTCTAACATAACCTTTGATGACTTCTACAAATCCGGGAGATTCCAATGTGCTGATATGTTTGGATAAAAGGGAATCACTAACTTCAATGGTATCACGGAGAAAATGAAAGTCAGTTTCGCCTCAGATGCGAGTGCTGCCATAATTGACAATCGCACAGGAGCATGGATCACACTGTTTAAGCCATGTCTTGGGTTCTTGCAGTTGGTTTTCATTTTGGACTTTCCTTAACGTTGCAAATTCGCGTTTTGCTGGTGGTACCCCTTATTGAATTAACGGGCGCTTTAATGGAGGAAATATCATAGAAATGATCAAACTTTTTTATTAAAAAATGATTCTATAAAATTATTAAGAGCGTGTTTTGTTTGTTTATCAAGGTTATTAGTATTAATTTGATCAAACTTTATTCTAAAGCTACATTAAAACAAAAAAGTCTGTAGGCAAAAGCTTATATCTAATAAAGTAGATTGGAACGGAAGGTGTGAGACTCCTGCGGGAAAAGCGCGTCCAAGGGAGACCCCATAGGCGCAAAGGCGCCAGGAGGCTCCCGGACCGCCCGAGGAAAGCGAGTGCCCCGCCCAATCAACGTTCGAATTATTAAAACCCTTAAAAAAACTGTAGACAAATTCCTCTGTTAAAGGAATTTGGATTTTTCTATTTTTTCTTATTTTGTAGAGATAGATAAACAACTAATATTAAAATAAGGAGTCCACCAACAATCTGCCATAATCCAAATGGTAACTGCAACCAAAGAATACTACTGACAACAGCTGTTAAAGGCTCAACTGTGCCAAGTAAAGTCGTTTCCTTTGCTGTTAAGTATTCTAAGCTTTTGATAAACATCCAAAAAGCGAGTGCTGTGCCAAAGAGGATTGTAAACCCTAACGCTATGTAAATGGAAGTGGACCAATTTATAGCTTCGTTTGCCCAAATAGGATGAACAAAATTCATCACAATTCCGGCAAGTAACATAGCCCAGCCAACAACAATTACGGATGAAAAGGACTCCAATAACGAACGTGCATAGAGTGTGTAAAAAGCTAATGATAGTCCTGAAATAACTCCCCAAATAACAGCTGTATAGGGTACAGATAAATTATGAAACGATCCATTCGTTAATAATAAAAAAGTACCAAGGAGTGTCAAACTAATGGCCAAAAGGTCGGAATGAGTTAATTTTTGAATCCCTTTTACAATGAAATAAAAAATGATAAAAATCGGTGCTAAGTATTGTAGCAATGTAGCTACTGCAGCATTGCCGAGAGCGATGGAAGCCATGTAAGAATATTGAACAAGTAACATGCCGAAAAGACTAAAGATGATTAACCGATTCCGACTGGTCGTTTCCCTCCAAATTTGAAAAAGTTGCTTACGATTACTGCTCACTAATTGGCTACTTAGCAAGAGAATCCCCCCGATTAACAGTCGTGTAGTCACAAACCAATCCACATCGATATTACCTGATTGAAACAGATGCTGCGCGACTGTCCCACCAATCCCCCAAAAACTAGCTCCAAAAATGACAAAGAATATTCCTATTAAACGATTTTGTTTATTCATATAATCACCTATCAATATTAAGATATAATCAATATATAGAATATTAAAGTGTATAAATAGCGAATTAATCTCTAAAAATATAAGAATATTGAGGTGATAAAATGCAAATCTACAACATTTCTATTAATTCAGAGTACCAAGAACTTGTACAATACAAAGACTCACACTGGCCTGTCATTTTCTATCATACTAATATTCGGAAAAATATTGTTGGTTACATCCCACTTCATTGGCATGAGGAGTTACAGTTTGTGGTTGTAACAGGAGGTCATGTATGTTTTCAAATTAATGGTGAAGAAATTAACTTAAATGAAGGAGAAGGGATTTTTATTAATTCAGGAGTAATTCATGAAGTACATGCCGATTCATATGATGGCCGATATATTTGTTGGAATATAGGTGTGCATAAAGCCAGTTCGTATATTGAAAAGAAGTATATAGGGTTCCTTATTCAAAATGAAAAAGTTCCTTTTATTCCTTTTTCTCCAAGTATCGATTGGCAAAATGACATTATTGAAGCAATCAAAAACGGATTTGTCTCGTATGAGAACAAATCTTTTGGATATGAATTAGTGATTACACAACAGTACCTTTTCTGTATTGAACGTCTGGTCACGAACATCGCACCTAATCATGGACAGAAAAAAGTAGTTTACGATCCAAGAGTAAAAGAAATATTGCGATATATGCATCATCATTATGGAAGTAAAATCACACTAGATGATGTCGCGAATGTTGCTTTTTTAAGTAGAGCTGAAACCAATCGGCTTTTCAAAAAGCATCTGGGCCGAACGCCTTTTCAATATTTATTGTCTTACCGCTTAGATAGAAGTAAAGAGCTATTAGTTCGAACAAAAAGTTCGATTACAGAAATCTCATTAGAAGTAGGTTTTTCAAGTACTAGCTATTTTATCGAAAAGTTTAAAGCTGCATTTGGCATGACTCCGAATAAATTTCGTCTAGTTGAAAAAATTTTTTAAATCCTTTTTTAAAATCGCTTCATCCAAAGAGATAATTGGTTTCATTGAAGCAGCAGTATAAAAGGATCTTCGGATTGAAGATCCTTTTTTTATTGCGGAAAAGCGCCATTAATTGAATTAGATACTAATTTTCCTTAATCTTCAACTAAAAGGGCAGGATACTTTAATAAATATGTCAAATATAAGTATTATAAGGAGTTGAATGATAATGAATTACGAAAAAATTGGCTCGGCTAGTGGAATAGTAATAGCTGTAAGTAAAAGTGATAAACACACATTTAGTAAGGAAAATTGCAGTAGTATAAAACTGTTGAAAGGTTTGGGAGTCGAAGGAGATGCCCATTTAGGTAAAACAGTTAAGCATCGTTCACGTGTAGCAAGTAACCCAAATCAACCTAACCTGCGACAAGTTCATCTAATCCACTCAGAATTATTAGATGAGTTGAAAGATAGCTTTAATGTTACAGCTGGACAAATGGGTGAAAATATCACCACACAAGGTATCGATCTGCTTGGATTACCAAGGGATACGTTTCTATATATTGGGGAAACAGCAGTTATTAAAGTAACAGGCTTACGAAATCCATGTGTCCAAATAGATCAATTTAAATCAGGTCTTATGAAAGCAGTTTTAGACCGTGATAAGCAGGGGCATTTGATACGGAAAGCAGGAATAATGAGCATAGTTATGGAGAGTGGTGAGGTTCACCCCGGAGACCCGGTTAGAATACAATTACCTCCTTTACCTCATATACCTCTTGAAAGGGTGTAATGTTTTCGTTAGAACTGATTCTGTTTTTATTTTCATCTCCAGAAATGCCAGCGAACTTTGCAGACTTATTTCACATAAAATATTGGTCCAATTTAGTCAGCTGGCCTTGGTCCAGCGGCAATTCCAGAGTTTTCTACAGTCATGATCGGTCGAATGGTTATGTCTCCATTCACGAAAATTTGACAGGATAAACGCAAATGATCTTCAATTCCTTTATCCTCAAAGGCCTTTTTTTCTTTATGTGTTACCTCAAAAAAATCACCTGCCAATATTTCTACTCTGCAAGTCGCACATTTTGCTTTCCCTCCACATCGATGGAGAATATTAATGTCGTTTTCTTCCAGTGCTAATACTAACTTTTTACCCATTTCAACTTCAAAAGTTCCTCGGTCAAATACAGTTACGTAAGGCATTTTATACCACCTCATATATATAATATCTTCTTAACATATTTATTGTCTTACCTTGCCCTTATGACATAAAAAAATGTAAAGTCATTCCTGATTTGTGTCAAAGATGAATGAAGAGAAATAGAAACTGGTTTTGCTTAACATGCTTTTTTCATTAAATGAATAAATAATTCTCACGAAGACAAACTTAAGTACATTAATATATAGATTGAAAAAGCTGTAAATTGATAAAAAATAGTATGAAAACATAGACTGAGCTTTTTGCGTTCAATGATGGATTATTGCAAAAAAAATAAGTGAAATAATAGTAGGGAGGTGCGCGTCAGTGAATAATAGCAATTGCGATTTTTCACCAATGAAACAAATATTAAAAGAGGATATTCGCCAAGTGATAACTGCATTACAGAATAACTTAGAAGCAATGGATAATGAAAACTATTGTCTTCTTGGGAATTTTGAAAAAATCAAAGAGAATTTTGTATACATTGATATGAAAGCTGCAACTTTTTATTTAAACTGTTATTTGTCTCCGTTTACGGACAAATATCCCGAATTATCAATTTGCGTACAAAATATGTCGAATCTGAGACATGGTGGCTTAATTGTGATTCAACGGGAAGATTCTCTTGAATCTTTGATTCAACCAGGAATTTCAATTGGAGCAGAATTAACCCATTCTTTATTGGAATCAATTTTTTTTCCTGGAAATCCACTACATGATGGTGCTGTACTGGTTACTCTTAATCATATTGATTCCGCAGCAAATGTCCTTCCACTTTCAGACAGATCATCAGGGGGTAAAAAGCTTGGAACACGCCATCGTGCTGCTTTAGGTTTAACTGAACGAAGTGATGCTCTTGTACTGGTAGTATCTGAGGAAACAGGTAGAGTTTCATTTGCCTTAAATGGGAACCTGTACCCAATTACAAATCATGGGTCTATATGATTTACTGTAAAACCATCTTTTTATTAATTTCAGTCGCACTATAAATAAATACAGTAACCACCTTTGGTGTTGGGCTTATCCTTTCTTATCTTGGATACACAATTGGTGTAGCATTTCTTGAAAATCTAAACGTTAAGATCCTTATTCAATTAACGAGCGCTTTAATGGAGGAAGGTACACAGAAATTTTATAAATGAATAATTCAAATGAATATATTAAGAGCGCGTTTTTGATCAAAATCTTTTTCAAAACACGCTCTTTCTTTTTGTTCGTTTATCAAGGTTAATAGTATCAATTTGAGCAAACATTATTCCGGAGTTACAAATACAAAAATTTCATTTTTTTTTAAAAAATATAGCTTGAACACCATTGACCAGAGAGGTCAGCGAGAGTACAATTGTATTGACTGATGTGGTCAACCGTAATTTTTTAGAATGAAAGAAAAGAGGGCCGCCCCTATGTTTTCAAAATTTTTGAACTTGGATAAGGAAAAACAAGACCGCATAATAAATGCTGCGATAAAGGAATTTGCCCAGAAGGGATATGATAAGGCATCGACCAATGAAATCGTTAAGGAAGCGGGAATATCAAAGGGGTTGTTATTCCATTATTTCCAAAATAAAAAGCAATTATATTTATTCTTGTATGAACATATGATTGATATTCTAATGGAAAAAATTATGAAAAAAATAAATTGGGAAGAAAAAGACATTTTTGTCCGCTATCGGCAAATCGCATTGCTGAAAATTGAAATATATGAAATTTATCCTGAAATGTTAAATTTCATTAAGTCAATCTATAAAGACTCATCACCTGCAGTGAAAATTGATATAAACTGCAGGGCGAAGGAATTGTTCGAAAGTGCCTTTAATAAATTATTTTTCGATATTGATCTTTCTAAATTTAAAAAAGGGGTTGATATCAAAAAGGCGATCAACATTATTAATTGGACATTGGAAGGGTTTGCCTATCAAATGCAAGAAAAAGCATTGTCCCTATCCCTAGAGCAAATCGATAGCGAGGAGACAATGGCAGAAATGGAAGAATACCTGGAAATACTAAGGAATTCTTTATACGAATAAAAATTGGTCATGCCGCATAACTGACTGAGGAGAAAAAAGGGAGGTATTATAGATGAACGCAATAGAAATTAAAAATCTAACCAAAACTTACGGCAAATCAAGAGGAATATCCGATATTAGTTTTAATGTTGAACAGGGTGAAATTTTCGGGTTTATTGGACCTAATGGTGCTGGGAAGTCGACAACGATTCGCACATTATTATCGCTCATTTACCCAACGAGCGGCAGCGCCACGATTTTTGGGAAAGACTGTATTCGATTTGCTCCAGAAATAAAAAAGGAAATTGGCTATTTACCATCAGAAGTTTTTTACTATGACAATATGAAAGTAAAGGAACTTTTAAAATACTCAGCCAGCTTTTATAAAAAGGATTGTAGTAAGAGAATCAAAGAGTTAGCAGAAATTATGGACTTGGATCTCAATAAAAAAATTGATGACCTTTCTTTAGGAAACAAGAAGAAGCTCGGGATTGTTCAAGGGCTGCTCCATGAACCTAAACTCATTATTTTGGATGAACCCACGAGCGGGCTCGACCCATTAATGCAGCAAAAATTCTTTGAACAATTAGAGAAAGAGAATAAAAAAGGTGCTACGATTCTATTTTCGTCGCACATCCTTAGCGAGGTTCAAAGATTATGTAATCGAGTTGCCATCATTAAAGAAGGTAAAATCGTAACGGTAGAAAAGATTAGTACGTTACAAGAAAGCAACTATAAAAAGTTTAAAATTGAGACGAAATCAGCCCTAGACAAGAATTACTTTCAAATCGGCGGGGTCAATAAATTAGAGGTTAACAATAACGTAATCAGCTTTTTATTTAGAGGTAATATCAATACAGTGATGAAAAGAATCTCTGAAATTGATATCGCGAATCTGTGGATCGAAGAGCCAGACCTTGAGGAGATCTTTATGCATTATTACGAAAAGGAGGCCTAAGAAACAATGAATATCTTTATGCATGAATTGAAGGCTTATCGAAAGTCTACGATCATATGGTCGCTATCGTTAATTGTGATAATCGTTATTTTTATGTCGATGTATTCTTCATTTGCTGAGGATGCAGAGGATTTTATTAAAATATTGGAAAATTATCCAGAGGCGTTAAGAAATGCACTCGGGTTTAATCAAGAAAATTTCTTTACTATTATAGGATTCTATAGCTTCCCATTATCGTTTATTACTCTTTGCGCAGCAATCCAGGCAATGAATCTAGGCACTTCCATTGTCAGCAAGGAAGCCCGTGAAAAAACAGCGGACTTTTTGCTAACGAAGCCTCTTTCCCGTACTAAAATTTTGACAGCCAAGTTATTGGCAGCTTTGGTTTCGATTGTCATGACAAATATCGTTTATTTCGCTGCAGCTAGCTTTGTGACATTACAAGTCAAGACTGATGATTTTAGCTTGAAAATTTTCTTTTTGCTGTCGCTTACAATTTTTTTCATTCAACTGATATTCTTAGCCTTAGGAATCATAATTTCCGTTATTTTCCAAAAGATCAAATCCGTGTTGACCGTCTCGCTTGCTACCGTCTTTGTTTTCTACTTTGTGGGAATGTTCAGTGATACCACAGGTGATGAAGTGAAACGTTATTTTTCGCCGTTTAAATATTTCGACACCGCCTATATCATTAAACATTCCAGCTATGAAGCAACATTTTTGATTGTTGGTGCAGTTATTATTATTCTTGCCATTGCAGCTAGTTATGTCGTCTATAACAAGAAGGATATACATGCTGTTTAAGAATGCTAGCTTTCCTTGTGGGAAGCTAAATGGAGGGGATTGGTCATGAATATATTTTTAAAAGAATTGAAGTATCATCGAAAATCGCTCATATTTTGGAGCATCGGTGTCTTCCTTATGGTGGCATCAGGAATGACTAAATATGAAGCGTATTCGTCATCGGGCCAATCGATAAATGATTTGATGGCAGATATTCCAAAATCGCTGCGGGCTGTATTGGGTTTTAGTGATTTAGATTTAACGAAGGCCAGCGGCTACTATGGTATGCTTTTTCTCTATTTATTATTAATGGCAACCATTCATGCAGTAATGCTCGGAGCAACCATTATTGCCAAAGAAGAACGGGATAAAACATCTGAGTTTTTATTTGTAAAACCAGTATCTAGAAGTAAAGTCATTACAACTAAGCTATTGGCAGCATTCACAAATATCGTGATCTTTAATCTCGCAACATTCGTTTCGTCCATTATTCTTTTAGGGAAATACAGCGATGGTGAGGAGGTTAATGGTGAAATCGCCATATTAATGGCGGCAATGTTCTTTTTGCAGGTCTTGTTTATGGTTATCGGCAGCGCACTCGCTGCTGTAAAAAAGAAACCAAAAACGGCTGCGTCAGCAGCTACTGGAATCCTTTTACTTACGTATATGTTATCAATCGTTATTGATTTGAATGAGAACATTGAAGGCTTAAGATATTTTACCCCATTTAAATATTTTGAATCGAAAAATGTGATGTATGGCGGCGGTTTGGATGTAATCTTTGTAGTAATTTCACTAATATTGATTCTATCACTTTTGGTCGTAACCTATGTTTATTATAAAAAAAGAGATTTGAATGTTTAGTACAAAGACCGAATTTTCGGTCTTTTTTTCATGGTTATAAAAATCAGCAATGAAATGTAACAGAGCCTATTAAATAAAACTCTTGAAAGCAAAAAGATTTTTAAAATATGTAACTATTATTGTTTTAGTTTTATTATCCCTTTACCCAGTTTTTGTAAATATTTTAATCCTTGAGCTTTATTCAAGAAAAGGGCGCTTTTATGAAGTAATTAAAGTCTAATCGATGATACGACGATTTATATTTGTGAGAATCATGTTTGTTACCAGCCGATTACGGATACAGAAAAAGCGATCAAATTATAAACCAGGTAATTTTACCGGGTTTTTGGTTGCTTTTTATATAAAAAAAGGCATATGATAAATAAGGAGTCTCAATCAGAAAAGATAATAAACGAAAGAGGATTTTAAATGATTACAATAAAAAGTGAACGAGAAATACATTTGATGCATGAAGCAGGCAAGCTTCTTGCTGCGACGCATAGAGAAATCGCTAAAATGATTAAGCCTGGCATTACAACTTGGGAAATTGAAGAGTTTGTCGACAAATATCTAGCTGAGCACGGTGCAACGCCGGAACAAAAGGGCTATAATGGCTACAAATATGCAACTTGTGCATCTGTGAATGATGTAATTTGCCACGGTTTCCCGCAGAAGAAAGCCTTGAAAGAGGGAGACATCGTAACGATTGATATGGTCGTGAATCTTAATGGTGGATTGGCGGATTCAGCGTGGACATATGCAGTTGGTGAGGTTTCCGAGGAAGCTCAACGTTTGATGGATGTAACTAAAAATGCACTTTATAGAGGTATTGAAGTTGCCCGGGCAGGCAATCGCCTTGGCGACATTGGGCATGCGATCCAATCTTATGCAGAAGGCGAAAAATTTTCTGTTGTCCGTGATTTCACAGGACACGGCATTGGTAAAACAATGCATGAAGACCCTACCGTTTTACATTATGGTAAACCAGGTAAAGGTGCCCGTCTGAAAGAAGGAATGGTCATCACAATCGAGCCAATGTTGAATGCAGGAACATGGCATATGAAAATGGACCAAGACGGCTGGACCGCTAGAACAACGGACGGCAAACTTTCCGCTCAATATGAACATACTCTTGTTATTACAAAAGAAGCTCCGATTATTTTAACGGAACAATAAAAGTATTTAAAAAAGCAACGGCCTATTAATGGGTCGTTGCTTTTTTAATGTCTTCCATATAACTATTTATTCGAGGAAAGACATCGACAGAATATTCAGAATTCTATTAATCGATAATAGATAAAATTCCTAACTCTAGTACTAAGTGGATTAGATATTAAAAACTTTACTATTATGTGGTAGCGCAGGATAATAAGGGGAGGACGAAGAAATATTTATTCTAACGAGTTAACTGATACACAATATAAAGGAGGTTTTGACAGTGAAGAAAGGGGAAAAACTGTCTACAACGGTAGAATCGGTTGGTTTAAGCCAAAGAGAATTTTTAACGATTTTTTTACTCCATTCTTTAACAGTAAAAACGAATTATCCAAGGGCGATTCATCAGGACCTGAAAAATTTGTTTACTGGAAAAGTGCATAGCTATGACTACTTATGTAAGATTTCTAATACTCTTGTTGAATCCGGCCATTTATCATTATACACGAACAAAGGAAGAAATTTTTATCAAATTACGGACAAAGGGAAAGAGCTTTATAAATGGTACCAGGAGAATTTTCTAGAACGCTTTTCTGAAGTGAAAAATGTCATTGACCGCTTCATGTTCGATTTAAAAGGTTCAGGTGAAAACCCTCCTGTTGTGAACGAACTTCCTGAGGAATACCGATCTTATTTCTCGAAAATAATATCCGTAAAGGACTTAGTCCGTTATGTCACATTGAAGGCGGCTTTCAAAAAGAAGCCCATTTATATGGGGGAAATTGGGGACCTGCTTAAAAATCAGTTCGGTTGGATTGCTTCTAACGGGTATTTATACGATTTATCTCATGAGATGGAAGAGACCGGTCTGCTTGTTGGCAGATGGGAAAGTGAAAAACGTACAAAACGTTATTTACGAATTACTGATGAAGGACAACATCATTACAAACAGATTGCTGATTCAGCCGCTTATCAAGTACAGGAGATTCAAAAATACATGGCCAGTGTGGTTATGTTTCTAAAAGAAAAATCCTGACAAAAACGAACGATTTGATCCAGTTCTAGATTCCTGAAGAACAGTATATCCCCTTAAGCTGAAGGGATGGTTCGATGAACATGCTTAAGTTGAACCAATCAGGGGTGAATATTATATAAAACAGTTCTTATCAAGGGGGAATACACATGGTAGAGAAACACGATGAAATGGGCAGTTTGTTTACGTTTATTAAAGGTCAGGTCGATAAATTACCTATTTCAGAATCGAAAAAGAACAAAATGCTCGATCAGCTTTTGAGGCTTAAAACGATGACGGTTGATGCCAGGGAACCGCGAATTGCTCTTGTTGGGAGGCGCGGTTCAGGTAAGTCGTCACTAATTAATGCAATGTTTGGCCAGGAACGGCAATACGTTAGCTCCGTTAAATCAGGAACTGGTAAGGGTAAATGGCTTTGGTATCCGAGTGATTCCCAACCTAAAATTCGTCTGCTGGACTCTCGTGGATTGGGTGAGAGTGAGACTCCTACGGAAGACTATGAAGAAGTGACACCAATGGATGAATTAATTAAAGCGGTCACTGAGGAACAGCCGGATGTGTTTCTTTTCTTAATCAAAGCAAAAGAAACGGATTCTCGGATTGAAGAGGATTTACAAGAGTTAAGTAAATTGCGGAAAATTGTGAAAGATAAACATCATTATGATGTGCCAGTAATCTGTGTTATCACCCAAGTTGATGAATTAGATCCGCCACATTATAAGCAAGTACCTTTTGATGCCCATCCGAAGAAAAAACAGCATATTGATGAGGCCATCGGTTTAATGTCTAAGCGGTTTAAAGAAAGTGATATCCCACTATTGAACATCATTCCAATTTGTTCATATATTGATTTTGATGAAAAGGGAAATATTGAATATGACATGCGCTGGAACATCGATTTGCTTTCTGATTACTTAATTGAGGCCTTACCCAGTGAAGCGAAACTAAAGACAGCAAAGGCGATACAGAGCCAATTCGTTAAGAAGAAATTTGCGCGGACAATCGTGGGTACGTTTACAGCCATTGCCAGTCTAATCGGTGCCGAGCCCATCCCTTTTGCTGATTTTCCAATATTGACTGGTATCCAAGGCCTGATGATTGTTGTGATTGGTTTTATCGCAGATAAAGATATCAATACGAAAACTGCAAGTGAATTCATCACAGCTTTAGGAATTAACGTCGGAATTGGTCTGCTTGTCAGGGAAGGTGTTCGGGCTGCAGTTCGATTTATTCCAGGCGCTGGTCTTGCTGTTTCAGGTGCCGTAGCGGGAGCTGTTACTTATGGTATCGGTCAAGCTGCCATTGCATATTTCATAGAAAATAAAGATATGAATCAAGCGAAAGAAGCTTATAAGAATGCTAATAAACAATATAAAAATGAAGACATCGACTCTTAATGGGGCAAATTCAAAAAGTAATCACCACTAAAGTGATATGATAAAGCTGAGTTTTAGCAGATGCTGTTTACACTGCTAGATGGTATAGGATTTTGTTTTACATATATAGAAGGGATGATTTTCATGTCGTTTTTTCAATCAGCAGAGCAAAAGGAATATATACAAAGATTAGAGGCAGTGATTAAGCCTTTTTCCGGAAGATCTGAAAATCTTGATGAATCAAAAGGCTTTCCTTTTGAAAATATTCAGGAGTTAAAGGATTTCGGGTATCCTAAATTAACGCTAGGAAAAGAGTATGGAGGTAATGGTGGTTCCTTGTATGATTTCCTCCTTAGCCAGGAAAAAATAGCCGAGTATTGTGGTCCAACTGCTTTAGGAATTGGCTGGCATGTCGGAACGGTACTTTCTCTGACTGAAAAAAGACCATGGGAAAAAGAGGTCATGGACGAATTGTTTGATGAGGTGTCCAAAGGTGCTCTCATCAACACGGCTGCATCAGAGGTAGGAACAGGGAGTCCGACCCGTGGAGGACGTCCGGAAACGACAGCTATCAAAAAAGGTAATCAATGGGTATTGAATGGCAAAAAAACCTTTACGACCCTATCACCTGTCCTGGATATTTTCCTTGTTACAGCCTGGGTACCTCAGGATGAGCAACTTGGCACCTTTTTGGTTCATCGAAACATAAAAGGGATAAGTATAGAAGAAACATGGGATATGATTTCTATGCAGGGTACAGGAAGTCATGATTTAGTGTTAAATGAAGTCATCCTTCCAGATAAGTATTATGTCATGCAAAGCAAACCTGGCAAAAAGAATCCTGAATCCTGGCTGTTACATATCCCAGCTTGCTATTTAGGAATAGCAATGGCAGCGAGAAATTATGCAGTCGAATTTGCGAAGACTTATTCACCAAATAGCTTGCCAGGACCAATTCGAGATCTTCCAAATGTTCAAAGAATGATTGGAGAAATTGAACTGGAATTAATTGAAGCACGCCATTTCCTCTATTCTGTCGCGGGAAAATGGGAAACACAAGCTGAAAATCATGATGAATTATCGAAAGAGTTGGGTGCAGTTAAGTTATCTGTCGTAAACAAATCAATATCCATTGTCGATAAAGCGATGAGGGTAGTTGGGGCCAAAAGCTTACAAAGGATGAATCCATTGCAACGTTATTACAGAGATGTACGTGCGGGACTTCACAATCCTCCAATGGACGATGCAACGATTACTATGCTCGCGAAAACAGCTCTTTATTAAGAATTATATCTGGAGGCACTGACATGACTAAGTACTAATTTGTTTCAGTGCTTTTTTTGTCTTTTTAGAAGGAGTTCTCCCCTATTCATTTTTCAGACAAAATCGACCGCTTTTTGTTTCGTATTCAGTGATGTACCTCAGTGAATTACATATATCTTTATAGAAAATTACTCAATTATTATACTAGCTTAAAATTCCCTATCTTGTTATGATTTATATGCATTTCAAAATTTTCGCAAAACATTGAAAGTTCGGTGTGAATATGAATCTTATGACCAAAGATTTACTGGTTAACTTTTTATTAATCCTTCTTCCCATCTTTTTATTGCAAATGGTGTATCTAGTGAAATACGTGTACCGTTTAGATGCATTAAAAGGTTGGTTTTTAGCCATTTTTCCTATTCTTTCACTTGTTCTATGTATGTTATTTCCAGTGGTTGTCGAAGAACACTTTGTTTGGGATCTTCGATGGATTCCTTTTCTTATAGGTAGTTTATATGGAGGTTATCGATTAGGTTTTTTATTAATAGCCATCACACTGATTATTCGTTATTTAACGGGGGGAGAAAATGGATTTTATATTTCGTGCATCACTTTTCCGTTAATTGGTATTTCATCATTTTTTATTTCTAAATATTATTTAAAAATGTCTTTATTAAAAAAAAATATCGTCAGTATATTATTAATCTTTATTTTTCAAGTTCTTACACAGTTTATTTCAACACAAGTATTTGGAATCAATATAGGTATCAGTCTATGGAAACAATACTTTATAATCCAAGTCGTTGGCATTGTTGTTGTGATTATTCTGTGGGAGGTAATACTTACGAATTTTCAGATTCTGGAAAAAATAGTGAAAGCAGAAAAGTTAGAAATCGTAAGTCACCTTGCTGCAAGTATTTCACATGAAGTTCGTAATCCCCTTACTGTAACTAGAGGATATATTCAAATGTTACAAGAGGACGTATCTTCGCAAACAAAGGTAAAGTATGCAAGTATCGCTTTGCAGGAATTAGATCGAGCTACAGAAGTCATAAATGATTATTTAACGTTTGCAGCAACAACACCTGAAAATAATGAACACTTAAGAGTGTCCAAGGAGATTCAGGATGCGGTAAATATTATTAAGCCCTTGGCAAACATGAAAGGAATAGACTTAAAATTATCTCTATTGGAAGATGACGCTTATTATATCATAGGGGATAGCAAAAAATTTCAACAGAGCTTGTTTAATGTTTTTAAAAATGGCATCGAATCGATGCCAGTTAATGGCGAACTATACATACATTTATTCCTTCACTCCACTACTCTCCAAATTAAGATTCAAGATAAAGGTGTTGGCATGACAAAGGAACAAATAAGCCGCTTAGGTGAACCTTATTTTACGACAAAAGAAAAAGGAACAGGACTAGGTATGATGGTTACTTATAGTACTATCAAAAATATGAATGGGACTATCAGTGTGTCAAGTGTGAAAGGGAAAGGAACTTGCTTTTGTATTACACTTCCTATTCATAGAAACGAAATTGATACATAAAAGAATTAATCCATCCTAAGTTTGAGTGAATTGACGGTTTTGACAGAATACTTTATCATTTAATTAAACTACCAATTATATGAAATAATTCAATAAAATATTTGATGCCATAGGGAGATGATTATAATGAAAACGCTTGCAGGTGGACAAATCATTTGGGAACCGACAAAAGAACAAATCGAGCAAACGGTAATGACTCAATACGTAGATTGGTTAAAGGAAAAGAAAGGTTTAGCGTTTCATAATTATCATGAGCTATGGAAATGGTCAGTTAAGGAGCTAGAGAACTTCTGGGCATCAATATGGGATTTTTGCGAAATAAAAGCTGCAAGAAAATATGACAGGGTTTTAGCGGATAATATGATGCCGGGTACAAAGTGGTTTGAAGGATCGAGACTCAATTATGCAGAGAATGCATTATCGAATGCTCAAGAAGAAAAAACGGCGATATTTTTCCGTTCCGAGCATATCAAGAAGCAAGAGGTAAGTTGGAAAGAACTGAAAGAAAAAGTTGCCTCTGTCGTCCACTCATTAAGGAAACTTGGTGTGAAATCAGGTGACCGTGTCGTGGCCTATATGCCAAATATCCCTGAAACCGTCATAGCTTTCTTGGCAACATCAAGTATAGGTGCCATCTGGTCGAGTTGTTCACCTGACTTCGGGGCAAGAAGTGTCATAGACCGCTTCAAGCAGATTGAACCGGTTGTTTTACTGGCTGTTGACGGGTATCAGTATAATGGGAACGTCTATGATAAAACCTCAGTGGTTTCGCAGCTGCAAAAGGAAATAGCCACTATCAAGCATACAGTGTTGATTCCGTACATAGATAAAACGAACTTTGAGGTAACCCTGAAGGAAATAATACCATGGTCAACCCTTATAAACGAAACAGCGGAACTATCTTTTGAAAGTGTTCCATTCGATCACCCACTTTGGATCCTCTATTCATCAGGTACAACCGGAATGCCAAAACCAATAGTACAAGGGCATGGGGGCATTTTATTAGAGCATTTTAAATCCACACGATTGCATCAAAGTATGACTTCCGAAGATAAAGTTTTCTGGTTCACAACGACTGGTTGGATGATGTGGAACCTGCTAATGGGTGGTTTGCTTAATGGAGCGACAATAGTTCTTTATGACGGTAGTCCGTCCTTCCCTAGCATGGATACTCTTTGGGAATTGGCTGAAGATACAGGCATGACATTCTTTGGCACAAGTGCCCCTTTTCTAACGAATTCTATGAAATTAGGAATCAAGCCAATGGAGAAATATAATCTATCGAAATTGAAAGCTCTTTTTTCTACAGGAGCTCCATTATCAGGTGACGGATACAAGTGGGTGTATAAGAATGTTAAAAAGGATATCTGGCTCAGTTCATCGAGTGGCGGAACAGATGTCTGTGCTGGATTTGTAGGAGGTGTTCCTACATTACCAGTTAGAATTGGCGAAATACAGGGGCGGGCATTAGGTGTTCATGTTGAAGCCTTTGATGAACAAGGCCAATCTTTAATTAATGATGTCGGAGAATTGGTCATTACTAAACCAATGCCATCCATGCCGCTTTATTTCTGGAATGACAAAGATGGGAAAAGATACTACGAGAGTTATTTCGATACGTATCCTGGTATATGGAAACATGGTGATTGGATAAAAATCGACGACAAAGGCAGTTGTATCATTTATGGACGATCAGATTCGACGATTAATCGTTCTGGAGTACGTATGGGAACAAGTGATATTTACCGGGTCGTTGAAGCGATTGACGAGGTAATGGAAAGTCTTGTGATTGATAGAGAAGTGCTTGGGCGTGGTTCTTCGTTGCTGATGTTTGTTGTTCTTAAGTCTGGAAATAGTTTAGATCCTTCCCTGAAAGCAAAAATTAAGGAACAAATTAGAGGGAATGTTTCTCCTCGTTTTATCCCAGACCAAATCTATGCCGTTGAACAAATACCAAAAACATTGAACGGAAAGAAAATGGAAGTGCCAATTCGCAAAGTACTATTAGGGTTTGAGTTTGATAAGGTAGTGAATCCAGACTCAATGGGTAATCCTGAATCGCTTCAATTTTTCAAAGAATTAGCATTAGAATTAAATGAGGAAAAAATATTCTAGGAATACAGTGTCTTTAAAATAAAGTCACGATGTTTAAAAAAAAGTTCCGACGAAGAGTGGTTTGATAAGATATCCTGTTTAATGCAGGATATTTTTTATTTATAGAAAGTAGCAGCTTGGTGAAAAAAATGTGAAGTAACTTTTTTCTTAGAAGACGAAGGAGGAGAGAAGCAAAGGAGGAGAAAAACTTGTTTATACATAAGTTTGATGAAGAAGTCTCTTTGAGATTATTAAATGAAGATGACGCAGAAGGATTTTATATTTAAAAAATGGCTTGGTTGGCTCGAGAGCGGAAGAAGCTAAAAGGGTAAAGAATTACCTAAAACACGTTTAAAATCTAACATTCCGACTCAACGGAAATTTATTAGTAGAGAAAATCTAAACCCCTTGTTCAATATGGACAAAGGGTTTAGATACAAAGATAAGAAAGTATAACTTTTCGAGTTAGAAAAAGTGTCTATCTCCATAAGGAAAGCTACTTTGTATGATCATCGAAGGAACAACCTGGTTTTTTGATTGTTCAAAGGCGCCCTACGCTTTTCTAATTATTATTTGCTAAGTTTTCTTCCAACTGTTTTTCTTTCCACATGACTGTAATACCGAGGCCAATGACTATAATGACAGCAGCAAAAAGATAAGGATAGTGGATGTTTATATCAAATAGTATTCCGCCCATCGCTGGCCCGAAGATATTACCTAAGCTCGTATAGGTTGAGTTCATTCCAGCTACAAATCCTTGCTCTTTCCCGGCAGCTTTTGATAAAAATGTCGTCAATGCCGGACGAAGCAAGTCAAATGCAAGGAAGATGAAGCAAGTTACCACAAGAACTGCCAAAAAGCTAGAGATCATAGTGGACGCTACCGCAAAAATTGCACCGACGATTAAACATAATTGGATAAGCTTTTTTTCGCCGAGGATATCTACCAGTTTTCCAAACATAAATACTTGCACAACAACTCCGAAAATAGAGCTTATTGTAATGATAATTGCAATATCCTTCGGCGTGAAGCCGAATTTATGATCAGAAAATAGGCTAAAAACAGTTTCATAGGCTGATAAACCAAAAGCGAGTACAAATACAATGATGAACGCAATAAAGTAAAGTGGATTAAGTGATCTTTTTAAATCGCCAATAAAGTTTGTTTGCTTTGTATTAGCAGAAACTTTTGCAAGCTGTTCCTTTGTCATCGGCTCTTTTAAGATGAATATTGATGAAAGGCATGCTAAAAAAGCAATGGCCGCTGCAAGGAAGAAGGGTAAGCGTATACCAAATTCTGCAATAAAGCCACCGATCCCAGGTCCTATTATAAAGCCCAAGCTAATGGCGGCTGAAATATAGCCCATTGCTTTTGGCCTTTCTTGAACAGATGTAATATCTGCAACATATGCAGTAACACCTGGCATAATAAAGGCGGCACTGATTCCCCCTAGGATCCTTGATAAATAAAACACGGATACGTTCGTGCCTACACCAAAGATAAGTTCTGAAACACCAAAAAGGAATAAGCCGATAATGATGATTTTCTTTCTGCCGTAACGGTCAACCCAACGACCCGCGAATGGTGACATAACAAGCTGTGATACCGCAAATACAGCAACAAGATAGCCCATCGTACTTCCTGATAAATGCATGATATTCATAAATGACGGCATAACGGGGATGATTAGTCCAATTCCCAGAAAAGCAATGAATATATTGCTTAGAAGAATAATTAATACCGCCTTTTGTTCTTTAATTGGTTTATTCATGTAGTAACACCACTTTCTTGTGAATCATTTTTGTGAAATACCTCTCCAAAACACTTTCCAAGAGGCTGTTAATTTATCCTTCAGCCGTTTCTCATCATTGCCGTATACAAGCTCCAGCAGAATGGAATCCACTACTCCCAAGAAAGCATAGGTCGGCGTTATGGCTGCATCTTCGACGATTAATTTGGCATTGATCCAATCCTGGAATTTACTTTCGAGTATCGCCTGCACCTTTTCTTCGATATCGATTACTTCCTTTTCGATTGCTTTCGCAAGATGTGCTGGCGGAAAAAAAGACATACGTAACCAAAACTTTAACTGCTCATTTTTTTGGAAAAGATCGATTACCAATTGTAGAAATCCGTATAAATCTTTTTCGGGACTTTGTGAATCAATTTCACTAAAATATTGGAGTTTTGAAGATAGCTCCGTCTCTTTCGCATCACGTAAAACTTGCAGAAAAAGATCATCCTTGCCTTTAAAATGGGCGTAAATGGATTGCTTTTTCATACCGACTTCTTCAGCTATTAGAGAAAGGGACGCACCTTCATAACCATGAATCGTGAAAAATTTTAGAGCGGCTTCCTTAATTTCATTACTTTTCAATAATATCACCTCAAATTTTAACGAACGTTCGTCAGTTATATTAGCAAATTTAATAAACATAAGCAAGCGGAATATATTTAGATATCTAAACAAATAGTTTTAAAGTTAAATACTTTAGTAATAAATAATAAAGATTATTATGCCAGCTATCGACTTACTTAAACAAACGGGGCCTTATCTGTAATTTTGTACTGCACGTTAATCAGAACGATCTTCCACCTAACAGGTGGATTTACTTCATTTACAGGGTTGCTACTCAACTTTTTCTTATAAGTGGAGGTAATTCTATGGAATTTACTTATTATAGGAATCTGAACGTTACTGAGAAATATGTTAAACAAGCAATTAAATATCAACTTTTGAACAGCCACGAACTAAGTATTTGCTATGATTTGACAAGACAATTTGAATATGATAGTAGATGCCCTACTGCTAATAGACAAATTATTAAAGGAACCGTTATCGCCACATCCTCTTACCAAAGAGTTAGAACGATATGTATTTATTTCTTTCCAATATCCAGAAATCCTTATCCTGAAAAAGCTTACGAAGGCTTTAATAATTCAGTTTTATCTGACAAAGAATGGATTCAAGAACAAACAACATAAGCCAAGCAATTTTAGGTATAGAAGAACTAATAATCGAATGGAATGGTAAAAAACATATATTTCATAATGTGTGATTTATATAAGATAAGTGGAAGCGATGACTTCTTCACTAAAAGGTCCTTTACTTCAATCTTAGGAGCTGGTCAACAGTACTGATCAAACTTTTTTATGGAAATCATATATTTAGTCTTAAAAAGCTACTCCATTTTGTTCAAACTTTTTTCAAAATGGAGTCTTTGTATTTGCTACCAAATGAGGTTTAGTGACCTACTTTTAATCAAACTTTATTACAAAGATACAAATATAGGCGGAGCAAAATGGCTCCGTCTTCTTTTGTCCCTATCTCTATTAGTCTTTAAACTACTATTTAATAGTAGCTATCAATTTCGCATGCTATATCATGATAAATACATTCTTTATGAAAAATTCTAGAACCCTCTTTATCAATTTTTTGTTTAAAACGAGACAAAACGAGACAACCATCTCATTTTGTCTCGTTTTGTTTCTAAAGATAATGGACAAATTCCTAGTATAGCGAACTTCCATTTTGGCATGTAAATTGCACTATATATTATTGACTCATTATTAAGATTGGGGGCTGGAATATGGAAACGATTCAAACTAAAGAAATTCAATTATCACAGGACAAGGCTTATTGGATGTACAAAAAAATGCTAGAGATTAGAAAATTCGAAGACCAAGTTCATGAATCATTTGCTAAGGGAATTTTACCAGGATTTGTTCATTTGTATGCTGGGGAGGAAGCGGTGGCAGTAGGAGTGTGTGCTCACCTTAATGAAAAGGACAGCATTACAAGCACACATCGGGGGCATGGTCACTGTATTGCTAAAGAATGCGATCTTAATGGGATGATGGCTGAAATCTATGGGAAAGTTACAGGGCTGTGTAAAGGAAAAGGCGGTTCCATGCATATAGCCGATTTAGATAAAGGAATGTTAGGGGCAAACGGTATTGTCGGTGGTGGTTTTCCACTTGCTTGTGGTGCAGCATTAACTGCCAAGTATAAAAAAACGGATCATGTAAGTGTATGTTTTTTTGGAGATGGTGCTAATAATCATGGCACATTTCATGAAGGGATTAATCTTGCGGCTATTTGGAATCTACCTGTTGTTTTTATTGCTGAAAACAATGGTTACGGTGAAGCGACACCTTTTAACTATGCTTCTAGTTGTAAAACGATAGCGGATCGTGCAATAAGCTACAATATCCCCGGAGTTCGAGTGGACGGGAAAGATGTAATAGCTGTTTACCAGGCAGCAGAAGAAGCAGTTCAAAGAGCTCGCAGAGGAGAAGGTCCTTCTTTAATAGAATGCGTAACCTATAGAAATTATGGACACTTTGAAGGCGATGCTCAGAAATATAAAAAAGAACAAGAAAAGAAAGAACATAAACAAGAAAAAGATGCAATTGCTCAATTTAGAAAATACTTACTGAATCAGAATCTGATAGCTGAAAAGGAATTGGTTTCCCTCGAGAATTCAGTTGAAGAGGCAATTAAACAAGCTGTCAAGTTTAGTGAAGAAAGCCCTTATCCAGAGGCATCCGATTTATTAAACGATGTTTATGTATCTTATTAAACAATAAAAGGAGGAATTTGGGATGAGTAGAAAAATCAGTATGTCACAAGCAATAAATGAAGCAATGGCGCTCGCAATGAGAAAAGATGAAAATATCATTCTTATGGGAGAGGATGTAGCCGGTGGAGCAGAAGTTGATCACCTTCAAGATGATGAAGCATGGGGTGGAGTTTTGGGGGTTACAAAAGGATTAGTGCAAGAATTTGGTCGTGACCGCATTTTAGATACTCCTATTGCCGAAGCAGGTTATATGGGAGCAGCCATGGCAGCTGCTTCTACGGGATTACGTCCTATTGCAGAGTTAATGTTTAACGATTTTATTGGTAGTTGTTTAGACGAGGTTTTAAATCAAGGGGCCAAGTTCCGTTATATGTTTGGAGGAAAAGCGCAAGTTCCTGTTACGATTCGTACGATGCATGGTGCAGGATTTAGGGCAGCAGCTCAGCATTCACAAAGCTTATATGCCTTGTTTACAAGTATTCCGGGACTGAAAGTAGTTGTCCCATCTTCCCCTTATGATGCAAAAGGGCTGTTACTCTCAGCCATCGAGGATAATGATCCAGTCATCTTTTTTGAAGATAAAACGCTATATAACATGGTAGGTGAGGTTCCAGAAGGTTATTATACGATTCCAATCGGAAAAGCAGAAATAAAGCGGCCTGGCTCAGATTTAACCATCGTTGCTCTCGGTAAACAAGTTCATACCGCAATGGATGCTGCGGAACAACTTGCTGGTAGAGGCATTGAAGTTGAAATTGTTGATCCAAGGAGCTTGTCACCGCTGGATGAAGAATCGATTCTTTCATCCGTCGCGAAAACAAATCGGCTTATTGTGATAGATGAAGCAAATCCAAGGTGCAGCATGGCCACAGATATTGCAGCATTGGTCGCGGATAAAGGGTTTGATACGCTTGATGCGCCAATAAAAAGGATTACTGCACCACATACGCCTGTACCTTTTTCTCCGCCACTAGAAGATATCTATCTTCCTACATCAGAGAAAGTAATTAAAGTTGTATCAGAATTGTTAGGAGAACCATCTAATCTTGGGGTGTAAGTAAAAATGAAAAAGGCTCCACCTTTTTGGCGGTTGTCATCGAAAGCTGGAGCCTGAAGCAAGAAACCAATGATAGGCAAAGAAACAATGCTGAAGGGAGAAAAGAGATATGGCTGTAGAAGTAGTAATGCCGAAATTAGGCATGGCAATGAAAGAAGGTACTGTTTCGGAATGGAGTAAGGGAGTCGGCGATACTGTAGAAAAGGGCGAAGCAATAGCCAGCATTAATTCTGAGAAAATAGAAATGGATATCGAGTCACCGTCAGAAGGTACAATACTAAACATAGCTGTACCAGAGGGACAAGGCGTCCCTCCTGGAACAGTTATCTGTTATATCGGAAATCCCAATGAAAGCGTAATGGTTAATGAGCCTGTTGCTGAAGAAAACCAGCCGGAAAACCACAAAAAAGAAACAACGGAAAATATAGAGCCACCTCTTTTGCCAATGAGTAAAAATGGAGATCGTGTGATGATTACCCCGGTTGCACGTAAAATGGCACAAGCAGCTAATCTTGATATTGAGAAAATTCAAGGCACTGGACCAGGTGGAAGAATTACTAAAGATGATGTACAGAAAGCAATTAAGAGACCTGAATCAATGCCTGAAAATAAAGAAGAAAGTATCTTAATCCCTGAGCAATCTAAAGAGAAAACACAGGAGATTCCTGTAAACGGAATGCGGAAAATTATTGCCACACGTATGCAGGATAGCTTACAAAGTAGTGCTCAATTGACTCTTACGATGAAAGCAGATGTAACCGATTTAATCAAATTGCAAAGACAAGCTACAGAAATTATCCAAAAACATGATGAGGGTAAACTGACGGTCACAGACTTTGTTGCAAAAGCTGTTGTCCTTTCATTAAAAGATCACCCTAAAATGAACAGTGCATATGTAGAAGATAAAATTCATTTGTTTGAGCATGTACATCTGGGATTAGCTGTTGCCTTGGAAAAGGGGTTAGTTGTTCCAGTTATAAGAAATGCGGACGCCTGTACACTAAGGCAGTTATCGAAGAAAGGTAAGGAACTAGCTAAGTTTGCTCGTGAAGGTCAATTGCCTTCTGAAGAAATGAATGGTTCTACTTTTACTATTAGCAACCTGGGTGCATACGGTGTAGAACACTTCACACCGATTTTAAATACCCCGGAAACAGGAATTCTTGGAATTGGCTCTGCTTATGATACTCCGCTCTATATTGAAGATACGTTGGAAAGAAGAACTATTTTGCCACTCAGTTTAACCTTTGATCATCGTGTCTTAGATGGAGCTCCCGCTTCAGCCTTTTTACAAACAATAAAAAGGTATTTAGAAGAGCCAATGACCATGCTTTTATAGAAAAAGGAGGAAATCTTTTGAATCGTATAGCTATTATCGGAGGAGGTCCAGCTGGGTATGTAGCGGCTATTACTGCTGCCCAGCAGGGAAAAGAAGTGACACTGGTTGTCGAAGGACCACTTGGTGGAACCTGTTTAAACGAAGGATGCATGCCAACGAAGACCTTGTTAGAAAGTGCTGATACGTATGAATTGGTGAAAAATGCAGGCGAATTAGGGATACGTTTTCCATCTAACTCTATTGAAATCGATTGGGAGGTGGTGCAGAAACGAAAGAAAGGTATTGTATCGACACTTGTCCAAGGCATTCAATATTTAATGAAAAAAAATAAAATAAAAGTAATTCAGGGAAGAGCTTCTTTTATAACGAGTTACCGACTTCGGATAGAGAACGAAGATAAATATGAAGAGATTGAAGCTAATAAAGTTATTATTTCTACAGGTTCCGAACCGATTCCATTACCATTTGCCCCTTTTGATGGTAGTTGGATTATCCATAGTGGTCAAGCCATGTCACTCCCCTCTATTCCTTCTTCACTTTTTATTATCGGAGGCGGAGTAATTGGATGCGAGTTTGCAAGTATTTATAGTCGAATGGGCACCAAGGTCACAATCGTTGAGATGGGAGAAAAGCTGCTTCCAGGGGAAGATGAAGAAATCTCAGCAGTCCTACATAAAGAATTGGAAAGCTATGGTGTAATTATCCATACCACCACATCTGTCAAAGACATGAACACTAATAATAAGAAGGTATTTTTAGATAAAGGTAATGGCAGTTTTGAAGAATTTCGTGCTGATTACGTACTTGTTTCAATAGGGAGAAAGCCGAGAGTAAGCGGAATGGATCTAGAGAATATTGGTATTGATTTTTCCAGACATGGAATTTCTGTAAATAATCAAATGCAAACAAGTAATTCTTCGATTTATGCTTGTGGTGATGTGATTGGTGGAATCCAACTTGCCCATGTAGCTTTTCATGAGGGAAGAGTAGCTGCTCTGAATGCATGTGGACATGTGATTAATGTAAATTACCGAGCAATACCACGCTGCATTTATACCTCTCCTGAGATTGCCAGCGTGGGCTTGACGGAAAAAGAAGCTAGAAATAAATATGGTGATATTAAAGTTGGGGAATTTCCTTTTTCCGCAAATGGAAAAGCTGCCATTTCAAACAAACAGATTGGAAAGGTCAAAGTCGTAGTAGATCCTCAATTTAATGAGATTCTTGGATTTTCCATAGTTGGCCCACACGCGACAGAATTAATTGGTCAAGGAACGGTCATACTGCATGCAGAAATAACGACAGATATTATGGAAGACCTAATATCAGCCCATCCATCCTTGTCAGAGTCCATACATGAAGCATTATTAAGCGTTAGTGGCCAAGCAGTGCATACTTAAATGAACTGAACCTATTGAATAAAGGGGGTATTTTGTATGGTTATTAGTCATCGAACAGCGATTGTCACTGGTTCAGGTCGTGGAATTGGACGTGCCATTGCTTTACGACTAGCTCAAGATGGATTGAATGTAGTGATTAACGACGTCAATTTGGATAGCGCCGAATCGGTCGTAAACGAAATTAAGGAACTTGGACGTGAAAGCTTTGCAGTGAAAGCTGATGTAAGTAAAAGAAATGAAGTATTCAATATGGTTGATCAAGTTGTTGATCAGTTTGGACAACTTGATGTTATGGTTTCAAATGCAGGAATTGCTCAAATTAAACCATTGCTTGAAGTGACTCAGGAAGATCTTGAACAGATTTTTAATATAAATGTAAATGGTGTGCTTTTTTGTCTGCAAGCGGCGGCTGAGCAAATGAAAAAGCAAGAAGGCGGGAAAATAATTAGTGCTGCCAGTATCGCTAGTTACAAAGGGTTTAGCCTACTAGGAACTTACTCAGCTACTAAATTTGCTGTTAGAGGCATTACACAAGCAGCAGCACAAGAATTGGCTCAGTTTGGAATTACGGTTAATGCATACTGTCCAGGTATCGTCGGTACACAAATGTGGGATCTTATCGATGAAAAAATGGGGCAATATATGAATCTGGGAAAAGGAGAGGCATTTAAAAAGTTTTCGGATTCTATTACCTTGGGACGACCTGAGACCCCAGAAGATGTTGCGAAGTTTGCATCGTATCTCGCCTCACCAGATTCTGACTATATGACAGGACAATCTATCATGATTGATGGAGGCGTCATTTTTTCATAAAAACAATCAATATAGGACTAGGAAATACGCATAAATGATTAATAAGTAAGCTTCACGTGAATGATCATGTGAAGCTTTTATTGTGAAGTTTTTGTTAATAGTAATCAAAATATTGTAAGCGTATACATAATCTACTATAATAAAGTGGACCTCGATTAACATCCTTTTTATTACTCCACGGTATTATTTCTCTTGATTGATAAGACATGCTTTTATTTTTCAAATGAATGTTGAAAATATTTAAGATGATTAGAGGAGGATTATATGTTATCCACTAGTTGTTATCTACGTACATGGGAACGTTTTGTTAGTGAGGGGGTTCTCGATTCAAATCGTTTGGACAAGCGAATTAAGGAATCTTGGCATCGTTGTAAAAAAGAACAGGTCAATCCGTATCTAAATAAAGGTAAGCATGTGTTAACAAATGATTTATTGATCCTTCAAAGAGAAAAAAACTCTTTACTTCTAGATGTAGCATCGCCCCAATTATCAAGGATGAACCAAGCGATTAAAGAGTCTGGAATGATGGCTTTATTAGTGGACCCTGATGGATATGTTCTTTCCCTCTCAGGAAACGAAAAAATTCTGGATGAAGCAGGTAAAATAAATTTTGTGGAAGGCGTACGCTGGACGGAGGGGGAAGTTGGAACAAACGCAATTGGAACCGCTTTGAAAACGGGGGAGGCAGTAATGATACAAGGCACCGAACATTACTCTATTGCCTCACATAAATGGAGTTGTTCTGCAATGCCTATTTTTAATGAAGATGGAATGTTAATGGGCGTTTTAGATATATCGTGTCCGGTTGATTATTTTCATCCATCAATGCTAGGTATGGTTGCCACTCTGGCGTATACGATAGAACAGGAGATGGGGGTTCGCTCCTATAAAAGAGAGTTGGCACTAACTCAGCAATCTATTGAGCTAGCAGAAGCTTATCCAAACCACCCTTTTATTGTTTGTAATCATAAAGAAATCATCATTTCCGCCAGCAAACAAGTCCGTCAAAAAATTTCTCAATCTATTGGAATGAGACTGTCTGATTTTTTAAACTATGGATACCAAATTGAAAAGGAAACTCCTCTTTTTTCTGAAGAAGATAAAAGGGTATCTGGAAAGTGTTTATTTTTATCAGAAGGTCTTAGTCATACCCAAAATTGGCTTTTTCCAACTTCTTCGCTATCTAAAGTGTTTAATTTCAAGGGTGAAATTGGTATTAGTGAAGCGTTTCAAAACACTTTACATAAAGTAAAGCTTGTTGCACCGACAGAAGCTAATGTTTATATATCTGGTGAAACAGGGGTTGGAAAAGAGCTTGTTGCTATGTCTATTCACGAAAATAGTTCTCGTAAAAAAGGACCGTTTATCACCATAAATTGCGGGGCCATCCCAAAAGATTTAATGGAGAGTGAATTATTTGGTTATGTCGAAGGCGCATTTACAGGGGCTAAGCGTCAAGGGCATAAAGGGAAATTTGAGCAGGCTAAAGGAGGGACCATTTTTCTCGATGAAATTGGTGAAATTTCACATGCGATGCAAGTGGCCTTATTGCGTGTACTTCAGGAAAGAAAAATCGTACCGATTGGTGGTACAAAAAGCATTTCTTTAGACATTCGAATTATTACAGCAACACATCGTAATCTTGCAGAGCTTGTAAATGAAGGATCCTTTCGTCAAGATTTATATTATCGTTTAAATGTTTATCCTGTATTTGTACCACCTTTAAGGGAAAGGAAAGATGATATTCCGTATCTTGTCCGCTATCTTAGTCAAGTGAATAACTGGAATATTCCATTAACAGAAGAATTATTAGATAGTTTAAAGGGTTACAATTGGCCAGGAAACATAAGAGAACTACAAAATGCTCTGCAACGCTTGTCTATCTTGCTTCAAGATGGACTAGTAGATTATGAACAATTATTAAATTCTATGCATTCCCTAGAGATTACGCATCAAGCGGATTGCCAGTCTGCAAAGGAAATTGATAAAAATTGTATTACAGGAAATGACCTGACTACGCGAGAAAAAATACAAAAAGATTTAATGCTAGAGGCTTTGCAAAGGACACAAGGAAATGTCACCGCAGCTGCAAAATTGATAGATATTCCTAGAAGTACATTTTACAAGCGGCTTCATAAATATGGTCTATAGTCAAGGATGTGAAATTTCAAGGAATAAAAGATTAATTTATTTTTAGCGGAATGTATAAGGATAGAGAGGGGTATGGCATATGAAAACGAGAATTACTGAATTATTAGGAATAAAATATCCGATTATTTGCGGTGGAATGTTTCAAGTTGGTCGAGCTCCACTTGCAGCAGCAGTATCTGAAGCAGGTGGATTAGGTATCATAACCTCCAAAATACAGATTACACCCGAAGGTCTTCGTGATGAAGTACGCAAAGTAAAAGCATTAACGAAGAAACCCTTTGCTGTCAATCTGAATCTATTTCCTAGTCAAACTGCTACTCCAAATGAAGAATTTATTGATATTTTAGTAGAGGAAGATGTGAAAATTGTTGAAACCAGTGGACGAAGCCCGGAAGTTTTAATGCCAAACTTAAAGAGCATGGTTTTACTGTCATTCATAAGGTTGCAAGTGTCAAAAACTGACTGCCTGCAGAGAAATTAGGAGTCGATGCGGTTGTTATCGTAGGGAATGAAACGGGGGGCCATCCAGGCATGGGGGATGTAGGAACGCTTGTAATGCTCCCTAGAGTGGTTGATTCTGTTAAAATACCTGTACTAGCAGGCGGAGGCTTTTCAGACGGTAGAGGCCTTATCAGTGCATTGGCACTCGGCGCTGAAGGGATTGTTATGGGAACTCGCTTTATGGCCACGAAAGAAGCCCCTATTCATGATAACGTAAAGAACTGGATGGTTTCAGCAAATGAATCGGATACTATCGTCATACAGCGAAATATAGGAAGTCCTTCGCGTGTAGCGTTAAATACTGTTAGTAAAGAGGTAGACAGACTAGAAAATGAGGGAGCCACTATAGAAGAATTAATCCCGCTAATAACGGGACAAAGAAGTAAAGGTGTATATTTTGAAGGGAATTTAGACGGAGAGATCTGGTCATGCGGTCAATCAGTCGGTTTAATTAAGGAAGTCAAAACAGTTGATGAACTTATTAAACAAATCGTTCTTGAAGCTAAAGGTTCGTTGGAATATATCCAAAATCGAGTCGAATCGATTCGAACTTGATCAACCTAGCTTCATATAGAATAAGCAAACGCATATGATTTTCCTATTCTATTTTTATGGGGAATAAAAGCACCTTGTTTCAGGTGTTGATGAATATCCATGTGCATTTTTAGAATAAAGGAATACCCAAAGCATAAAATTGCCATCCTTTTCTATAAGAATAAAAGGATGGCTTAATTCTCGTTCAATTAAAGTTCGCGATTTTTAAAAAAAATGATTGGATAATCTTGTTAAAGTAAATCCTGGATTGTGAAGGTGCTTACTTAAATTAGCGAGTTAGTTTAGCTCAAGAAGGACTTAATAGTGTTTATCTTGAAATGAATAAATGATTGAAAGATAAATTAATGGAGTTGGTATAGTTGTATATTGATAAGAAGCAAATAATAGCTCACTATGAGAAATCTATTGGCTGGGTGAAAAGTTTAACAAATTTATCTGAGGAGAAATGGAGAACTCAAATAGATAAAGGTAAATGGACTATTGCTGAGATAATTGGACACTTGATACCTTGGGATGAATTTGTTTTGAATCAACGGCGCCCATACTTGCTTACTCAATTACCAATAAGCCCAAATGCTGAATTGATAAATCACCAAGCATCTATTGAAAGTAAGAACAGGTCAAAGGATGAAACGATTAAATTATTTATAGCAATTAGGAAAAAGCTTATAAATACATTGAATGATTTATCCGATACGTTATGGACACAGGACTTTATCATTGGAAAAAATAACATATCACTCATTAGCTATCTTTCCGGGTTAGTAGAACACGATATTCATCATTTTAGACAAATACAAAAAGTATTGTGATTAGTCCCTTAGTAATATCTTATGAATAAATCTACTTCAACTATCGGGGGCGTTAGTTGAAGAAGCTTGGGGGCAGCCTTTTTAAATTTTACAAGCCATTTTTTTAGCTATATTAAATAACTCTGTTGATATTTTTAAAGCGAATTTATGTTCTATAATAATGTAGATGAATAGTTACGAATAGAGTTGCTTTGAATGGCTTTAAAGGAATAATATAAGTTCCTTAATCTACATAGATAAATCCTCTATTTATATAATATATATATAAAAATGGTAGGAGCTCTTTTATGTTAATCATTATTACTGTCTAATTTGTGCCATTTTAAGCTTTGTCATCGTTTATTTATTTGCTTTTTCAAAAAAAATAGGGTATTAATCATTCCTTCCCTATTTTCCTTGCTATTAGGCGGATTTTTATACTTTCTAAGACAATTCCAACGAAATCAAGAAGTTAAATTGCCTGTTAATTATTATAGCCACCCATTTTCAGTGCCTAGCGTAAATACATTTTTCATTCTCTTACTTCTTACGCCTATGATCATTTTTACTTTAATATGGACAATTGTCTTGTATAAATTACAAGTAAAACGCAATGTAAAAGAGAAAACTACAAAATAAACGTCTTTTTCTTAGTGTACTAAAGAGGGCGTTAGTTTAACAAAGGAGGGAACCTCATCATATCGGGGTTCCCTTATATTTGCATTAAAATCAACAATATTATTTAACAAAGCTTAGTAAAAAGATGACAGTTAAATAAATGAGCTTGGCGTATAAGAAACCCTAAGATATATTCTTTATCTCTATGCTCAAAGAAGAAATATCAGCTAATATCTTCGCCAGGGTCATTTGAATTGCCCCTTTTGTCAATAATTACAATCAGGATACCACAAATGATTACGATATATTCAAAATCAACCAAGAACTATAACATAGCCTTATTAAATAAGAAGGAGGTGTCCTAAAAACTGTTGATAAAATTATTTGTTCATGAGCAAGTCTAAAGATATATTATTGTGATTCCTAGCCATACTAATAAAGATTAAAAATTCGTTAGGAGGCAATATTATGGGAAGGTCAATCAATCAAAAATCATCTAGCAGAAAAAAATCATTACCTCAAACTCCCAAAAACTTAAAAATAGAACCGGATCGTGTTAATGAAGAGTTTTCTCGTGAGCTAGGTGAAAGTGCGAAAATAAGAGCTACAAGACCTAAATGAAACTAAGATACGGATTGATTATTTAGTAAAACAGATACAAAAGGGGCCACAATAAGTGGTCCTTATTATTTGTTTGAAAATGATTTCATATTCGGTAACTTATTTTACCTTAAAGCTATTTTTATGCTGAACATTTGAATTTCGAATCCTTTTCTCGAAATGTTTTTTAGTGATTTTTTAGTACAATACAGAATACTACTTGAAATGACTTAGTAGCTATTTGAACATTATTATGCTTTATATTGTGGAAAAAATATTCAAACTTTATGTTACGTTAAACATTATAAGTCATAATATCTTCGTTATTATGTATTTAAGTTTGCTCATATGAAGGCAGAACCCCTTTGTTTTTATCTATCGTTATTTCCTATATTCCCCAGTGTGCTTAATAAGAAAGGTCAATTAAGTCAGCATTAATCTGCATATAAGCGGATTTAATAGTTGATTAAAATGTTTTATATTAATTAACATATTTCTGATAGTTATTTAATCTAATCGTTGCTTTAACAGCTTCAAGCACAACTTTGTTTAAGTAGCATTAGCATTAAATAGATAACTAATAATAAAGCATATTAACGGTATTATGAGAATTATGTGGGTAGAGAGAGAAGACCATATGATTTCTTATTAGTAAGCGGAACCTATGATATTTGAGTTCGTAATTTTTGAAGGACTTATTCAATTCACATAAGGAATTTTAGTTTTTTTTGCATATAAATTATTGTTATATAATTTTTCCGAGGTGTTAACCCGAAATATTTCTCATTTTGCTGATAATTATATATATCAGAATAATAAATTCTTCGTTTTAGTTCTTTTAGTCTTTAACGCTGAAGAATACCAAGTACAGAGCAATATATTTGCTGAATTCGCAAAAGCTTTTATAGAAACAAATCGTGAGCAAACATTCTGATAATTAAAGTTGGATTTAATTTGGGAAAAAATCTGAAAAAACCACTGATTAAATAAATATTAGATCCGGGTAAAAATATAGATTAAAAATCATTTATGTAAGCAGCAGATGAAATTAGCAGGTAATTATTGAATTTAAGATAAATTAAATAACATAAGATAAAATGATAAATGATTAAAATTTTAACGAAATTATGAAATAAGATATTTCCTTGATTTTTTACTAACTAGCATATAATATCTAAAAATTCATTAAAACAGTTTTAAATTATAAAATCTGAGTTTCTGTCTCATTTAGTTAAGTATTCTTAAGATATGAGACAGTATTTATAATTAAAATATAACTTCCTATAATATATATTATGTAAACTAGAATAAAACATAATAGTATCAAGTGATCGCATTATTGTCCCCTAACTTGGTTCAAGTTGACTATAATATTCAATGCTGCTTCCGATAAGTCGGTTAGTTCTCATAATAAATGGTTTCGAACATAATTCCTTGGGTTGGACTGAATAATTCCCAGGAGGTCTGATAATTATGAATTACGTTCAAGCTTCGGATAATTATCTCATGTACCTAGAAGTTGAGAAAAATTATGCCGTGAACACCTTAACTAGTTACGCATTCGATTTAAAGATCTACGGTGAGTTTTTAAGCAAAATGACCGATCGATTCAAATACATGGCATTACAGATGCTGCACAAATTATTTGCTTAATTGGAACAAGACTAACGACCGCAAGTAATGAATTGATGTTTAAATTAGCTACAACAGGAATGAGACGACAAGAATTAGTAGATTTATTATGGGAGCAGTCGATTTAGACAACAATACGATTTTAGTTCGAGGGAAAGGAAAAAAAGAACGCCTCCTCCCCCTTCACCCGATTGTATTACAGACAACGACTTTAAGAACAGCAAAACCATTATAAACCGATATTTTATAATAAAAATAATAAGCAACTGAATACACGTGGACTTCATAAAATATTCAAGGAAACCTTAGATCGTGCTGGATCGCCTTCACAAAGATATTCATTGCATTATTTACGGCATACTCTTTCCATGTTTTCCATCTGTTGGACTACTTTTATTACCAATTTCCTCATATGAGTTTGATTACTGAAGTAACTTTAATCCGTAAGGTTATCTAATTAATGGAGTTAGTATAGTTTCATGGACACATTTTAGTTAAGTCCTTACAATAATTTTTGAGAGGATGTGTCCGTCTTGGAACGTAAGAATACAAGTAAAAAATATAATAATGAATTCAAGAAGACTATTGTAGATCTTTATCACTCGGGTAATTCGGTCAAAGAATTAAGCGGCGAATATGGCGTATCAGAAGTTACCATTTATAAATGGGTTAAAGAATTTACCCCTATTGGTATAGGGGAAGAGTCTATGACTCCAAAGGAATTAGCCGCCATACAGAAGGAAAACCTTCGGTTAAAGCAAGAAGTTGAAATCTTAAAAAAGGCTATGGCCATATTCGCGAAAAAGTAACCGAGACAGATCTTACTGA
>NZ_JBNNTG010000010.1:0-147607 GCF_050278525.1 Peribacillus sp. NPDC096540 | reverse complement strand
TCTAAAGAAAAGGTTATTCAATTGGATAATTTGCTAAAACGAGACTTCACTACTCAGACCATTAATGAGAAATGGGTAGCAGATATTACGTATATTCACACATTAAAAGACGGATGGTGTTATTTAGCTTCGGTATTGGACCTTCATTCTAAGAAAATAGTAGGGTATTCATTTTCTCGTTCAATGAACACAGAACTGGTCATAAAAGCTTTCAATAACGCACACTTTTCACAAAAGCCCTCGGAGGGCTTAGTTCTTCATACGGATCTTGGCTCACAATATACAAGCAGTGAGTTTACTCAACATATCCAAAATCATCATATTCAGCAATCCTTTAGTCAGAAAGGTTGCCCGTACGATAATGCCTGTATTGAATCCTTTCATGCCCTATTAAAAAAGGAAGAAGTCAACCACGTACAATATCTAGACTATCAAACAGCTAAATTAGCGATGTTCCAATTTATTGAAGGTTGGTATAACCGAAAAAGAATTCACAGCAGCTTGGGCTATCAAACCCCACAAGCCATTGAAGATCGAATTAGGAATACAGCTTAAGATTTAACTTTTTAGTGTCCAAAATATTGACTCAAATCCATTAATTTTACCGATGTAATGTAATCTAAACCAATAAAAGAAACTTTAGTCTTTCCTGTTGAGAATAAAAAGACTAAATATCAAACGCCTTAGAAACATTATAGGCTTGTTCTTCCTTACCATATATAGCTTTGGCGAAGCAGTCGAAAAGGTTTATGGATAAAATAAAAAAGCTGTACCCTTTTCTAATAAGGTTACTAGCTTTTTTACAAAGGATAATAAAATTAAAGTTTTTTTACTCTAATTGGACTTACCATTAAAAGAGCGAGTATTAAGGTAATCCACGCATTACTATATAAAAAGAATCCCATACCAGCCAATGGTAATCCAGCAGCTGGAATAGGTAATCCTTTAAAATACCCAATGGTTGGTTTAACACTAAACTTAGCTAATCTTAATGCTCCCATCGTTGGGAAAAGGATAAATGCCAAAGACGTTAAAATCGACGGTGCTGCTATCGAATGAAATAGAAGTGCAGGAGCAACTCCGAAACTAATAATATCAGCCAAGGAATCCAATTCCACGCCAAATTCACTGTTCACTTTTAATTTTCTCGCAATCCTTCCATCAAGAAGATCTAAAACAGCCGAAAAGAAAATAAAAACGGAAGCTACTTCCAAAAAGCCACTCATATTATAGGTAATTGAAAGTACACCGCACAATAAATTTCCAATCGTAAATAAATTGGGCACAGCTTTTACTATCTGATTGAACAAGGTAGTCCCCCCTGACGTCGAACAATCTCCGCATTTATGTAGCATTTTCTATATATTCTTCCGCTATTCTTAAATATTAAAGGAAAAACTATCCCTTTGCTCCACACAGCACTAAATACAGAAGCCACCAAGTAACTCACTTGCCTTAAGATTCTTAATAAAAACAATCCTTCCTTATGTTTAGTTTTTTCAAAGGAAGCGACTTTTATGAAATATCCCTTCTTAATCGATTTCTTCTCTTCCATAAAAAATAAATGAATATTGTAAGGACCAAAAAACTCGTAATTAAATAAATACTGTATGTTGACATATAGTGTTCAACATTGGTCCAATTTTCCCCTAATATTCTTCCTAGTGTGATAAAAGTAAAACTCCATATTAATGCACCAGTATAGGCGTAAACAACAAATTTTCTAAAAGGGAAGCGATTGACAGCTGCTATATACGCTGTAAGGTGCCGTACCCCAGGAATAAAATAACCAAATAATAAAAGATAGGGTCCGAATTTCTTGAATAATTTCTTTGTTCTATTAATTTTTTGTTCGGTAATGTGAATTTTTGGTCCAAACTTTTCTAATAAAGGCAACCCAAATTTATAACCAATGAAGTAGCTAAGCGAAATCCCACCCGTTGCTCCTACAAAGGCACTTACTATTGAAATTAAGTAAGATAATTTACCCTGAAACACATTGTAACCAATATATGTAAGAAGAACCTCGTCGGGTATAGGAAGTCCTACAATACCTCCGATTAAAGCAAATATTATTCCGAAGTACCCATAATGTTCTAGAAGGTAATCAATATGATTTTCCACTTTTTCACTTCACTTTTTAGGTAATGTCTAACAATCATTTCTGATTATTTATTATCAGCAGTATTTAAATATAAAAAAAGAGGAAGAAACTTTTAAAGAAAAATATGCAAAATGTATGTTTGAACTATTTTATATTTGGGTTAAATAAACGAAAAAATACATTTTTAGTTTTCATAAAGTTGAATAAATAAGGTAGATTAAGTTTAACAAAAATAAAGAGGCTGCCAATCAAATAACGGGTTAGGTTTAGAAGTACAAAAAAAGAAATTATGATTAAAAATGGTCTAATTAGTCCCGTTAGTCAGTCCGACTCTTGGATTAGCTCTTTCTTTTATTATTGATATTTGCTTTTTTTTTAACCAATAATATTCAGATAAATCAACTTATTATTAGTAAGGACAAAGATATACAATAAATCAAAAGAACGCATTTGGGATACAGCCTTTTTTCCTGTCACCCTTAACAACAAATATCCTCCCATAAAAACAATCAATGTACGATAAATTGTTTCCAAATTTTCATCTATCCTAAAAATCTTTCCATTTTAGTAAACCTTCTATTAGACCTAAAGTTATTGTTAGTATTAGAAGTTTCATTAGTATCTAACCTTAACAAATTATTTATTGTAAAGAGAATGGAAGAACCAAGTCTTTATAAGTTCGCATTGGAGTTTTTTAGAGGAAACAAATGAAGAGTAAATTAGAAGTTATTGATCGAATAATTTATTTCTTGTATGTAACTTTGGCTAAAGTGGTCTGTTTGTAAATACAGCAAGCTATAGTTGAATTCATTCTGTACATTCAATTTGAAAAAATTCTCGACTCTTACTATCTTGGTTACGTAGCAATTTTAATCCGTTTATAGCGTTTTTGAATGGGCTTACAGGCTATCACGAAAACATACGTTGAGTTTCAAATTAGATCAAAAACAAAAACAATTACCTTGAATCGGAAATTATGAATGGGGTTGAAAATGGATCAAAAACTACCGGATATGCCTCTATAGGATTTAAAATAGTTGTTCCGCTTCTTAATAACAAAATACATCGCGATTAACCAAACCAAATGCAGTGATATCTAAAGACTTGCCACAACAGAAATTGGACGTTCAGAAATCGTGGCTTTTTCGTGGGACCACATTCGATCAACTAAATCAAACCATATGAGTAAATGGAAAAAAAGGCGTTGCTGCCGTTTCATCCGCCTCTCCCCCCTCTTTTAACTTATACAAGGATTCCTATCAAATCCACTCGATTAGGAAGACTTTTATAAAGATGGAGAGTAATTGGACACCCGAGGCTTATGTAAAGTCTTTAAAGAAGTGAAAAAGCATGGTTGCTTACTGCGCGTTTTTCCCATTCTCATTTTACGACATTCACTTTCGACCCTTTTGTGATAGGAAAAAAATTTTAAATTATCGATTTCGGATTCTTCAGGAGCTTTTAGGCCATAAAAGTATTACATCAACACAAGTATTTACGCATATCGAGTATACACAATAGAAATCAATCGATTCGTTTATTTTGTATCCCCTTAAAAAAATAACTACCTCAATTGGGTAGTTATTTTCTAATCTGTTTGATACTCTATTTGAAGATTTGTAGGTCATTGATAGATTCCCCCATAAGTTAGTACGGGATAGGTTGAATATAATGGAATTTGTCCTAAAAGTGGTTTGGTCGGTACAAAATATTAGCTGGTTGAATGATGGCTAATAAGGCTGGAATTTGAAACAACATATGCTGCATTATACCTGTTAAATAAAGGTATATCATACGAAGCTCCTTCCTTCTATATATTCCTCACCACATACGATTAGAGGTTACCAGACTAATATTTTCAAATTCTCTTCGGACTCCAATACATTAAGGCTGCATGAAATGGATATTCATACTCATATTTACCCTCTTTTTCTACCACATATTTATTAAGAATGGCTTTCACTTCATGGTCAGAATAGTGCTCATCCAGTATTTTTGTAGTATTATCGCGAATCACTTCCTCATAAGAAGAATAGATTTTTTTACTTTTCAACTCCACAATCTTACAGTTTGCTAAAATTCCAAGCTGATACAATGCATTCAAAATGTGAATATAATCTCTTTTTCTCAAATTGATTTTATAGCCTAGTTGATCCAATTCCATGTAATGCGGCTTTTCTGGACCTGTTGTCATACCTATAATAACTAATCGGGATGCTGCCTCATTCATTTTTAATAAGGTTTCTCCAATATCATTCATGCGATAGTAACAATTAAACCCAAACACAACATCATACTTTTCTCTTTCTTTCTCACATTCCCACTTATTATGTATTAATTCCATGTTCTCGACACCTTTGTCATTTGCCTGAGACTCCAAAAACCGGATTATGCTTTTTGAACTGTCAATACATGTAAGCTTCCGGACTTCATCAGCAATCGCAAATGTATAATTGCCCCACCCAGGTCCGATTTCCAATACATGATCATCACTATTTAGTAAAGAACGTAGCTCCTGTTGCACAATTTTTGCATAGGGATCCGGTTTATGTTGTTTTTTCCCCTCCAACCTAGAAGACCAAAATGCTTCTTCTACTGTATCATCTTTTAGTCGGTTCGGTATGTTACCATTATGATCTACCATGGCTTGTCTCCAAAGTTCAACATAATCAACATTATCTGTCTTCATCTTTTCTCTCCCCAAATTAGATAATTTATGTATAATAATTTTCTTAAACTATTCTACCCCATAGTTGTAAAAGAAAAAGAGCTGCAAATCAGCTCCTGTTAATGAACAAAGCCTTTTTCTATTATAATCTCTCAACAAATTAGCATTCGTCATACTCAACTTCTTGCAGCGTTTTGTGCAAAGACTCACTACTACTTTTAGGGATTTCTATTTCCTTATTTTATAGGTACTTATTCTAATATTACAATAAGATTTTCCAAACAGAATGAAGTATTGTTAACACTACTTACGAAAAAGGGAATGAGACGTTCAGAAATTGTGTCTCTTACATGGTGTATATTTAATGAATAAAAAACGATACGAGTCTAAGGGGAATACTGATGTTTCATCCGCTTCTCCCCCTCTATATATCTTATAAAAGGTTTACACGTTTTTAAAATGCTGTTGGATATAAAAATTCACTTTATCAGGTACTTCGATTTGGATGAAATGCCCGGCATTTTGAATGATGTGAACCTGTGCATGTGGTAAACCATCTTTCTGGAGCTTGTAGGCAAATTCAAATGGGATATAAGGATCCTTCTCTCCCCAAATTATGGTGACAGGTATTTTGATCCGATTTAGTTTTTGATTGTACGATCTTACCTTTTCTATATTTCCTGAACGGTATAGATCTAAGATGACTTTACTTGATTCAGGTGTTCTAAAGACACGATAGAAGTCTTCCAGAGTTTCGTCAACTATGTTCGGAATCGTTTTCTTCATTTCAGTTTGAGATTGGGGATCATCTGACATGAGCTTCATAATTTTCTCTCCTGCATTTGGTGTTCTCCAAATCTGAGCAAGTGAGTGCCACTTATAATCTACTGATATGGTTGTATTTGAAACAAAGAGACTTAGTATTCTCTCTGGATGATCACATGCCCATTTCAGTCCAATAAGTCCTCCCCAGTCATGCACAATCAGATGGAATTTATCTAGTTTTAGTTCCGTTGTAAAATCCGATACAAACTGTTCATATCTCTCCCATGTTGAGGATTCATCGAACGATTCACTTTGGCCGAATCCAGGGAGATCCGGTGCAATGGTTCTAAATCCACAAGAGACAATGCAAGGAATCGTTTCGCTCCACACAAGGCTGGACTCAGGTACCCCGTGCAATAAAAGAACAGGGGGATCATTAACGCTGCCTTTCTCAATATAAGATATCATCTTTCCATTTATTATCATATTTTTCTTTTCCACTTTTATCTACCTCCTGAATAAGTATTGTGAAACTTTATTTACATAAAATCAGGTTAAAGTTACTGGTCTATAGAAAGGGGATTTCTTTGGAAACAGATTATTGATAAAATAACTGAATTGACTATGCAGAGAGATTCAATGGAATTTCTAGCAATCTCCCTCTCTCATTTCTATGTTTAACTGCGATTTAATGCTTGTGTTTTTAGATTTTTATAAAAGTTTTATTAAAAATTGGATTCTGGTTCTTTATCAATGATGTGGATAGTGAATCCTTCAATTCTTTGTCCAGAATTTTTTCAATGACATTACTTTTATAAAACACAACAAAAAAAGGTAAAGCTATAAAAAATCAGGCCTCACCTCTGAAATGATTAAAACCTTTGTTTCTCTAAAAATCTCAAAGTTAATTTTAATGATCAATCCACTTAAATTGTACTTCCGCTCTTTTATACATGATCTAATCATTACGGGTGTTTCATCTAGTTTATTTAAAACCGCAAATATAATTCAACGTTTCTAACCCAATCTTTTCTAGGTTTTCGGTATTTCCTTTATAGAAATTTAGACATCTGTGGACTTTTGCTGAGTGAAGAAGAAAATGAAAATGATAATGGGAAGGGCGATTAGAAAGGCATTATTTCTAGAACTTTTTATTGTAGGAATATCTGTTAATGACATTTTACTCATTCCCTTTTAGGTTAGTTAATAATTCAGGTGGAACGATATAATGCTTCTTTACAATTGTATTAAAAAGGTTATAATCTTCAATTGGCAATGCCGGAACAACTTCAGGATAACCAAAAATAGGACCGGAAACATTAATTGAGAAATCACCAGACGAAACAAATGTGCCTGTCACATGTATGACATCATTGATTAATAATATAGCTATAATGATGTCCAATATATCGATAAAAAGATTTCCCACTTGCGAGTGGTCCTTCCCTTCTATACGATAACCCCCAAAAAGAGGCCCACCTAACGAGAGACTAAACCTTCCTGACCTTACAAATACGCCAATGATTGTAATTTGTCCAGTTAATAATAGGATGGCTGTAGTAATTTCGAGACTGCGCTGAAAGGAGTGAATTACTTTTTTTTCTGAATTAACTACACAGGTTTCATTCAATATCACCACTCCCCATGTAGGCATTTTATTCATATATCAGGCAAACGTCACTTATTTGTTTGATTTTTTATATTTAAAAGTTCTATTACTGAATATATTGCTGCTTCAATTTCTTTATATCCGGTGCATCGACAAATATTCGAAGAAAGCCATGTTTCAATCTTTTCAGGACTAGGGTTATTGTCATTAAGGAGCAAAGCCTGACAAATCAATATAAATCCTGATGTACAATATCCACATTGAAAAGCAAAATGCTCTACGAAGGCTTTCTGAATCGATGTATCCTTTAGGCCTTCTATTGTAAGTATTTCTGTATCAATTGCTTCAATAGCTAATATTAGACATGATTTTATTGGTTGTTTATTCATAATCACTGTGCAAGCCCCACAGTCCCCATTTAAACACCCAGGTTTCGCTCCAGTTAGTCCGATTTTATCTCGGAGTACATCAAGCAATATATCTGAAGCCAGTATATCCATCTCGTACCATTCTTTATTTATTTCTAAATTAATTGTGATTCTTTGATTTGTGGGGTACCTATTCAAGTTCTTCACCACCTAAATATGACAAAATATTAGATAGGGTATTTTCTAAAACAAATAATCTATATTCATCTGATCCTTCTATATCGTTTAATATAGGACCTGGCAAATACTCAAAAGAAGCTAAAACTCGATCTTTTAAAGAAAAACTCTTATCATTTAGTTTGTTTTCCATTTGAATTGATCGAAAGGGATATGGACATACCCCGCTGAATGCAAATCGAATAATTCCGTCTTTTTTTAGAGATGCAACAGTTAAAAGCGGATATCCCGTTTTCCATTGCTGCCGTTTCTTTACACTAATGTGTTTAGCTTTCAGATATTCTTTTTCTGTTACAATTTGTACTAGAAATTCCCCATCGTCAAGTCGTAGCTCTTTATGGAAAACCTCATTAATAAATTCTTTCCTCGTTCCTTTTGGTCCTGCAATAATGACGGAACTATCTGATAATAAAAATGGAAGAACTGACTCCCTATAAAAAATTTGGCCACATATGTTTCCACCTATAGTAATTGTATTTCTTGATGTATAATCCGCAATTTCTTTTGATGTATTCGTTAATAAAGGGAACACATTATTTTCTTCGAATACACTTAAACTCAATGTTGAACCAATGATTAGTTCATTGTTTTGAAAGCCGAATACCTTACAATCGGGAATACCCTTTAAATCAATAATTGCATCAGTATATACATAATTCATACGTCCTAATGTTAAAATTTCTGTTCCTCCACCATAATACAAAGGTTTTCTTTCTTGTGATTTTAATGTTTGGTATAGTTCTATCGCTTCTTTTATGGATTTTGGTTTATAGTAATCGAAATTATAAGATAACATTACAATATTCTCCCTTTCTTACCCCTCCAAATAAGTTCAGGGAGTAACGGCAATTGGTTCAAAGGTATCCCAGCAGCCAAGGATAAACTGTTGCCTAGAGCAGCTGGCATACCAAGAAGCCCATGTTCTCCAAGGCCCCTAGCGCCATATGGAGCATCTAATTGTGGTGTTTCTACAAATTCACAGATATATTCAGGATTTTCTCCATACCTTAAGGGTCTATAGGTTCTAAATTGAGGATTTAATACTCTGCCGAGGTGATCGAAATAGAATGTTTCACGACCACCAAATGCTATACCCATGCTCATTGCACCCATTATTTGTCCTTCTGCAGTTTTTTGATTCAGAACCTTTCCTGCATCAATGACAGATATTGCCCTTACTATCTTGTAAGTATATTCATTTATGTCATACTCTACTTCTACCCCTTGTGCGCCAACAGTCCATTCAGGACCTGGTCTACCTGCACCTGTCTCGGGATCTAAATTTGTTATATGTGGAATGGTATATTGCCCTCTACCGATGATTTGTCCTCCAATTGTGCTTCCATCAGGATATTTATACCCATACACTAGCCGTTTGAAAGGAATTTCTATATTTGGTTCCCCTCTCATATAGACCCTTTCATGGCCAAGGACGATGTCTTCAATTGGAACTCTTAATACACAAGAAGCAAGTTTCTTTATTTGTAAAAGCGCATCTTCCACAGCTTGAATCGCAGCTCTCCCTGCCATAAATGTTCCACGGCTTGCTACCGTTTTCCAATGTTCTGGAGTATTTTGTGTATTTACCTTCATCTGAACTTTTACACGATCAATTGAGACCTTTAATTTATCTGATACAATCTGTGCTAATACTGTTTTCGTTCCTGTACCGATTTCTACTACTCCTGAAATGAGGTTTACACTTCCATCTAGATTAAAAGTTAAAATGACACCAGATCCAGCGTTGGTATCGATCGTGGAAGTTTTCCATATACAAGCGATCCCTTTTGCCCTTATTTTATTGTCGTTTATTTTAATTAACTGGCCCTCTTCCCAATTCATTTTTTTCTTAAGCACCTGTATACATTTAGGAAGATTACCTACCGTACTAGAATTCAATTTAACCTGTGTTGGGGTGGATTGCCCTGGGAGTATCGCATTCATTTCACGAAGTTCAAGTGGATCAATACCAAGCTTTTTTGAAAGAGAATCCATAGTCCGCTCAAAAGCAAACAGAACTTCTGAATGGGCAAAACCTCGATAAGGTGAGGCATATGGATGATTTGTATACATACAGAGAGAGTCACACCAAATATTTTCTATATGGTAAGGTCCGGTGCAATCTACAGCCCCAGCACGGCTTAGATCTGTAGCTTTGTCGGCATATGCTCCTCCGTCCCATAAATACGTCAATTCTGCCATCTTTAGCAAACCAGATCGTGTACAACCTAATTTAACTGTAGCATCTAATCCAATATGACAAGGTGATGTCAAAATATCCTCTTCGCGACTATTTTCAACTTTTACTAGCCTGCCATTAACGGCCTTTGACGCGATATAAGCTAATAGTTCAAGTTGCACCGAGGCTTTACCACCAAATGCCCCCCCAACAAGTGGAGTGTTTACTATGACATTTCCAATTTCAACACCAAAGAAATCACTTATCAAACGCTTGATCATGAAGGGAGCTTGTGAAGATGAGCTTATCACGACTTTTTCATCTGCTCGAATTTCTGCTAAGGAACATCTTGTTTCCATAGCAACATGATCAGAAGGGGAAAAAGAAAACTTTTCCTCGACAATAATATCGCTCTTTTGCCAACCTGTTTTTTTATCACCTTTTCGGATTTTAGTTCGGTTTGCTATATTTGTACCTGGCTCAGGAAATACCTCGGATATTTTTTTATAGGTACCTAAATCTGGGTGGAGAATTGGAGATTTAGGATTTAAGGCTTCCGTTGGTGAATTGATAACAGGTAAAGGCTCATAAATAACCTGTATATTGTCTGCTGCAAATTTAGCTTGTTTCGGTGTATCAGCAACAACAAGTGCAACAACTTCTCCATGATAGCGGACTTTATCTTGAGCTATGGGGTACCGATCTCTAATCTCTTCTCCTGTTAGCGGTAAATTCCCGCCGGTTATGATTGCACGTACTCCAGCAACTTTTTCAGCCTTGGTTATGTCAATATTTTTAATATTGGCATGTCCATAAGGACTAATTACCTTTTTAACATGAAGGATTTTTGTTTCTTTATGGTCACCTGTGTAAATCGCTTGCCCTGTCACCTTTTCCCATGCATCTTTACGAGTTACACCTTTACCGATAATATCCATATAGAATCCCCTCGTTATCATCATTATTCTTGATTAATTTTTATCAATTAGATTTTTATAAAATAAGTAATCTAATATATCATCAATGTAAGCAACAGTTTTTCCTCTAAAAAGAGGCACAAGTATTCCTTTGCTATCTATACCTTCAGGATATGTTTTCCACCTTGGTTTCCTTGTATTGTGAATTTCAGAAAAGAGATTTCTAGCTATATGTATTGGTGGTTGTAAACAGCCTTGAAAACTAGAAGTAACTAAGGAGTAGATTGGTTCTTTTTGTCCGTTGATGGTAACCATCATTACAACAAGATTTACTTATAAACCAGCTCCCAAAATACTAAAAAGCTTCTTGGTGTAATGTTTTACTTATAAATGTAATTAACATCTATACCTTTGGACATTAAATTACATCATCCTCTGGCAGGAAAGCGGATAATAATAAGTTCTAATCTGTATCTAATATTGATGAATAATGATCTTGCCTTCGTAGATGTTATCCTTAGTATAGGAAAGGTTTTCTATCATTTTCTGTTCAACATACTCAAACATCATATATATAGTTCATTAACATATGAATTCCAATATTGTATTAATAACTTTATGTTGAGTTATAAAGAAAATGTGTTTTTAGGGGGAATTAATAAATAATTCATTATATATACAATGAAATGTACAAAGTGTTTGGAGGGCGTTTTGGAACTTGGAGGATTTTTACATTTTATGTTATAAATCTAAAACACTCATTAGTGGAACGAGTAACTTACTATATATTCTTTAAAAAACATTGCGACATGTAATATTTTACTTTTTGACTCTGTTAAAGGATGTTGTTTATCTTGATGATCTAACGGGGCAGGATAGTGCATGATGAATGAGGTTACTAAACATGGATATTTTCCTCGTTTGAAAATGGGTATTGTGGAAAAAAAGCACTGCGAACAGCCTTTAAAATATAACTGTTTGCAGTGCATCTTTTTATTCGATTAACTAATATTCCAACGAAACCTTCACTATATCATCATCAAATTTCACATCAATCTGCTGTTCGGAATCATTTAGTATTCCAAAGTTAATGTGATGAACAAGCACGTTTTCTTTAATTAGTCCCTCAAAACGTTGAAGTTTTTCTTTAATATCCTCTGTTGCGAAGATCTTGATCGATATATACATCTCGACAGGCAAATCTAATTTTTTTCGTGTATCTTGTACTGCTCTAATTAATTCTCTGACTTGACCTTCCTCCACTAGTTGAGGTGTGAGTTTTATATCTAATAACACCCTTAACTGCTGATCACCTGCAATTTCAAAGCCAGATGAAACTATATAATCAACGTTTATATGCTCCTTCTTTAATATTACCGTGTGATTCTTTACTTCAATTTGTAGTTGACCATGATCTAGTAATACCTTCTTCTCATTATCAGTTATGTGGTCAACATATTCTTTGATCGAGTTCACCAGTTTACCAAATGCAGCACCTGCTGTTTTAAAATTCAATTTAAAAACATTCGATTCATATTGTGATATATCCTCTGTATAAACAACATCTTTAACATTAAGTTCGTCTTTAATGATTGCTGTATAAGCGCTTAAAAAACGTTCTCCGTTACTACGCCAAACAATTATTTGCTGTAAAGGCTGCTTAACCTTCATGTTTTTGGCATTACGAATACTACGACCGAGTTCCACTATTTTCAAGATAGTTTGCATATCGGTCTCTAACTCAGAATTGATCATTGAATCGTTAGATTTTGGATAGTCTTGTAAATGAACACTGTCTTTGTGTAACTCCAAATGGATATCTTCTGCTATATAGGGTACAAATGGAGCTAATAAGCGACTGATTGTCAAAAGCGTTTCAAATAATGTTGAGTAAGCTGCTCGTTTATCCTCAGAAAGTCCAGAAGCCCAAAATCGATTTCTTGATCGCCGTACATACCAATTGCTCAATTCATCGACTAATGCTGCAATATCGCGAGTTGCTTGAGTAAATTGATAGCGATCCATATAGCCATTAACCAGTCTGACTGTACTATTCAGGCGTGAAAGTATCCATTCATCTAGGATTGTTCTCTTACCTGTTTGCTGTCCATCATACACAAAGCTATCTATTTTCGAGTACATCGCATAAAACTTATACGTATTATCCAGCGTGTCAATTAGTTTTGATTTTGCATCTTGCACAATCTTTTTTGAAAAGCGTTTCGGATTCCAAGGTGAACTATCGACTAGGAAGGACCAGCGAAGTGCATCCGCACCGTATTCGCTTATGAGTTCAAGAGGATCTAATGCATTTCCTTTACTTTTAGACATTTTCTGACCATGCTCATCAAGTACGTGTCCAAGTGACAAAACATTTTTATAAGGTGTTTCACCTGTGAATAGTGTGGAAACAGCGAGTAGGCTGTAGAAAAATCCTCTCGTTTGGTCAATTCCTTCGATGACGACATCAGCAGGGAATTGTGATGCGAATTTTTCGTTATTTCCAAATGGATAGTGATGCTGCGCAAATGGCATCGAGCCACTATCAAACCATACATCAATGACTTCAGGCGTTCGGTGCATGACACCTTTACATTTCGGACAAGTACACTTTACTTGGTCAATATAGGGCTTATGCAACTCGATATCGTTTGTTACCGGTGTTGTCGCTAATTTTTGTAGTTCTTCGATACTGCCAGGTGCTTCTTCATGATGACAATCAGAGCATATCCAAACATTTAAAGGTGTTCCCCAGTATCGATTTCTACTTATATTCCAATCAACCAGATTTTCAAGGAAGTTACCAAAACGCCCATCTTTAATATGCTCTGGATACCAAGCAACAGTTGCATTGTTCGCAAGCATTTTCTCCTTTAAAGACGACATCTTGATAAACCAGCTATCCGTTGCATAGTAAAGTAAAGGAGAGTCACATCTCCAACAATGTGGGTAGCTGTGCTCGTATTTTTCCTTATGAAAAAGAGTGTCTTGTTCAGAAAGTATTTTAATGATATCAACATCACAGTCTTTCACAAATCTTCCTGAAAGCTCTACAACGTCAGCTGTGTAACGTCCTTGTTGATCAACAACATTGATAAAGGATAAACCATTTTGCCTAACGGTTTTATAATCATCTTCACCATAAGCAGGAGCAATATGAACAATACCTGTTCCACTATCTTCTGTTACATAATCGGCTAATACGATATGATGTCCGTTCTCAACAGACACGTAATTAAATGGTGGGGCATAATGTACTCCTTCAAATTCTTTGCCACTATGTTCACTTAAGACATTTGCATTTTCACCAAACACTTCTTCTGCTAATGATTGGGCAACGATATAAACTACATTCCCTTTTTTGACACGTACATACGTTAATGCAGGGTTCATCGCTAGTGCAACGTTTGCAGGTAATGTCCAAGGTGTCGTTGTCCAACCTAAGAAATATTCTTCTTCCACATCAAGACGTTTAAATTTTACAGTAGCCGATAAATCTTTTACATCTTTATAGCCTTGTGCTACCTCATGGGAACTTAAAGAAGTTTGACAGCTAGGGCAGTATGGAGATACGCGATGACCTTTATACAATAGACGATCCTCATGAACCTTACTTAAAATGTTCCATACACTTTCAATGTAATCATTGCTTAATGTCATATAAGGACTGTCCATATCAACCCAATAACCTAACTCTTCTGTAAATGATCGCCATTTCTTCTCATAGGTGAATACGCTCTCCTTGCATTTATTGATAAACGACTCTACACCATAGCGTTCAATTTCATGTTTTCCGGAAATACCGAGTTGTTTTTCAACACCTAGCTCGACCGGAAGACCATGTGTATCCCAGCCGGCTTTTCTTTCCACTTGAAATCCCTGCATAGTTTTATACCGTGCCACGACATCTTTAATCGTTCGCCCAAAGGCATGACCTACATGGGGCAGTCCATTTGCCGTTGGTGGTCCTTCGTAAAAAACAAAAGGTGCCTTACCTTTTCTTAAATGAACAGATTGTTTAAAAGTATTTTCTTTTGACCAATAATTACGTATTTGTTCCTCACGCTGTACAACTGTTTCTTTACTTTCATTAGAGTTCATAGATATCGCTCCTATAAATTTTTTAAAAAGCACACAAAAACCCCGTCCCATAAAGGGACGGGGTTAACCGCGATACCACCCTAATTCTATTGATCCGATCAATAGCACTTAGCAACGTACAATCATACGTGTTCCTTTTAACGGTAGACGCCCGGTCAGACTTACTAAAAGATTCAGCCTAACTTCTCAGAGAGGATTTTCACGTGACACTCGAACACTGACTTGCACCAAAATGTCAGCTCTCTGTGGATCAAGACGAAACGCTACTTTTTCTCATCAACGAATTTATGTGCTTTTATTGGTATTTATTGTAACAGATAATAAAATAGTTGTCAAATAAGTCATGAAATTAGGGCTCCTGTCATAAATCAACATTAATGATTAACAAAGCCTACTTTTTCGATAAGGTTGCCCATGTATCTTCAAGCCATTTATCAAAGTTTGCTCCCTTTTCACCTTCGTAAGTATCATAAATATCCATTCTCATTTTCTTTAACTTCTCTTTGAATTCTTTAAATGTATGATCTTCAGGTAAGCTTTTCTTTATTCTTAACAAGACTTTTCGTAATCCCTTAATCAATTCGCCTTTTTTCCTGGAAGGTAATTGAATATCTTCACCGAATCCTTTAAGTTTTCGGTAAGCAGCCTCTTGAATTTTATACACAGAATCACTATTCATTATATGTGTTAGTACATCGATAACTTGTTTATTTTTAAACTGACCTAACTCTTCAATCGCATCTAAACGTTCTCTCCAATTCGATGTACGATTGGCAGATTTTTTTAATTCCTCATAATTTGCAGGTAACTCCATACCTTTTGTTTCTTTATTATTCAAACGAATCATTTCTCCTTCTGTCTTTATGTAAGAATCAGGTGCTTATCTAAAATTAAACCCGATACTACAAATATCCTTTTTACTAAGAATTTATTCTTATAGTTCTTATTATACCCTTTTCCATATGTTAATATAGTAAAATTTCAAAGCCTTATGATTAGTAATATCAATTAATGGAACTAATCAATCGAACTAAAAGGGGCATCGAGGCGGCTCACCCTCCTTTCGATAAAATGAAACTAATAAAACGGAATAGAGCCAACCGCTTCTGTTCAATAAAAATTAAACTGCAGATATTGTATATAAGTTCTCCTTAAATTTCTTACCTGCACATTTCGAGCAACTGATAATGTCATTTACCGAGTCAGACAGCTATAGTATGTATTGAAGACAATCATATAATTTCATAGCATTGGCTTTTACAATTGAGCAAGAAATAGATTATTATGGATTAAAAAAAAGCACCAGCAATTCCTCCTTATTTACAGGAATTGCTGGTGCTTTTTTTTGCTTACTATGCTATTGAATTATTAGATTCCGAATTTCACTTTCTATTAATGTAATCCGCAAGCCTCAGCAAGTATTTCAACAAGATGCATACTTTTGATTTGCTTTGCCGCTCCCTCTCTTTGAATGCCAATGCTCATTTGCATCTGGCAGCCAGGATTAACAGTGATGACAGTGGCAGCATTTGTTTCTTTTAGATCTTTCATTTTTTCATCGAGAATTTTCATAGATTCATCAAAGTGTAGCAGATTGTAGATGCCTCCAGAAGCACAGCAGCGATCATATCCTTCCATTTCAACATAAGAAACTCCTGGTATTGATCGCAATAATAATCGTGGTTCTTCTTGAACCTTTTGTACATTACGTAAATGACAGGAATCTTGATAGGAAATAATGCCATTCCATTCTTTAATAAAAGGAAGAGGTCCCAACTGATGAAGGATTTGACTTATATCTTTCGATTTTCCAGAGAAATCCCTAGCTCTTTCAGCCCATTCTTGATCATCAGCCAAAAGATGTTCATATTCAAGAAGCGAAGCGCCACATCCTCCTGCGTTATTTACATAAAAATCAGCATTTGAATGCATAAATGCACGGATATTTCTTTTCGCTAATTCCTTTGCTTGATTTGTTTCGCCTTGATGAGAATGTAGTGCTCCACAACAATTCTGATTTTCAGGGAGAATGACTTCGCATCCTACTAAAGTGAGTAGTTCGATGGTAAGCCTGTTGATTCGTGACATCATAGAATCCATAATACAACCGACGAAAAAAGCAACTTTTAATTTTGTTTCCCCTTTTGCTGGAATAATCGTTCCTGTTCGGATTCGTTTGGAGGACGACTCAATAGCGGGAAGCGCTTGTTCTAAATGAGCAATGGCAGGAGAAATCTTTTGTAACACATTCGTTGAACGAACAAGTTTAGATAATCCTGTTTTTTGATATATGCTAATGGCCTTACCCACCCTGTTTATTCGTTTCGGGTAAGGAAATAAATGAAACAATGCTAACTTTTTCATCTTGGTTATATTAGATTTTTGGTTTGTAGATGGAGATTTTTCAATAGCTTCCTTTGCAGCTTCCAATATATGACCGTAAGGCACACCAACTGGACATGCAGTTTCACAAGCTCGACATCCTAAACATAAATCAATTGGTTTAGCTAAATCTTTTTGAAAATCAATTTTTCCTTCGGCTGCCATTTTTACTAAATTGATTCGGCCACGGGGCGAAGCGGATTCTACCCCCATTGATTCAAATGTAGGACAGGCTGGCAAACAGTATCCACACTTTACACATTGGTTTGTCCAATCATATGCATCTGTATATAAATTGGAGGCCGGTAAGTTTGAGTCGATTGATTTCGCAGTTAGCTTCATGTAATTAACACGACCCTTGTCTGGCCCTTTTCGGGGAATATCTTACCTGGATTAAGTATATTATTGGGATCCCATGCTTCTTTAATTTTTTTCATCATACTTACTCCAGCTATACCTAATTCCATTTCCATATATGGTGACTTCAGCGTACCGATTCCATGTTCCCCGGAAAGAGTGCCACCAAGTTCAATGGCTGCTTCAAAAATTTCACTGACCGCAAGTTCTACTTTTTTCATCTCTGAGATATTTCGTTTATCGGTAATAATGTTCGGGTGTAGATTACCATCACCAGCATGACCAAATACAACTAAATTCAACTCATATTTCTCGCGAATTTGGTTTAATCGTTTCATCATAGCCGGAATTTGTCTGCGTGGAACCGTAGCATCTTCAGATATCTTTGTAGGTCCCATTTGAGTAATCGCTGGAGAAACCATTTTTCGGGCACTCCAGATATTCTTACGTTCTTCCTCTGATTCAGCTATCTTAACGTAAGAAGCACCTTCTGCTCTGCATAACTCAGCGCACTTATTGATTTCTTCTTCAATCGCCAAAGGATGACCATCGATTTCTATTATAAGGATGGCTTCTGCTTGAAGAGGTAATCCAGAAGGACGATAGTTTTCAACAGCTCGAATACAAGCATTATCCATTAATTCCAAGGCTGATGGTAAAATTCCAGACGATAAAATGCTTGTAATAGCATGACCAGAATCAATCAAATGATTGAAGTGGGCTACAAATGTATTCTGAGATTGCGGTTTTGGGATTAATCGAATTATTGCTTCTGTGACAATTCCTAGAGTTCCCTCTGATCCTACAATTAAACGGGTCAAATCATACCCAGTTACATTTTTCACCGTCTTTCCGCCAGTACGGATGATGTCACCTGTAGGGGTAACCACCTCTAACCCAATAACATATTCTTTTGTTGTTCCATACTTTAATCCCTTTGGTCCGCTTGAGTTTTCTAAAAGATTCCCACCTATAGTGGCCACATTTGAACTACTAGGGTCAGGTGGATAGAACAATCCCACTTCTTCAGCTTTTTTATGTATATTTGCCGTAATTACTCCTGGAGAAACAATGGCAAGCATATTTTCGCGGTCTATAATCAATTTATCACTTAAAAGGGTCAAATCAAGAACCATACCGCCTTTAACTGGTAACGGTCCACCACTTAATGATGTACCTGAACCTCTAGGGTAAACAGGTATTTTGTACGTATTTGCCAATTTTACTAATTCACTAATTTCATTTGCGTTTTTTGGTTGAATAACTATTTCAGGTAAATACTCTCCAAAAGAAGCATCATAGCTATAACAATACCTTTCTGCTAAATCAAGAAATATTCTGTCACTAGGGATAATCTGATGTATTTCAGTAAGTACTTCTTTCTCCATGCTTCTCACTTCCTTCTCTATAATAATCTAGAGATAAATGAATAGGAAAAAATTATCATAACCTCTTTACAGTTTTCGAATAAAAATATCGCTGATCGAAAAAGGATAGTACACAATAGAAAAGACCATCGATATCACTTCATATTAGCTGGACTCTATTCATTCAAACTCTTAATCCTTTACTTACAAATGACAGACGTTTTTAAGCAACTATCAACATTTTTTATTAAATGAGGTTTTTAACGAAGTGACTTTTTTTACCTCTGTCATTCGTTTTCATATTTAAGAATATAATAGCGTTGCAGGGTCCTACTAGATATAATGAATTAAAGGAAAAAGGAGGGCTTCTATTGAAAATTGCATTGATTCATGCAACAACAACCGCACTAAAGCCGATTGAAAAAGCGTTTCAGACAGTTAAACCGGACCTTGAGCTTCTTCATTTTATGGACACGAACCTGCTTGATTTAATGGAAAAAAGCGGCACGCTAACTCCGGAAATCATTCGCCGCTTTTCTTTATTAGTGAACTTAGCCTATGACTCTGGTGTTTCCTGTATTCAACTTACCTGCTCTGCATTCAACGATATTACATCAATTTTACAACCTCTTTATCCTGTGAAATTATTTCGGTCGGATGAGGCGATGCTTGATGAAGCACTTCAATACAATAGTATCGGTCTAATTTCTACAGTAAAGGAAACACCAATCGCCCTTCAAAATTATCTAAGAGATAAAAATCCAGACTGTATTGTGGAATCGATAGTGGATCCTGGGATTATCCACTTATTATCACAAGGAAAAAGAGCAGAACATGACGAACGGGTAAAAATGATGGTTGAACAAATGGATGGAAGAACAGAAGTGATCGTGCTTTCTCAATATAGTATGGAACATGTAGCAAAGCAGGTTAACCCTTCTGTCCCCATCCTCACGGCTCCACTATCAGCAGCAAAACGGTGTCTAGCTTATTTGAATGGACATATTGTGTAATAACCCTTAAAGACAAATGTCCGAAAAATAAGTTAATTCAAGTTGGTGAATGATAAACTTATTGTCTATGTTTCTATTAACCATTCGTATGATGAGAACCGCCGAAAACCTTTCCGACACCTTGGATTTTTTCAAGTATAACAATTAGAACGACTGATATGAAAATAACTACGCTTGACACGGAAGCAACAATTGGATTATAGGCATCCTGCATTTGTGAAAAAATCTCAATTGGAAGCGTACGCATTTCAGGTGATACCATAAAAAGAGAGACAGTTACATTATCAAATGATGTTAGAAATGCAAATAGTCCTCCTGAGATGGCAGCTGATCCAATAAGCGGAAGTGTCACTTTCAAAAAAACAGTTAGTGGATTAGCACCAAGTATAGCTGCAGCACGTTCAAGATTATAATCAAATCCACTTAAACCAGTTAAAACGAGACGCATTACATATGGGATACAAATGACAATATGGGCAATTAAAAATCCAGTAGAAGTACCGGCAAGCATCATAGGTGTGAAATACATCAACAGTGCAATACCTAAAACAAGCTGCGGCACACTTAATGGAGAAGTTAAGAGAGCCGTAATATAAGATTTGCCGGGTATTTCATACTTTGCAATGCCAAGTGCCCCTAGAGTTCCAAATATGACAGAGAAAAGAGCTGCTAAGGCAGCGAATTTCGCACTATTTAAAAATGCTTCTAAAAACTCCGGACGTTCTAAAATTTTGGTATACCATTGTAATGAGAAACCTTCTGCTGGAAAACTTGGATAATTTGCGCTTGTAAAAGAAGCAGGTATAACTACAATGAGTGGTATTAAGATATAGATTATTGCTAACACAGCAACGGCGATGCGAAGGCCACCAAGAGTTTTCATCATCGGAATACCTCCTTAAATTTCCCTTTTTCAAACATTCTAGTAAAGACAGCTACTGAAATGACAGTTGTTGCTAGTAGAATATAAGAAAGCGCTGATCCAAATGTCCAGTGAAGCAGGTTATTTATTTGATCATATATGACAACTGGCATTACTGGTACGTTTGCTCCCCCCATTAGTGCAGGTGTAACGTAGGCACTCATCGACAAGCTAAATACAAGAATGCAACCAGAGACAATACCAGGTATACTTAGCGGTAAAGTAATTGAAAAGAACCTTCTGAAAGGACTTGCCCCAAGAATTGCTCCCGCTTTATCTAAAGAAGGATCAATATTATATAAGCTAGCAACAATAGATAGGATCATGAAAGGCAGATATGCGTTAGAAAGCCCGATAACAACTCCAATTTCCGAAAATAGCAGTTTCAATGGAGTTTCTATAATACCTAGAGCCATCAACGTTTGATTTATCGTTCCATTGGGTAGTAGCAATAGATACCAGCCAAAATTACGAACCACTATACTTACCAATAGTGGTGACACAATCAAGAGAGTGATGTACCCTCTAATTCGTGGTGAACTTTTTGCCATTGTCATTGCTACTGGATAACCTAGAAATAGAGAAACTAAAACTGAATATAAACTGATTTTCACCGTCAACCATAAAGAAGACAAATAGTAACTATCCGAAAATATTTGTGTATAGTTTTTCAAGCTATATACTGCATCTGCCGCACCAAGATTATCAGTGGATATAAAGCTTAAATATAGAATGTATAGCATTGGAATGACAAAGAAGCCAAAGATAAATAATAAAATAGGTGTTAAAAGGAGTAGTCCAGGTATCCAAACTTTTCTTTTTTTGAATTTAGGTTCTTTTTGTGGCTCTATTGGATTAATTTCCTTTTCTATTTCTTGGCTAGCATAACTTCTGATGGGCTCCATCCGATATACACCTCACTCCCATTTTGCCATGAAGAATTAAAAGAAGAAGTCAAAATTTGAACACTTTTCCCTTGTAATAAAACATTAATTTCCCATGACGTACCAAGATAATTAATTTGACTAATCTTGGCTTTATGGAAATCCAAATGTGATAAAGCGGTTCCTTCAGCAGGAACAATTTGTACCTTTTCGGGTCTAATATACATTTTCACCTCATCCCCCGTTTTCAAATCGTTATCATTTCCCATGATATTATCTGCATCAACATGAGTGATATCATCACCTATTTTGACTGAAATTCTCCGCTTATCTACTTCTGAAACTTTACCTTCAAAACAATTTGACTTTCCAATAAATTGAAAGACGAATTCTGTCTTAGGATGATTGTAAATATCAGTTGGAGTACTGATTTGTTCGATTTTCCCTGCATTCATAACAACAACTCGATCTGACATGGAAAGAGCTTCTTCTTGATCATGTGTTACAAAAATAGTTGTTACCCCAATCTCCTTTTGTAAACGTTTTATCTCAGCTCTTAGCTCATGGCGTAGCTTAGCGTCAAGATTTGAAAGGGGTTCATCGAGTAAAAGGAGCTCTGGCTCAACTACAAGTGCCCTGGATATAGCAACACGCTGACGTTGCCCTCCTGATAATTCTCTTGGGTAACGATTTTCCAATCCTGACATTTTTACTAACTCCAGAGCTTTACTTATTTTCTTTTTTTGTTCAGCTTTACCTACTTTTCTCAACTTCAATCCAAAGCTAAGATTTTCATAGACTGTCATATGGGGAAAAAGGGAATAAGTTTGAAAAACCATACCTAAATCTCTCTTATATGGAGGAACCTTCGTTACATTGTTCCCTTTAATATAAACCTCACCCCGATCTGCTTCGAGAAAACCTGCAATTAGATTTAAGGTTGTCGACTTTCCACATCCAGAAGGACCAAGAAGAGTAAGTAACTCTCCTTGCTTCACTTCTAAATCAATGCCATTTAATACAACATTTGATCCAAATTGTTTAAAAGCCCCTTTTACCTCTACATCATTTTTATTCGTACCTATCCGTTGAACTGATTCAAGATGTGCATGTGTCCTTTTAATTTCTATATCGTTTTTTAAGACTTCCATGTGTTCAACCCGCTCCTTTTTATTTGAGTTTTTTACCTAGTTCAGGAGTAACTTCTTTTGCCCATCTGTCAGACACTTCAGCACGAATCTCAGCAAACTTAGCAAAATCAGGTTTGAATGTCTTATCCGTTTCTTTAAGTCCAATTGACTCTTCGAATTTCTCAGAAATTCCCATCCCTTCTACAGTCGGATAAAAGCCTTTCTCGGAAATTAGCGCTTGTGCTTCTTCACTAATTAGATAGTTGATAAATTCAAGTGCTTCTTCATTGTTAGGTGTATTTTTCACAAGTGAAGCACTAAATGCTTGAAGCGGCACACCTTCTTTTGGAACAGCCATTTTAATTGGAACTCCTGAAACAGCAAGTTCGCCAATAGAATAGCTCCCCATGACAGTTACATCAGCAGCTCCTTGTTGGATAGCTGGCATCATTTGCGTTGAATTTTTATAAAAAGTATTAGAATATCCTGCAAGATCTTTTGCTTTTTCAAGCCCTGGCTCCATATCGTCTGTACTGCCACCATTTGAAATCGCTAAACCATTAAGGGTATTAAAGCCCCAATCATTCGTAATGTCTGAAAATGCCGTTTTACCCTCGTAATCTGGAGATACAAGATCGTTCCAAGATTCAATCGGTTTTAACCCATTCTTTTTAAATGTTTCTGTATTATAGGCTGGAGCAATAACCAAGCCGAATACTGGAGCAGCAGCCTTTTCAATTGGAATAAATCGCGAATCTACAGATTTCATATTTGGAACATTAGACTCATCAACGGAATCAATAAGTCCCTTTTCTTGAGCACGTATTACATCAACTGGTACAAAAAGGGCAACATCAATTTGTGGAGAGTTTTTCTGTAATTCCACTTTTGACAAAATTTCACCTGATAAACCAGAAATATAGTTAACTGTAATGCCAGTTTCTTCTTTGAATTTTGGAGCAATCACATCTCGAATGGCACTTTCAATAACCCCGCCATTACCAGCTATCGTTATTTTTTTCTCACCTTTTTCACCTGTACTTGTTTGTGTTGCTTCCCCCGGCTTTTGCGGCGTTGGATTACCACATCCTGCAAGCACAACCAATAATACTATTGATAATAAACTAATTATTTTCTTCATTTGATGAACCTCCCATTTTTCTTTATTAATGAATAATTCCTTGTTCGGTAAAATAATTTATGGCACCTTGATGATACTCAATTGGAATTTGCTTAGTTGCTTCATTTATTGATATATCAGAAGCAGCCGGATGTGTATGCTGTAGCTCAGGCAGATGTTCATATAATGTTTTAACAAGATTGTATGCCTGCAAATCTGACATTTCGTCGTAAGTTAATAAGACATTTTTAATTGATATCGTTTGAATGTTCTTTCTCATCCCTTTATACGTGTCACTTGAAATTGCATTCTTTGTATAACCACCATATTGGTTTTGTAGTCTGTCAATGATATATTCCGGTACTGGAATAAATGAGAGATTCGTTTCATTTGAGATGAAAGCGATTTCATTATTCGGGATACCTGAAGAGAAGAAAGCCACATCAATGGTACCATTACGTAATGCTTCTGCAGATTGAGAAAATGAAAGATAGGATAAATTCAATTGGTCAAGCGGTAAACCAGTTTCCAAGAGGATCCGTTCTGCAATTAGTCTTGTACCACTACCTGTCGTACCAATACTAATTCGTTTTCCAACTAAATCTTCTAAGGAATCAATATTGTTTTGATTCGTTGTAACAATTTGAACATAGTTAGAATAAAGGGTCGTTAATGCTCGTAACTTTGATTTATTCGTTTCTGGTAAATCAAGTACATCTACTGTAGTAAACCCAATTTCTGCTCGATGTCGGCTAACTAATTCAGTATTTTCAATAGATGCATGGGTGACTTGAGTCCCCGATACAGCTCCATTATATTTTTCATACAAGTTGGACAATACTTGTCCTAATGAAAAATAAACTCCTGACATATCTCCTGTTGCAATAATTAGCAGCCTATTATTTAAATCCTGACCCTCTGAAGTTAATTTCTTCTGAATTAAGGTATTAGCAGGTGTAGTTATTTCCTGCTGCTCATTCATAAAAGAGCATCCTGTTATGAAACAAAATAACAAAGCAGCTTTTATAAAGAGTACTCCATTTTTCATATTGGTTCTCCTTTCTTAGTAAAAGTTAAATGCAAGTACTGTGCCAAGTCGATTTAAAGCTTTAAAATGCAATTCCTGCCGAATTCTCGTGCATTTTTATCTTAAAAATCGGCATTTTTTGCCGGGTATCCAGAAAAAAATGCCGGTATCGGGAGTGATTTAATTTATCTCTTGTTCCCCATTTGAAATAAGTTTAATTTTATCGCGAAGGCTTCTTTCTGAAATTTTTAGAATTTGTGCTGTTTTTTGACGGTGATTTTTACAGTATTGAAGTGTAGCTGTAATTACTTTTTCCTCTATCTCTTTCATCGAGATTCCGATTGGGATACTAAAACTGTTAGGGTCTTCATTGGGACTTTCAGACTGTAATTTTAGTTTCTGTTCTTGAACATATTGTGGCAAGTCAGCATCTTCCATATTTTTCGAATTTGAAAGGGCAACAGCATACTCTATAATGTTACCAAGCTCCCGCACATTCCCGGGATAATGATAATCTAGCAACAGCCGACGTGCGGATGCTGTGAACGTCTTATCTTCCCGCTTCATATCCTTAGCGTGTTTTTTGATGAAATAATCCATAAGCAATGGTAAATCTTCTTTTCTTTCTCTTAATGGGGGCATAGAAATTGGAATGACATTTAGCCTGAAATACAAATCCTCTCGGAACTTACCTTCCATCACCATTTGTTCCAGATTTTTATTGGCTGCGCTTATAATACGGATATCCAATGATATCTTTATATTGGAACCAAGAGGCGTTACTTCCCGTTCCTGTAACACACGTAATAATTTGGCCTGAAGTGGAAGAGGCATTTCACTAATCTCATCGAGAAAAAGAATACCCCCATTGGCAGCAACGAATTTCCCTTCCTTCCGTTGTGTGGCACCGGAAAACGCTCCTTTTTCATAACCGAATAATTCAGATTCTAGCAACATTTCGGGTATAGCTGCACAATTAACAATCTGCATTGGATTGTTTTTTCGCCTTCCTAAAGTATGAATGTTTCGGGCCACAAGTTCTTTTCCAGTTCCACTTTCTCCAGTAATAAGAACGCTTGAATCAATATCCTTCACTCTTTCGATCATTGAAAAAATACGCTGCATTGCTTTGCTATTACCAAGGAAATTTCCGAACCCTCTTGTCTTCTCTAATTCTTCATGAAGCGTCTCTAACTGATTGGACATTTGTTTAAATTCGGCTGCCCTCATTAAAAGCAATGACAGTTCTTCTATATTGATAGGCTTTTCAATATAGTAATAGGCACCTTTTTTTATAGCCTCAATGGAAGTATCGATAGATGAATAGGCAGTCATCATAATTACAGTAATATTAGGGGCCTTGAGTTTAATTTTTTGAAGAACATCTAATCCACTTTTACTCCCTATTCGTAAATCAAGCAGAACAATATCAAATGAAATCTGTTCAATGTGTCGAAGACCTTCATCTGGATCTGTTGTAGTGACAACTTGATAATCGTCTTCTAATGCAAAGCTAAGAGCAGTACAAATTGCAGGTTCATCATCGATCACTAGCACATGCGGTTTCATTTTCTAATTCCTCCTTTTATGATCATAACAAAAGATTTAATTACATTATTAACTCCAAATGGCTTCTTGTCCTTCAGATAAAGGTAATAAGATGACGAATTTTGTTCCTGAATTAAGATAACTTTTCACATAAATATCCCCATTATTTTCTTTAATTAGTCTGTAAGATAACGTAAGGCCTAAGCCGACCCCTTTTTCTTTATTGGTGAAGAAAGGTTCAAATATGTGATTTTGTTCCTCCGGTTTCATTCCCTTGCCTGTATCAGCTATGATAATCCGTCCTGTTTTTTCGTTCAATTTATCAATTGTAATTTTAATAGTTTTTTGCTTTGTTTCTTCTACCGCTTGAATAGAATTTAATATTAAGTTAAGAAGTACCTGGTGAATTTGTTGTAAATCTATATAGAAAACAAGGTCTTCATCAATTGTTTGTTCAAAATTTATTTGATTTTTCTCCATAGTTACCTTATGAAAAGCAAGTAAAGAAATAAGTTCGTGAGCGTAATAATTTCGTATATTTGGTGGACGTGGACGTGCATAATCAATTAGATCAGTAACAATCGCATTTAGCCGGTTTAATTCAGTAGGCAAGTGTTCCATAAGAACTTGGCGAAATTGAGGATTATCATACTTACTCGGAAGCAGATCAATAAAAGTTTTTATAGATGTTAAGGGATTCCGAATTTCATGTGCAACACCTGCGACTAGTTGACCAAGTGCATGTAATTTTTCTTGCGTGACCAATTTTTTCTCTAATAGTTTCTTTTCCGTCTCATCATTCATAGAAAGTAAGAATCCTGTTTGTAATTCTTGAGAATTGTACATTTTATGTACCGTATACGAGATTACCTTGCGTTCACTTTCCTCATTTAATACCAAAACTTGAAAATAGTTTGTCTCATTTTTATCCTCATGTTCTTGATAGGAACTTTTAAATAACTTTATTAGAGTTGGATAATTCCTAAGATTCAAAATATTATCTGCGGAGATGTTAAGTATTTCCGATGCTTTTGTATTACAGCTAGTTATCACGAAATCAAGGTCAAATGTAATGATTCCTGCATTGATATTGTTTAAAATCTGATCTTTAAATGCTTTACTATTAGCAATATTTTGCTGTTGCATCTGTAAATCCTTATTTAAAAGATGTAGACTCTTTGTTTGGGCATGGACTGATTTCTTAAGCTTTTGATTCCATATGTAAATAATTAAAAGGACCAGAGCCACTGCGGCTAAGATTATGATTAACCAAAAGATAAAATGTTCCAACCTGGCAATCTTTTGATTGGATTGAGGCATCACCCATTTATCAATTATTTCGTTTAAATTTCGATTTGCTTTAAGTTCAGTGAGTGTATTGTCTATCATGAAAAGCAACGTTTGATTCCCTTTTTTAACTGCAATTGTATAATCTGCTGGTTCAATAACTTCATCAAGTATGATGTAATGATTTTCTTGTCTGAACTTTTTTAAATAATAGTCTGCAGTCCATTTGTTGCCGATAAATGCATCTGCCCGATTGTTCAATAATGTTAGAATACCCGAATACTGATTAGAAACAGTAGTTAGGTTTGTATTTCTCATATTCAAAAATGTGCTGATTACTGGCGTGTTATTATCAAGGACAACATGTGAATTACGTAAATCTGTGAGAGTATGAATATCATTTTGCTTGACGCGTGGGATAATTATTGACTGAGACATTGTGAAATATGATTGGGTAAAGTCAAATTGATTATCTTTTTCGGCACTATATGTACTCCCAACAATCGCATCAATGGATCCATCCTTTAAAGCCTTTTCCGCATCTTGCATACCCATCGGAATATATTCAAATTCAAGCCCATTATAATTCGCTATTTTCTCCATGATATCAATGTTAATGCCAGTCAGCTCTCCATCCTTATTTTTAAATGAAAAAGGTGGAAGAGCCCATTCTCCTGCAATTTTATACGTTCTTTGTTCGGCAAAAATATAAGGGGACCATATTGTTTGAATGAAGAGAGTGAAACAACATATACCTAATATTTTATACATTTGTTTTATAATTAAGAGCCCTCCTTTAAATTGAAATCCTTAACGCCATTTAGTAATTCTCGCCATGATATTAATACTTCTCCAATAAGAACTTGATACCTCTAAAATCGAACATATTATTAGTGAAATCTGACACAGTTTTACATGTTATAACAAATTATGTGCCGCTATTCTACAATAAGAATAAATATATCAACTTTATGTAGTAGTCAGCCACGCTGCGACCATTGCATCTGCACTTCTGTTTGCAAAATCTGGATATATGTAAATTGGGCTAAATGATGAAAAGCGGAGTACTACTAAGTCTTTACCATTTATTCACACTGAATACAGAAAGCTATCTAAGCAACCAAAGCAAGAATAGCCCCTCTCACATTGAGAAGGGCTATTCAAACAATATAATTTTCATTCACTTTTAGAAATAGCATCTGATTTTATATAGTTTAGAATTATAGAATCCAATTTCGACTCATTCGAGAAATTACTTTATAGATGGAAAAATTTTTAAAAGCATTTCCTTAAAATTAAAAAGGATTTATTTAAGGCAGTTCTTGCTCAACTAACGGTACAGATTAATTTCCATATGCTCATCAAGAGACAAAATTCTACACGCTAACTCTTGATTCGGATCTAAGACCCCTATAACAATCTGATTATCTTCCGTAATTGTTACATATCTAAAGGTTTCATCACCATGAATCCGAAAATTTGTTTCCAATGGTGTCTCCAACTTTGCAAAGACAGTATCTGTGTACGTAAGTGGAAGAAAGTCATCTAAACCTTCTTCGGGGCTACCTAGCCACTTAAACATAAAATCTTTCAATGAAAGTTGTTCAATCGTCGATAGATGATTTTTAAATGTTAATTTGTCTATTGCTACCTTTTTCATCTTAACCACTCCTCAATATTAAATAAAGTTTATATGGATAAACTCCTAACATCAAGGGTATTACAATGACAAACGATTTACATTTTGATTACTAACTAACTTAATAAGTCATCTATTCCTACAATATCCCAAGAATTTAATTACCCTTTCTTAAATCTTTTATATAAATTGTAAGGTATTTTTTTAAAATCGTATTTCATCCTTCCATATTAACAGTAGCTTTTGCTTACCGACTCTTTATATATTTTTCTACCATGAGGTTTTGTAGTTTCCCTTACCATTCAAAGGAGTTTTATAGCTATTATTTTCACCGTCTTGCCATGTAGTAATTCCATTTTCATCTTTTATGAGGAACTTGAATTCATAGAATCGATTTGCAGCCAAATGGAATGTGCCACTCCAGCTACCATCTGGATTTTGGGTCAGCTTATATTCGTAATCAGCAGGATTCCATCTGCCGATTTCTCCTCTATCACCAATCAAGTAAACACCCTGATTGGGTGTAACGGGTACATTTTCAACTGTGAATGTAACTGGAATAGACTTACCTTCTAATTTATCTGCCAGCATCCTAAATTCATTTGTTGGATTTCCTTCATTATCGAATAAATATGACATTCTAAGCAAGGTAAAGCCGTCAAAATCGTAATTGAACACCATTTCGGCTATATTATCGAAGCCCCATTCATTATTGATAAGAGGAAGTGCATTTTCACCGTTTAAAGAAATTCCTTTTTCATTAGCTAATGTCGCGATTTTAGTTACTAACGATTTAGGTGCGCTATAGTATGGTGCTGTATGGGCGTCGTAATCTCCCATTTCTAAACAAGTAAAAGTGAGGGCCAAATTAGATTTCTTAAACTGATCAAGTAGTTGAGAGTAGTTATAGTAACCGGCGCTATACTCTGCTGAATGCGGCATGACTGGATCATTCATTTTCCAATGGACACCTGAGATCTTAGCCCCAATTGGTACATTAAAGACTTCATCAAAATGTTTATGGGCAAATTTCGAAATTTTTGAAAGATGATTTTCAAGCGCTCCTTGATACCACTCCATAAAGTCGTTTCCAAATTGTGTGTCACTTGCTTCACCATTAGTGAAAAATTCATCTCCGTTACCTGGTGGTTGAATTTCATTCCATTTTTTATACTCTGTTCCCCAAGCAGCATTCAGTTTTTTAATAGTTGAATATTTTTCTTTTATAGTAACCCTGAAATTCCGTTTCGCACCTTCTGTATAAACTTGAAGTTGTCCCCTCTCAGGATAGTTCCAACCGTCTACTTTCTGATATGAAGGATATCTTAATTCCCCAGCTGGACCTGCACTTAGATAGATTTTGACAATTAGATCTTTTTTATCAGCAAAGTTCTTTGCAAAGGATTTGTACAATTCGTTGTATTGATTAGCTGTTCCATCCCACCATGGAGCAAGTACTTCTTTATTCCAGTAACCACTTTCACTCTTGAATGCCATGTTTTCTGCAGAGTCTTTCTTCCAGAGCCAACTTGGGAGGGGATAATTACAATCATCCCCCACATTACCACCACATTGATGCGTAGACAAAATGGGCACCCATTTTAAACCGGAAGCTTCCACTACCTCCCCATATTTTTTATAATAGGACCATTCAAACTGATTATCTTTTTTATTCTCGACTAATCCCCACCAGATATCTGTTGTTATTGCATATACTCCATTTTCCTTCAACTGAATCAATTCTGCTTTAAATGCATCCCAATCTTTTATTTCCCCCAATGGGGCCATAACATATAGCTTGTAATCTGGTTTTACTTCTGCAAAACCAGATGAGGTACTTGATAAAGGAACAAAATACAGCATAAAAGTAAACATGCCAATAGATAAGTTTTTCAAACAACCACACCTTCCCTTATTGATAATAGAAACCAAGACTTTATTAGAAATAAAGCTCATGATGTGATAACGTTTTCATTTTCGGAAAAATTAAGTTGACCTTTACAAAAGAGTATATTTTACTTGGAAATATTTATCAATTATTTTTTTAAGATATATAGGGAAAATATCCGTCTCTGCGTAAAACTGAACAGAAACTTCAGGAATTCATAAGAGCAAAAAAACAATCCATAAATCCTCAAAAAAGAAAAACTGGCTCGTCCTAAAAAGACTATCCAGTGAAGAGGTATTAATACATTGCTAAAAAATTGAAGTTTTAAAAACTTGTGTTGGTAAATTCTGTTTTGAGCGTACGATATAGATTGCTTGTGTCTTACTGTGGATTCGATCTACCATATTCGTGAGATGATCTGAACTTCGACTGATAATATCGATCGCTTCTTTTCCACTTGCGTTTAATTGATCTCTGTAGGGTTTCAAAAGAAAAAGGCCTGAATTAATTTTATATATTTGATTCTTTACCGCATGGTTTAATAAACCAGATCCCGTATTAAAAACTTGCATTTTACTATTAAAGGCCTGTTTTTCAATTTTTAGTCTAACACCTAATACTCCCATTTTTGTCATCATAACTATACATGTGATTCCTGCAATTGCAACAGGGATAGAATTCAATCTCCACATGGCGATTAATCCAACCGCATGCCCTATATAATTGGTCAAAACATTTGTTAGAAAGGGAGGAAGTAAAAGGTAATTAAATAATTTCCGATCTTTTTTCCTCTCAGTATTTTTCTCTATTTTTGTACTGTAGATCATAAAATATGTTCCAACTAAGTAACATGGAATTGCCCAAACAGCCACTAAAATCCAATTATGCGAGACTTGCGGGTAAAAGGTCGTATTAAGAATCATTATGAATAAGGGAATTAACAACAAAGAACCTAATAATCTTAATTTCCCCTTTGAAAAGAGCCCTGAATATGTAGCTGCAAACATCATAAAACAATAAGGAGATACATCTTGATTAAAAAAACTGCCTAAACTATAGCTTACTTGAAATAAAATTTCATAATCTAAAGTAACAAAATTGTATTTAACAAGATATGGAAAAAAAGATTCTACCAGTGATTTTCCAAATGCCCCACTGCCAAATGAAAAAAGTAATAAACTTAACCATTTACCCCAATCTTTTTCTCTATTATTAATAAAAACTATCGCTGCAACTGTATACAGAATAAAAAAAGTTAATACCATGATAAACACCCTCTTTTCGGTATACTTTAATTAACAGCAGAATTTAAAAACGAAAGTACTTTTTCTTGATATTCATTTGGATAAGCTTGGTGACTTCGCAAATGCAATACATCTGATGTTTTCCAATATGTAAATTTGTCAGGATGACAGTTTGATAACAATTCGCTGTGTCTACAAAAGATTGTTTTATCTGCATCACTGTGTACAAATAACACTTTTCGGGGATATATTTTTCCAATAACATCAATAGGTTTTACAACATCAAGTTTTACACCCGATAAAAAAGGTATCGTGTTTAAAATAATTGGGTTAAATGGATACTTCGGTAGTTTAGTAAAATAAGATAAATTTTCGTTTAGGTATGCTTTTAAATCGCTGAATGGGCTATCAGCAACAACTACTTCTACACAGCTTTCATCAGCAGCAACCAACAATGATGTTGCAGCGCCCATAGAAAAACCAATTAAGCCAATTCGAGATTCAGGTTTTTTCTGTTTCACCCAATCAATTGCTCCCTGCATATCAGACTTTTCATAAAGACCAAGCGTACACATTTTTCCTTCTGATTCGCCCCATGCTCTAAAATCAAACATCACCACATTGTAGCCATCAGATACAAGTGTTTTTACTAATTTTAAAGCTTCTGCTCGAGGCTCTTCTCTGTTAGCTAAATATCCATGGCCAAAAATCAAAGTCATTTTTTCATTTTTTTCAGCAGGAATGTACCATCCTTTTAAAGTAAGATCATTTCCACGACTTTTAAAACTAATATTTTCATAATTTAAACCATAATTTTTAGGATTATCAATGACGGGTCTATCCGGAGGATGTATCAACTTCCAGCCAACAAAAATCGATACTAACATTACTAAAATAAAAATAAACGCTACCACACCAATAAAATACAGCATTGTTAAAATCTCCTATCAAATTAAATTGTAGACTATTCGGAACTACTTCCGGAATTACCAATAATTGTTGCAACCATATCTATTATACCAAAGGGTGTATTTCTTTTAACGGCTGCTCCTTGCAAGGCGGCCGTCAATATTCTTTGTAAACTAGGTATATAGAAATACATGATCCACAACGCATATAAGTGATTGTAAAGTCTTGTACCTGGTTTAGAGTGAATAGTAGTAGGGTTATAGTCCCTTATGTCGAATTAGATAGGCAGAAGGGAGCTAAAAAAATGGATACCTTTATGAAACGGAAAAATGAAGAATTAGATAAGTTTGTACTTCTTCTTACTCTTAGGTGACAGGCGGGTGACAAAACCCAATAAGTACATCATATCTTAGAATTCTGGTGCAGTTGTTTAGGGCTCTTCATCCCTTGCTATCACTGGTTTTATAAAAACTTTTCCCTTTCAGTTCACATTTCATCGGTTATGTTGCACTGAAGGGAAAAGGAATAGAATCCTTACAAAATGAAATCAGATTAGATTTAACAAAAATGCACCCCTGATGGGATGCTTCAATGAAGAGTGAATGATATCACTAACTCTCGATACCGGCGAAAGGATTGTAGTTAATGATCTTCGCCTTGACTTCCTTCGTGCATTCATCGGCTTCTTCTCTGGTGTCAAATACTACCGCTATCTACCCCCAATTAATTCACCAATACCTGGAACAAGCAAATCAGTTGCTGCGACTGTTTTACCATCATTCGTTTTTTCTCATATAGAAAGAATTTATTTAGGTTGAGCAATCTTAAATCGGAAAGAAATGCAAAAATGACTTCTCCGTCAATTTTACTAAAGTCCCCATTACTTTAAGAGAACATATTTACAAAATGAATTAGATATAGCGCTGAAAGTTAAACTAAAATTGTCCTCTATTATATCTTAGAGAACTATCTCGTTCATGTTGTAGTATTTGCATCGTTAAGCTTGTGAAAAATTCAAATTCATGTATAATACAATTGATGTATAATACATGAATTGGAGGGTAGGGACCTTTTTGAAAAGAGAACATGCCATAAAACTTAGAACAGATATTAAGAAATTGATTAGAATACAAGGGGTTTTTGAATCTCAAAATTTGCCTAATGGACCTTTTGAAAAACCTTTACCAGTTTCTCAAATGATGGCGTTAGAAGAACTAGAGCTGGAAAAATTAAATGTTTGGGAACTATCCAAAAAACTTGGGTTAGAGGCTTCATCTGTAAGTAGATTAGTAGACAAGTTAGTAAAAAAGGGGCTAATTTATCGTGAAGTAAATGAAAAAAATAGAAGAGAAATTTTTCTGCATCTCACAGAAAAAGGTCACATAACCGTTAATTGCTTAAGAGAGCACTCCATTACTTTTTATCAAAGAATTCTCGGTAATTTATCAGAATCAGAACAAAAAAAAGTTGTTGATGGTTTTGAATTATTTATTGAATCAATTTCTAAACCTTTTGATTAGAGTGAGGTAATAAAGTCATAACATTTGGAGGATAAAATGAGTTTGGATTTTGAACGTCCTATCATTGAATTAAAAGAAAAAATAGATGAATTAAAGAAATTTATGAAAGAAAATAATGTAGATTTATCATCACAAATTCATTTATTAGAGAAACGTTTAGATAAAATGCAAGATAAAATTTATTCTAACATTACACCTTTTCAACGAGTTCAAATTGCAAGGCTACGTAACCGGCCCACAACTTTGGACTATATACCTTTATTGTTTACTAACTTTTTCGAACTTCATGGTGATCGATTATATGGTGATGATAAAGCAATGATAGGTGGTATTGCTAAATTTAAAGGGGTGCCCGTTACGATTATTGGTCAACAAAGAGGTAGAAATACAAAGGAAAATATAAAAAGAAATTTTGGAATGGCTCATCCAGAAGGTTATAGAAAAGCGCTAAGACTTATGAAACAAGCTGATAAATTTAATCGCCCTATTATTACATTTATTGATACAATAGGCGCCTATCCAGGGAAAGGGTCTGAAGAACGTGGAATTTCTGAAGCGATAGCTCGAAATCTATTTGAAATGGTTACACTTAAAGTGCCAATTGTTTGTATTGTAATTGGAGAGGCATCTAGTGGTGGAGCTCTTGGCATTAGTGTCGGTAACCATATCCATATGTTAGAGAATTCTTGGTACTCGGTAATTTCACCAGAAGGAGCAGCATCTATACTATGGAAAGACGCTAAGTATGCTCAAAAAGCTGCTGAACATATGAAAATTTCAGCAAAAGATTTGAAACATTTAGGAATTATTGAAGAAATCATTCCTGAAATTAAAGGTGGTGCACAAAATGATATAAAATCGCAGGCAAAAATGATTGAATCTGTAATCGAATCATCTCTAAAAAAATTGATACTATTATCCCCGGAAGAGCTTATTCGACAGCGAACTGAAAAGTATAGACAAATTGGTAAAATTTAGAATAATAAATGGGAATTTTTTAAGTTGGAAGTCCACTTTGAAGTCCCTTTCTCACCCTGATGCTAGATTAAAAAGTAGACACAGATTGTTATAATAAATATATAACTATAACGAGATGTGTCTGTTGGCAAGAGTCAGAAAATTCGATGAGGAATTTAAAATTGAATCCGTAAAGTATATAAGTGAAAGGTCTATTCCCATCACTGGATTATCGTTGGCATATACATATTCATTCTGTGTAATCGGATCATCACTATCCCCTGGGTCAGGATATCGTTCAAAAAGGGATGCTCTTTTCCTAAGTCATTAACTAGTCCTAATGATGTAACTGAACAATTAACAGCATCTGTTGCAGGCTACAGTGATACGTTCATGCTTGGCTTCTTCATTTCAATCATTGCGGTGGTTGTATCTCTTTTCCTAAGAAAAAACAAAAAAGTAACACAAGGGGGTTAAAAGCACCCCTTTCCCAAGTTAATGGACTGCTCTACCGTAACAAGAAGAGCATTTCTTTTCTCTGCCCAAAGCAAAGGACGTGAGAGCAGAGTTACCAATGTAGATAATAAAGTTAATTAATTTTAAATTTACATATGACATCCATCTTTTTAAAAAGCGATAAAAACATCACCATTTTCAATTTCAACTTTGAATGAATTTACCCAACCATTATCGGTTTTTGTACGTTTCCATTCACGACACTGATTTTACAGTCACTAATAGGGTAAAAAACGAGATCGCCACTTACAATACCTTCCACCAGAACTCCCCCCTTTTTTGGACAAAGATTTTCAATAGCCCTAAATTCACCATTATCTAAATGGAAAAAGAGCAATTTCATGAGAACCTATAGTTACTGATTTCCCCGGTATCTCATTCACTGAGGAAACCTTGATCCAGTGAAGAGTTTTTCTCATATTGACTTTTTTCAATTCTATTAATTTGATATTACAGGAATTTAACTTTTTGAAATAAACCCTTTTATATTGTCTTGCTGTCAATGATCTCTTTCCACGGTTATTGTAACGCCTCATTTACGTTGATTAAGCTCGATCCTTTTTTGCTAATCATCAATAACCGCTTTTATAGTATCGAACCCTACACCCTCAACACAGACAGAGGTTCTTTCTAAATAGTTAGCAGTTTCTCGATAATATTGGAAGTATGGACCTGTAATTTCTATAAACTGTGCACTTATTTTTGCTTTGCATAATAGTTCAGCGGCTTTTGGTACCACCGTTGCCGCCAAGATAAATTTCCCTGTTCCTTTGAGGGTGTTCTTCTCACTGCACGAAAAAAAAGCATTCTTCATATGATGTGTTAAGGGCATGTAGATTTTCACATTTAATTACTAATAAACAAAGGAAGGTTAGGTGCAACAATATGAGGCAATATCCAATATATAGCGTTCTTTTTCAAAACCTTCAGGAAAAAAACATGTCATTTGATGAGGTTTTCAACCATATTGAAAATTTCATGAAATTAAATACATCTGGTAACTACCGATTAATGGTTGGTACAGATTCCCAAGTACATAAAACACATACAGTTTTTATTACAGGCATTGTGATACAGCGGGTAGGAAATGGTGTGTGGGCATGTATAAGAAAAGTGATGATTCCAAGAAGGATGACTCAATTGCACGAACGTATTTCTCAAGAATTATCATTAACTGAGGAGATCGTGTCGATGTTTACGGAAGAAAGAAAAAATCAGTTAATCAATATTGTACTACCTGCTGTATATCACGGGGCAACATTTACAATGGAAGGTCACATTGATATTGGTACTGGCAAACGGAACAAAACAAGTGAGTTTGTAAAAGAAATGGTAGCTAGGATGGAATCCATGGGAGTAGAACCAAAAATCAAACCAAATGCTTTCGTTGCTTCAAGTTACGCAAACCGGTATACAAAACATGAGTAAATGTAAACAAAACAGCTTGTAATATTCATGGTTTGATGAACATTTGCGTCCAATAAGTGCTATATTGAAACATGAACTAGTAGCTTTTCCTACTCCAAGTTGCGTGTAATCTTTACAAAAAACAATACCGTTTAAAATTGGAATATACCCCCATAACCTGTTCTCCTTTATCTTCTGCCCACCATTATAAGCTTCACAAACCAAATAAGTAATTACCCAAAAGCAGAAATAGTTATAAAGTTTATTATTAACTCCCTAAATAATTAATTTTTATTTTCCAACTCCAAGTTTTGTGTCAACTGAAAATTCTTTAGTTCTATTTTCTAGTGTGAAATTAATCCATCCACTATCATTACCTAATTGATTAACTGTATTTTCTAATGCTAAAAGCTTTGACAATGAACTCTGTATGTCAGCAGTAACTATTGATTGTAGGTAGCTTTTCATTTTTATTCCCTACCTCATATAGTGGAAGCTCTTCTATATAGTGTAAGTTTCTCATAAGATAAGTGATGGATGATGAATAAAGACTTAGCTGTAAGCAAAATTGGATTGCAACGCTTAAATGATTTCTTTTTTTCATGATGTAAAAGGGTAAACGCTACTTTTGAAGCAATAAATATGAACAATCTATGTATACTCCAATAAAAATTAAAAATAATTATGAAATTACCAATATTTTTCTTTTACTACTGTCATACTTGTTGTAATATAAATGTAACAATTGTAACAATAATTGCATTATCGTTACATAAGTATCCTTATTAGGGATTGGGGAGAGAAAATATGAATAAATTTTCAGGTATGCTATTATCCATCATCATTCTTTTTTGTACAATGAGTACAGGAGTTACAGCACAAAATACATCACAGAATTTATCTGACACAAATGCATTAAAGATAGCCGATAAAGCCAGCAAACATTTCTGGAATGCATTACATGGATACAATAATCAATCATGTTTACAAAAAACATTTAATTATAAAGGTACAGAGTATTCTTACCTTTGCCAAGAATTTAATACTAAAGACAAGCTAGTTAAATACTTAACTGAAACATTTACTAATAGTGCAGTAGAAAAAGGGTTGACAAAATATAAATATATTACGTATAAAGGGAAATTAGCTCGTCCTATAGGAGACGGTGACAGCATGTTAGAATGGCGGAAAGCAAAAATTAAATTGGTCTATCAAAAACTCAACGTTAGATCTTATAAATTAATTGTACCTACTGTTGATGGTGAGACCGTCAATCGAACAGTTACCTTTTACAAGTCCGGATCTACGTGGAAAGTAAATCAGTTCGATGCAGTTCAATAAAAAATAGCAAAAATAAAACACCTCTTATCCGTATAGTTAAAACTATATAACAAAAGAGGTGTATTTTTTATTAGAAATATGACTCATTACTGTTTGAATGGAAATGTACACCTAAAATAAACCTCGCCTCGATGTATTCAAAACCGGCAGTAGAAGGTACAAATATAGAAAATGGGATGTCTTTCTGAAAAGTTTAAAGTTTGTTGAATCATTAGGTTCCTGTACTATTGAATCAGGGGGATTTAATAAGAAGTTTCTATAAGAAAATCACCATAAGTTTTCTAATTTAAGGATATGTTATAACTTTTTGAACTTTACTAATATATAAAACAGTAACAATTACCACAGCCGTCTCGAAAGATGGATGGACTGTTTGAATGGTGTAGCAAAGTATTTGCAGCATTTTCTGGCGTGGTTCCACTATTTAGATAACAAGGAATATGAGAACACAAATAAAAAATAAATGTAGGCACCTTGCCTGGTTTCTGTAAACGAGACCAACACCAAACTTCGAGGTTCAGTGTATTCTTGTTGAATTAAAAATTATCTACAAAAACCAACGGAATTTTTATATTGATTTAATAGTTCTACACGCTGCGAAATTCATAAAATCAGGATCATTTGGAGGATGGTAAAGTGTCAAATAAAATAAACAGTTACATTGACTATCCAATGGCAAAAATTCCAGGTGGGGAAATAGAATTAAGAGACGATAGAATAAAAAGTAAATGGAAAGCTGAAATAAGACCCTTTCTTCTCGCCAGGTATCCTGTAACTATGGATCTATACTATGCTATTACAAATAAATCATCTTTTAACGGAAATCTAAAACCGGTTGTGAATATTTCTTGGAATGATGCAATTTCTTTTTGTAATCTACTTTCACAGAAAGCTGGACTGAAAGAGTGTTATTCTATAAGTAATGATAGTGAAAACATTATTTGTGATTGGGAATCAAACGGCTATAGACTTCCTTCAGAAGCAGAGTGGCAATATGCATGTAAAGCAGGAACTACTGGTTATAGATACGGAGAGCTTGATAAGATTGCCTGGTATAATAAAAATTCGGGTGGTAAAATCCATGAAGTTGGAAGAAAGGAACCAAATGCATGGGGTCTGTATGATATGTTAGGAAATGTTTGGGAGTGGTGTTGGGATATATATGATGAACAAGTGTACGGATCCTACCGAATTTTCCGAGGTGGTAGCTGGGCTGAAGAGACCAGGGGTTGTGGAGCTTCGTGTCGTCGTCGTAGCCATCCGTCATTTTTTATAGACGACCTTGGATTCCGTCTTGCCCAATCTTTTTAACTTCTACAAACAAGCCAACTTTCAAGGTTTTACAGCTCAACAAACGGTAACGATTGACCAATTAACCGCCCTATTGAGGGAGTTTTTACTTGGTCATAAATCAACATTAAGATTTTACAAAGCCAAATTTAAAACCCTGTGATTTTTCGTAATAAAGCGTCGATGGACAATTGGCAAGCTTTCCAGCAAATACATTTGAAATATCCTTCTCATTCCGTAGCAGCTTACTTTATAAAAGTTTTGCTTCAACATACCTCTTTACTCTCCCTCCACTTGACAATATGGGTACTTACAAATGTTAATGTTACAACACAAAACTTTCAAAGCACGTCACCACACTCCAAAAAAAAGCACAGCAAGTATGCTGTGCACAGACTGTAGAAAAACTCGATAAATAATTGAGTTTTTCTACAGTTTTTTTGAGGATTTGTAAAATTTGAACGTTGATTTCCATTCCAGGCACTCGCTTTCCGCGGGCGGTCCGGGTGCCTCCTCGGTGCCCTTTTCGCCTGTGGGGTCTCTCTTGGACTCGCTTTTCCCGCAGGAGTCTCGCACCTTTCGTACCAATCAACTTTGTTTTAACATTTAGATAGAACCCCCTTTTGCCAACAGCGGGTATGCTGTGCTTTAACGAATTTTTGCTTTTCGAAAACCTTTATAGGATTCCAAGACTGTAAAAAATACATCGATTAGAATGACTCCCCAGTAAATCGAGCTTTTCCATTCATTGATAGAAAATAGATTCGAGATATACGTAATGAATTCGTGGGTGAATAAATTCGGATTACTGATGATGATAATAAATGTTATAGTGGATAGTAGCTGATAAATGGCATTGAACAAGGCAAGTTTTAGCGTCCATTGTCCTACGAGTAACTTGTAAATTGCTAAGATGACGCCTATGATAATGATGCAAAAAATCAGCGGCCAATAGGAATTCAATACATCTTGATTAAAAGAAGGTGTCACAAAAATAAGGCCGTTATTTCTACCTTCATAGACACCTAAGAGGTTGGCTGCATTGAAATAAACGGCAGCGAATACAGAGATACCCAACAAACTTCCGAAAATCTCAATCTTAGGAATTACTTTTTTCTTAGAAATGTTCGGAATATGTTTTAATTCCTCTGGAGTCCATCGTTTCAAACTTTTTGTTAAAGGCATCTGATCCTTTGAAGTATCTGTGCGTTCTAAAATGGCAAATAAAAGCGTTAACCAAAAAAACACCTGGATACCTGTACTGATGATACCCGCTATCCCTTTTCCGATTAACATGATAACTACTTCTATAACCGTTTTTTCACCAATATCACCAAACACATTATCTCCTATAAGTGCAATCAAGGAAATCACGGCTGCGATTGGTAAAATCATTTTTAATAGACTGATATATACATCATAATAACGTGGTCCAATCAAGTGCATCGGTCGATCACGATAACCACTTGCCAGTGTAACCGGATCTCCTAATTTTAAAAGGACTTCTTTCACGTCTTGCTCGGTATAATCGTCTGGAAGCATATCTTCGATTGTAGAATGGAGCTCTAGCCCAATATCCTTTCGGTTTTTCTCTGGTAGTCTGCGGGTAACTTCCTGAATATAAAGTTCAATCAGTTCAATCAGTTCCATCGTCTTCCTCTCCTTTTAATAATATATAAAGCTCCTGAGATGTTTTTTCCCATTCCTTCTTTAGTTGAATGAAAATTTTGTTTCCATAATCACTTAAAATATAATACTTGCGTGGTCTGCTCTCTGTAGTATCCCAGCTACTAGTCACCAATTCTTGTTTTTCCAGGCGTCGAAGCAATGGATATAACGTACTTTGATCAATCGTAATTCCCGACTTCTCTAATCGCTGGACAAGAGAGTAACCATATTGGGGGTTCTTGAGCTGACTTAGAACCGCTAACGTCAAAGTTCCTCTACGGAGCTCTGTTGTTAATGAATTCAGTAAAGTGCTCACCCACTCACCTCTTCTCTATACTATGTGACGTACACTATGCTTTATACTATGTATCATACACTATTTTAGTTCCTACACCAACAAAAAATGTAAATATTTTCTGAAGAATGATTATATATTTGGATTTAGAGGCACAAAAAAAGAGAAGCGATTTACGCCTCTCTGCATTTCGTTATTAAATCATACAAGAATGACCCATAAAATCATCGTGGTAATTATCGTTACCACACCCTGTAGCAATGTTGCCATCGTTTGTGCTTTGTAGGCATCCGTTACTTTCATTCCACTAAATTGGGTGACTACCCAGAAGAAGCTATCATTTACATGGCTAACAGTCATCGCACCTGCTCCAACAGCCATAACAACCAGTGCAAGTGGGACAGCACCTTCAATACCTAGTGTTGGTAGCATTGGTGCAATCAGTGATGATGTAATGACTAATGATGCTGTGGATGACCCCTGAGCTGTTTTCAAACCAGCTGCAATAAGGAACGGAACTAACAGGAACAAAGCTCCACTAAAGATGCTTCCAAGATCCCAACCTTGAATGATGTCAGCGATACCTGTATTTTTAATGACTGTTCCAAAAGCCCCGCCTGCTCCTGTAATTAATAAAATTGGGGCTGCATCTAATAAGGCTGTCGCAATCCAATTTGTTAACGTTTCTTCATCATATTTTGGTAGCAAGGTGAGTGCTGAGATAACACCGACAAGCAACGCAATCACGGGCTGGCCTAAGAAAATGAAAAATGAAGCGATACTTCCTTCTGTGCCTAGCAGAGTTAAAACCGAACTAACTCCAATTAGGACAATTGGTAAAACAATCGGTAAAAAGGATTGAAAAGCAGATGGCATTTTCCCAAATGAACGAACAATCTCATCATAATCGTAGTCCAAATCATTTCGATCATCTTCTACCTCTATTTTGCTGGCCACTTTTATTGACCATAAATATCCAGCAAGTGCCGCAGGAATAGCGGTAATAAGCCCTATTAAAATGACAGTTCCTAAATATCCATCTGCTCCTATATTTCCTGCTGCTGCAATTGGACCGGGAGTAGGCGGCACGAGCGTATGTGTTGCATACAAACCAGTCGCAAGCGCAACTGACATTGAAGCAACAGCTACTTTTGCTCGCTTTGCCAAGGCTTTTCTTAAGCTGGATAGAATTACAAATCCAGAATCACAAAAAACAGGTATTGATACAATAAAGCCAATCATACTCATCGCTAGCTGAGGTCTTTTAGGACCAACAATCCGAAGTACAACCTCTGCCATTCGTAAAGCTGCTCCTGCCTTTTCCAAAATAGTTCCAATAATTGTTCCAAAAACGATGACAAGCCCAATGCTTGTCATTAAACCGCCAAATCCCCCGTTTATATTCTCTACAATTTGGTCTAGAGGCATTCCTGAAGCAAACCCAACAAACAAGGTTCCTAATAGAAGCGATAAGAACGGATGTAGCTTAAATTTAGTTGTTGCAAATACAATCAAAAAAACTCCGATGGCTAAAACAATAAATAACATTTGATAACCCCCTATTTTTTATTTTTCAGAAGAAGCTAAAAAAGTGCGCATAACTTGCTCAGCTGAAACCTCTAAAAATTCAGCCCCTCTTTCCATAGCTTCCTGTAACGGCATGGGAGCGTTTACAAGACTATGAACGCTAGTAATTCCATGATTATATAAAACGTCAATACCTGTTCCAATTGAACCAGCTAAGACAAATACGGGAATACCCTGCTTTTTCGCTTCTTCTGCCACTCCCATGGGTGTTTTACCTGATGCAGTTTGGTAATCGATTTGTCCTTCACCAGTAAAGACACAGTGAGCTCCACGGAGTTTTTCTCCAAGTTTGGTATATTCAATAACGATATCGACGCCTCTTTTCGTTTCGGCAGAGAAAAAGGCTTGGAATGCACCGCCAATTCCGCCTGCAGCACCAGCCCCTGCTTTATTATGCAAGCGAATACCTGTCTTGGTTTCTACCAAATCAGCCCAAATTGATAAAGCTTTATCGAGAATTTCCACCATGACTGGTGTTGCCCCTTTTTGTGGACCAAATACAGAAGAGGCCCCATCAGGTCCGACCAATGGATTTTGAACATCTGATGCGATTATAAACTCACATTCTGCTATTCTTGAATCAAAATCTTGTGTATTTATTTCCACAATTCGTGATAATTCCCCCCCTCCGAATCCAACCGATTTCCCTTCTAAATCTAATATTTTCATTCCTAAAGCCTGGAGCATTCCTACTCCGCCATCATTGGTAGCGCTTCCACCAATTCCTAAAATGAATTTTCGGCATCCATCATTCAATGCTTTTTGAATGAGCTCGCCAGTTCCATATGTAGTGGCTATCATTGGGTTCAGTTTATTTGACTCGACTAGACATAAACCGGAAGCACTTGCCATTTCAATCACACATGTTTCCTGATCTCCCAAGATTCCATATGCAGCCTGCACGTTATCAAGTAATGGTCCTTTTACTGTAACTTCGACTTTCCGACCATTTGTTGCAGCAACAAGACTATCCATTGTACCCTCGCCGCCATCCGCTACGGGGACTATTACTGTCTCTGCTGCTGGCAATACCTTTTTGACTCCCCGGTCTATTGCTTGCGAAGCCTCTAGTGCTGTCAAGCTTCCTTTAAAGGAATCTGGTGCAATAACAATTTTCATGGTCAGGCCCCCTTCGAATAAATTTAATATTAGGTTTATTATAATCTTCAGAAATATTTAAATCATCGTTCAAGCTATACAAAAAATTAGTATGACATATTTAGATTTTTTGGCTATACTACATAGAAATAATTATCTTTATTTGCCTTTTTCATTATTATCTGAATTTAATAAACTACTAGTATTAGAGTGGGTTCGAGTATGTACCTTAAAGCACTTATATAAAAATTAAATGCTTAGTTAATAAAAATATAGCTACACTTACTCTATCTCAGCAGTAAAACTACCTAAAAAACTATTTAAGGATGACTTATATGCTAACTCAAGAAATCGCAAAGGAAATTGTTAAACAAACTACTATTAGACTCAATCGAAATATCAATATTATGGATGAGAAAGGAACCATTATTGCTTCAGGGAATCCTGATCGTATTAACCAAGCGCATTTTGGAGCAATAGAGGTACTTAAAACCGGTAAACCTTTAATTATTCATGAACAGGATCGCCATCATTGGCTAGGCGTACTTCCTGGTATTAATTTACCCATAGAGTTCCAGAAAGTAATTATTGGTGTTATCGGGATCACAGGAGACCCCGCAGAACTCAAGGAGTTTGGAGAATTAGTGAAAATGATTACAGAAATGCTGCTTAATCAATCATTTATGGCAGAACAATTCGAGTGGAAACAGCATTTGAAGGAACTCTTTTTGAAGACTTACTTAAGGAAACGATTAATCAAAATTCGATAGATCAGCGGCTCAACCTGATTGGAATGAAATTAGAACCTCCTTTTCAAGTTGGTATTTTGGAAATAAAATTGAATCCGTTAAAAAAAAATGAGGTGATCCAACTATTAGAATATGTTTTTGATACACAACACACCCTTATTGGATTCTTAAACGTTAATCGAGTATTCGTACTAACTTCTACCCTTTCTGAAAAATTAATGAAGCAAAAAATGAATACAGCTATCCATCAATTAATCGCAAAAAGATTTTCTTTGCGGGTTGGGATGGGTTCATTAGCGGAAACCGAATTAAATATATGTCACTCATACCACGAAGCCGAATCAGCCCTGTTACTCGGCGACGACAATCAGACTTTAACTACATATACAGAAGTGGAAACCAAAGCCCTTTTGGACCGAATAGATGCTCGAACGAAACAACAATTTCAAGAAAGAGTATTGGGTAGCTTATCTGAAAAACTGATTGAAACACTCCAACAATTTTTCCTTTGCAACTTAAATATCGGAGAATGTGCAAAAAGTATGTACATTCACCGTAATTCTCTTATTTATAGAATCAAAAAAATTAAGGAAATCACTGGTTATAATCCTCAGGAGCTAAATGATGCAATAACCTTACAGTTAGCCATTTGGGTCAAACAAATACAGCGGAAAGTTTGATTTTTATTGAGTGATGAAGTTTTACCTTCAATCTAATTATGTTCAATCCCTGTTTAAAAGTCTGAAGTAAATTTTTGTATAAATAATCGAAGTACCGAGTAGATTAACAATACATGATTCTTTGCATACAGGAGGGCTAGGATGAACAGCATCGCAAATCTTTTAATTATTCTTGGATTTTCTATTATTTTCTTAATTTTCATTGTGATAGTTATTTTATTAATCTATATGATTTTCTTTGACCGTAGTCAGAAACATCATGCGATTCTAAGGAATTATCCAGTGCTTGGAAGGGTTCGTTACTTTTTGGAAAAGATAGGTCCTGAAATGCGGCAATATTGGTTCAACAGTGATAATGAGGGAAAACCTTTTTCTCGAGATGACTATGAACACATGGTAAAAAGCTCAAAATATTTACGGGATGTCATTGGTTTTGGTTCAAAACGAGATTTCGATGAAGAAGGATTCTTTGTAAGGAATAGTATGTTCCCAAAATTGGCTGAAGAAGAAAAATACGACCGAGAAACAAAAGTGATGACTAAAAGATACATCCTTATGAAGGATCCACTTTTTTCACAACGAGAAGAAACATGGGGAGATGAAGAATCCTCTGCATATTTATTAGATGATGAGGATGCTGTAATTATTGGTCCGAACACAAAGAATCCCTTTAAATTAAAAGGACTTATCGGGATGTCTGCTATGAGTTATGGATCATTGGGGAAGAATGCCATAACTGCTTTGTCTGAAGGATTAGCTTTAGCAAAAGGCTCATGGATGAATACAGGAGAAGGTGGCCTTTCCCCTTATCATTTAAAAGGCGGGGTCGATATTATTATGCAAATAGGACCAGCCATGTTTGGAGTTCGTGATAGGAAAGGCGAAATGGATTGGGATGAGTTAAAAAGAAAAAGTGAAATTCCTGAAATCAAAGCCTTTGAGGTTAAATTAGCCCAAGGGGCAAAAACTCGCGGAGGTCATATCGATGCTGAAAAAGTAAATCCTGAAATTGCTGAGATTCGTAAGGTTGAGGCATACAAATCAATCGATAGTCCGAATCGATTTCATCAATTTCATGATGTAGAATCATTGTGTGACTTTGTCGAAAAAATCCGAAATCATACAGGCATACCGGTTGGTATTAAGATGGTTATCGGTGGAAATGATAGTGTTGAAAAACTGGCCAAATATATGAAAGATACTGGAAAAGGTCCAGATTTCATAACATTGGATGGCGGAGAAGGAGGGACAGGTGCTTCTTATCAAGAATTGATTGATAGCGTAGGGTTGCCTATCAAATCAGCTTTACCAATCCTAGTTTCAACTCTTGAAAAATATGGCGTCCGAGATCAGGTAAAAATCATTGCCTCTGGTAAGCTGTTCACTCCTGACCGAATTGCCATCGCTTTAGCTATGGGAGCTGATCTTGTCAATATAGCCCGTGGCTTCATGATTTCAATCGGATGTATACAGACTATGAAATGTCAATCCAATGCTTGTCCTGTCGGGGTTGCAACGACTGATCCAGAATTGCAAAAGGCACTTGTCATTGATGAAAAGAAATACCGGGTCGTAAATTTTCTCGTTACCCTAAGAAAAGGACTATTCCGAATATCAGCAGCCGCTGGTTTGGATTCTCCCGTTCATTTCCAGCCAATGCATATTAGCTATAAGGACGACAAAGGAATCGTCACGTCCCTTGAAAATATTCTAAATGAAGTAAAGGGACAAATAAGAGTAAGTAAATAGTTGTAAAAGTACTAAACCACCGCCTATTTTGTTGATAGGCGTTTTTTTGTCGGAGTCCTCTCTTCCATTTCCTTCGAGAAACGAAAAGGAGGATCTCTTATTAAAGATCCTCCTTTCAGTTTGTAGACAAAAGAGGTTCTATCTAAATTTTATATCAAAGTTGATTGGAGCGGAAGGTGCGAGACTCCTGCGGGAAAAGCGCGTCTAGGAGAGACCCGCAGGCGCAAGCCGAGGAGGCTCCCGGACCGCCCGCGGAAAGCGAGTGCCCTACGTTCCAATCAACGTTCAAATTGTACAAGCCATAAAAAAACTGTAGGCAAACTCGATTTTCATCGAGTTTGTCTACAGTCTGAACAGCTCATATATAATGTGCTGTTTAAACCGAATTAAATTAATAAATCGAAATAGGATGAAGAATTATAAGGATTGATAATACCATATGCCTTCACGTTTGAATTTTCTGCATTGGTCATTTGAAAAGAGGTATTCAAGGTGTGCTAAGGTTTCACCAACCGCAAACCGTGATTCGTGAATAGATAAATTTTTAAAAAGGACATTGCACGCGGTGTTAACGGTTATCGGCTCCTTCATGTTTTCAAAAACTTCATTTAATCGATCTTGATGGTGATCCAATAATTCCACAATTCTCTTATTGGCATTCCTAAAAGGAGTTCCATGCGAAGGAATGACATACTCAACGTCGAGCTTTTGTATTTTTTTCAAAGAAGTAAAAAAAGCTTCTAATGGATTGCTGATGCCTCGAAACCAATAAGAAATATTTGGAGAAATCTTAGGCAAAATATGATCTGTTGAGAAAAGGACACTATTTTCCTTATTATATAAGGTAATTAGCCCGTCTGAATGTCCCGGTGTAAAAATCACTTCATATTCAAACTTGCCAAAATATATCTTCATTCCTTCTTCAAGGTGATGATTCACAGTAGGATAGGGTTTTACCTGTGGGAAAAAGGTACTTTCATCACTAGTCAAGGCAGATGCTTTATCATCTATAATGCCACATGCATCATAATTGCCCTTAAGAAATTGTAGTGATTCAGGTTCCCAATATGTCGTCCCCGCCAATTCATCCACTTGTGTCATCCAAACATCTGCACCTGTTAATGCTTGTAAAGTTCCAGCATAGCCGAAATGATCCGGATGATAATGAGTAAGTACGATATCGTTAATATCATGTTTTTCAATTATGGGTTTCCATATATCCCTTGATACTTTGTTATTCAATCCTGTATCAATAATTGTCCACCCTTTTTCACCTTCTGCTAGAAAACAATGAACGTGGTCCAACCTAAAGGGCAATGGAATGGTAACTTGAGTAACTTCCAATTCATTCAGCAAGTCTAATTCTCCTTCCAATTTAGCTATCGAATATCTTCTCGGATTCCCATCCCCTTTAATAAGATTAAAATATTTTATCTTCAAGTAATCAGGAGATTCCTTTTAAGAGAGACTGTTAGGTTATCAAACTCTTCCAGCAACTAATTAATAGAGGTAACTGTTAAATAAAGTATATAATTTATTAATTCGACGTGTTCGCTGATATTCCTCTAATCAATTTCCCTAGATTTATCGGTAAAAGGTAAAACTATTAAATTACTATTTGCATTTAATAGTTTGAGTTGCTGTATAGAGCTAATATTCCTACAATACGTTCATCTTAAATCAAATTCAATTGTTATAGAAATTATTCTATTAGAGGTCATTTTGCTGGCTAATTCCATTTAATCAACGCATATGCTACTAGATAATTTAATGAAAAAAAACCGCCATCACTATATAATGGCGGTTCTTCGCTTTACTTATCTTCCTCGATTGTTTCAACAAGAATAAATAGAAAATTATAGATTAGACTAAAAGCTTCGCCTAATGACATGTCTTCTCGAAATCCTTTAACATTATTCAATGCAAAATTCACGTCCCATAGCCCATCACCTTGGTTGAACATCAAACTGAATGACCCGATACCGCCTTGAAGCTCCTTATTTAAAAAGGCTTTTAAAGCATCTCCTATTTTTTTCTGGAACTTTAATCCGAACATGGCGTTGTAAGTACTGAATACATCATCAACTTCCAATGAAAGTGCCTCAACCCCGATTAGTTCGAACCATGAAGATTCAAAGTAAAGGAATTCCTCTATATTTATTTTTAAAAACTCAATTGGTTGAGATAAAAATGCGGCAGTTTCTTCAGAAATCAGTTCTTCGCTTTCTTTATTACTGCGTTCGATATAAGCATCAGCAAAGCGGGAAGTGTTTTCTTTTTCTACTATAGTAATATCGTCAGCGATTAATTTATGTTTCTCTGCATACTCCAATTCTTCTTTAAACAATTCCACCTTGTTTTCACTTAAAGTTTTTGATATGTATGCTTCCATTTGTTTTTTTAACATGATATGTCCTCCTAGTATCTTTTCAACCCGATCTGTTCAATCATAGCATATTCATAACAGATAAAATAACTATGTGAAAAAACAATTAAAATATCGGTTGTGGCAATCGTTTGGTGTCTTCGATATAGTTATACTAGAGGGTTTTATACAAATGAAAGAAATGAGATGTTAAACATGCAAAAAATCATTATAGTAGGAGCAGGAATTTTAGGAGCTTCCACGGCCTATCAGCTTGTAAAAATGGGAGCCGATGTGGTCATTGTTGATCGCCAAGATAGAGGACAGGCCACCGCTGCCGCCGCAGGCATCGTATGTCCATGGATATCGCAACGGCGTAATAAAGATTGGTATCACCTTGCTAAAAATGGTGCGCGTTTTTATCCCAATCTAATTGAAGCACTTGAACGAGACGGGGAAACAGAGACTGGCTATGCCCAAGTAGGGGCTATCAGCTTACATACGGATGAGGAAAAACTGCTTGCCATACAGAAACGAGCGACAAAACGAAAAGAAGATGCACCTGAGATAGGGGATATTACTTTGCTCAATGCTAAGGAAACGAGTACCCTATTTCCACCTGTTTCCGGCGAATATGCTGCTGTCCATATAAGTGGAGCTGCACGAGTCGATGGACGGGCACTTCGTGATTCATTACTGCGTGCTTCACAAAAAAACGGAGCGAAACTTATGTATGGTGAGGCTGCTTTGAAATATAGCGATTCACAGGTAACAGGTGTAACAGTTGATGATGAAGTCATTACTGCCGATAAAGTAATTGTATGTGCGGGAGCATGGGCTAAGCAGTTACTGGAACCATTAGGAGTCAATTTTCAAGTCAGCTTTCAAAAAGCTCAAATTATTCATCTAGGATTGCCAGGTACAAACACAAATAACTGGCCGGTTGTCATGCCGCCTAGTGATCAATACTTGTTGGCTTTCGATGATAATAAAATCGTAGCTGGTGCAACACATGAAAATATGGAAGTATTCGATAACCGAATGACCGCAGGAGGTTTGCAGGAAGTGTTTAATAAAGCATTAAATACTGCGCCTGGTTTGGCAGATAGCACGTTTATTGAAGCAAGAGTAGGTTTCCGGCCCTTCACTCCTGGCTTCCTTCCTGTAATTGGTCCTTTACCTGGTTGGGAAGGCATCATAGTTGCTAATGGGCTAGGTGCTTCCGGTTTAACAATGGGTCCTTATATCGGCTCTCAACTGGCAAATCTTGCACTTGATAGGGAAATAGACATCGAATTAGATAAGTATGAGGTGAAAGGTGCTCTAGGAATATAACTTCTTGTATTGGTACCACTCAATGTATAAATACACGAAATCAAATAGATCAAGAATATGAACAGTGCCCCAGGAATAGGCGAATGACAATAGTAATAACTTTGATTTACCACCAAATGACCCCGGAATTTGTCCAGGGTCATTCTTTTCTGTTTGCAATCGTACTTCAGTTTCGAATTCAGAGAAATTAAAAAAAAGACAAATTCTCGTTCCAAACCGAAAGGCAGGAAAAGAATTTATCTTTAATAGTTTTTGGGGATGGAGATAAACGATAGGGTTTACATGTAAAACTTATTGATTAAAACGTCCGCGCTGACGAAGTAATTCACGGTTCAAGTTTGGATCCTTTTCAAATGCAGCACGTCCGTGAAGCCAAAAAATATTATTGACGACAACTAAATCACCAACAGGAAGTTCTAGTTCAATTACACTTTCATCAGCTTCCAATGAATTAGAGAAATCACGTAGGTATTTTGCTTGTTCAATGGATTCAGGATAAACAAATTGATCGATAAAACAAACACCCGGCTTGTTATTATGATTGAAGAAAGTTAAACGTTCAATCTCTTGATCAATATTTTTACTTTTTGGAGCTTTATACGTAAATTTTTGATTTGATAATGGGTGATTGATGTACTTATCAAGTTCTTTCCAATCATCAAGATGTAATAAACGTGATTCGCCTCCGCGGGCATTTTCTTCAATCGTCTTCATCATTAGCAACCAGTCTGTCGGCTCATCTACAAACGTACCGTCTGTATGAAGGGTAAATAAACGATATGCCTGACGTAGATAAGAATCGCTGCTATCTGTATCTTGTACACTAAAACGTGCATAGTACTTTCCAGACATTGCATCATGGTTTGGAGCTCCAAGTAAGTAAGAAATCGCTGTTGCGAATATGACATATTCATCAGTATTTTCAGTTACCCCTTCTAAACCAAGAGTAAATCCGCCTGACTCTCGATCATGAACAATGCTCCGAATTACTTCACCAAATTCTTCTCCTACTTGATCCAATAGGTAAGAAGCTACAATGTGACGTGCGTATGGTGTATATTCCAAATGTTGTACAGATTGATTATCATTTAACACTACTGCTAAAAAACTTGCAATTGCCTCTTTTGAGATTTCAATATGATACAAACGATTTGTTTGCGGGTGAACTTTTACCTCATATTTTTCGGTTTTCATTTCAAACTTGGCTTTCTTTTTTTCTGCAATACTCATGAATAATTCCTCCTGTTTTTGTGTAGTATAGGTTAATGAGTTAACGGGAAATATAAAAAGCCAGTCGCACAAGTTCCCTACTAAAATAGGATTCCACTTGTACAACTGGCTTATATTCACTTCACTGCTCTATGCAAATAGAGTCACAGCGAATATGCAGTTTATGTATTATTTATGTTTCCTGTTTCCAACTATTATGATCTATTCACGATTTTGAAAAGGTATTTTACAAAAGGTGATAATGTCATAATATTAGCTTAAATTAATTAAAACACTTTCGTATTCTAATGTCAACCTTTTTTTTACTTATTATTCAGATAAATTAAATTATAACTCTAGTTTTTGTTGTTTTGGTTTTTCCCCCGACTTAATTTGCTGAAAATGGAGATCTAAGTCTTTTAATGCAGCAATCAACGCATTTGTTGCCTTTCCCCGATAATATGATTGAATAGATTCTATCGCATTATCAACACCTTCATTTAAACTAGTCCCTTTTAACACACGTCCAATAAATTCACGTCCATGTTCCGTAGCCAATGTACAAGAAGCTTCTAGTATTACCCCATATTTAGCATCGACTTCTGCAGTAATGGTTAACGTTTCAAAGACACTTTTTGCTGCCATTCCCTGGGGTAAACGTGCGTGACCTGCTATAAATATTGTTTTACCATTAAACATGAGGCTACTTCCTCTCTAAAAATGATTTATTTTATTAAGGTTGCTTCCAATAAGTGTGATTGTTCTGGAATACGGTTAACAACCTCTTTTCCAATTTCAATAGAAGCTGTAGCTGCAGGAGACGGAGCGTTACATACATGAATCGTACGTTTCCCCATAATAATATGAAAGTCATCTACCATAATTCCATCGTCCTGTAGGGCCTGGGCTCGAACGCCTGCTGGCGCCGGAATTAAATCATCTTCCTGGATTTCAGGAATTAATTCCTGAAGACTTTTCGTAAATTGCTTTTTGCTAAAAGAACGGACATATTCATCCATCCCTTCTTTCATAAATTTACTCGCGAGTTTCCAGAACCCTTTGTAACTTAAAACTTCTGATAAATCTTTTGCATTGAAGTCCGTTTTTTTATATCCTTCACGTTTAAAACTTAGTACAGCATTTGGACCAGCATCTACTTCTCCGCTAATCATCCGAGTAAAATGGACCCCTAAAAACGGAAATTTTGGATTTGGAACAGGATAAATTAAATGGTTAACGAGATAGCGTTTTTCTGGTATCAATTTAAAATACTCGCCACGGAATGGTACAATTTTCATATCAGTTTTGTACCCCGCTGCTGCTGCAATTCGGTCACTGTGCAACCCAGCACAGTTAATAACCATTCGTGCTTTTAGGGTACCGGTGTTCGTCTCGATCGTTACACTATCTGACTCTTCATTAATTTTTTCTACTTTTGTATTTAATTTAATCTCACCGCCATATTCTTTGATAATATCGGCGATTTTTTCGCTGACCTGACGATAATTTACAATACCAGCTTGCGGGACACGAATCGCACCAAGACCGTTTACATGTGGTTCGATTTCTTTTAATTCATCCACACTTATTTTCTGTATAGCCAGTTCATTTTGTAGACCTCGCGTATACAAATCATTCAGAATTGGTAACTCATCTGGCTTTGTCGCAACAATGACCTTTCCACAAATATCATGTTCGATTCCATGTATTTGACAGAATTCCGTCATTGATTTGCTTCCTTGGCGAGCAAAACGTGCTTTAAAACTACCTGGTTTATAATATATTCCAGAATGAATAACACCGCTGTTATGACCAGTTTGATGATCTGCCACAACAGACTCTTTTTCAATAACTACCACTCTCGCATTAGGAAACCGCTCGTAAAGTGCCATTCCCGTTGATAAACCTACAATTCCCCCACCAACAATTGCAAAATCATACACAATTACCACTCCTTATTATTTATGGTTTTTTTAGCAACTCCATACACGTGATTAAATTATTCTTTGTTCGTAAAATATGATATTCCACAGATGCTCGAAGTTCTGCAGGATCGCCACGCAAAGCTGCTTCATAAATCATCCTGTGTTCCCGCTGCGTTTCAGGGTAATAATCAATAAGCAAATTGGGCGCAATTGGCGAAATACCTAGCGTTTCTACCATTTTTTGAACCCTAGGCCATGGACAACCTTTTCGAAGGGTTTCATGAAAAGCTGCATTCAATTGAATATAGTGTTCATTTGTTACATCGGATAACTGAATCTCTTCCATTTCGATCAATATTTTCTCTAATTGTTTTTTGTCTTCTTTTGTTAAATAAGGAAGTGACTTTTCAACAGCAAGGCCTTCAAGAAGAGACCTAGTGTGGTAGATTTCTTCAATATCATCTCGGGTAATTGGAGTGACGATAGCTCCTTTGTGTGGAACCATTTCCACTAAACCTTCCATTTGAAGCTGTGTAAGCGCTTCTCGAATGGGCATTCTGCTTACATCTAATCGTTCAGCCCATTCCTCTTGAATTAAACGCTCACCTTTTTTCAGTGTCCCGTTTAAAATTGCCTGTCTAAGACTTTTTGTTACATGGTTTACGATTGTTGACTTATCTCTATTAGCATTATCCAATGTGTCTTCCACCTTTCAATATTGGATACAATTTTAACTATATCAACTATATAAAACGATTTCAATAGCAAAAACAAAAGATATTGTATCCAATCTTAAAGTTACTGGATACAATATCTTAAAAAAAGCACTTTATATCACGAAAGAAAATAACCTTTTGCTACATCTACTTTAATTCTTCTACTTTACGTAATAACGTCTTATGGAGATGAGTTTTCAGCAGTTTAGACACATCCTCTCCTTTGTATAGATTATATAATTATTAATGTTGGTATCTAAAAGAGGACAAAAAAACTTGGTCCTCTTTATGTTTTTCAACTATGCTTCCGTTTTTTGTTATGTGGAAAAATGAGATTCTTTTTTTGACTATGATACAATTAACTAAAAAACCAAATTTATACAAAGGAGTGAGGATATTATGAGTAAAGAAGTATACATTATTGGAGATATTCGCACTAATAATTTCTCGGATAAAAATTTATTCGATAAAATTGGGTCATTATGGAATAAAACGAATGATTTCAATATTGAAAATGATATTAAGTATGGGGTTTACCATCAGTACGAAAATGACTATCATGGAGATTATACATTAGCGATTGCTGCTGAAACTCCAGTGTCAAATGAAAAAATTATTATTCCAGAAAATGAATATAAAGTGTTTGAATGTTTAAAAGATGAGCATTCCATAGGTGAAACTTGGAAAAAGATATGGCAGCTTGAAGATGAAAAAGAGTTGAATAGGGCATATAGCCTGGATTATGAAAAATATTATCCTGATGGAAAAGTGGAAATACATATAGCGATTAAATAATAACAAAAGAACCCTATAAAATATAGGGTTCTTTTGTTATGTCCCTAAAAAATAGTTATCTAAGATCTTTGTTATCTATACTATCCTTAGCTCATTTTCCTATTGAATTTAACTCCTAATATCTAAGAAGAAAAAGACACTGTCATTACTCTTGTTGAGCAATATTTCCTCATGTTCTTCCCTCTTTATTTTAGATTCATCAAGTATTTTGTTAGTACATATTTAAATATCTTTTCTAAATATAAGGAATTCTACTTTCCAGTTATTCACAATGTACGCTGATGGTTCTATAAATAACAACTATTCCAAAAGAATATTAAATTAATATGTAAATATATTTAATAACAAAACTTTTTTTGATTTACCTCATTTTATTCCCCTGAGTTTTATTATAAGATGAACCACCAATTTATATACAAATGATTCATCCTAGATAATTTACTCTTAAATTTAGAAATACAATTGAAAATAACTAGTTTACATAATGTTATTATGATAAATTAAAAAAAGAACCTTATTGGTCCTTTTTTTAATAATAGAAATCCATCAATGTTTCGTCCATTAAATCCTGTGTGAGTCCTATGTATATCATCGTATCTTTTGGATTGGAATGATTAAGAATTTGTTGAAGTAAAGCGATATCCTTAAATTTTTGATAATGCAAATAGCCAAATGTTTTTCGGAGTGTATGTGTGCCAACATCCGGAATATCAGCCATTTCTGCTGCTTTGTTTAAAACCCGATATGCTTGTACCCTAGTGATTGGACCATTTCCTTTTCGGCTAGGAAATAAATAGTTTTCATTTTTCAGGTTCATCTTCCGAACATACTTCCGGACTTCTTTCCGAAGTTGAGGGTTGACAAGGAACCGTTTAATTTTCTCTGTCTTTTGCTCTACAATGACGATATGTGTTCCCTCTAGGATATCTTTTACACGTAACTGTAAAAGATCACCGATTCGAAGTCCAATGTTAATCCCGATAGAGAACATCATATAATCGCGGTAGCTGCAATATTTTAATAGAGATTTTTTCATCTTATCTATGTGATCCAGTCGGCGTATCGGCTGGACATTTTTGATTCTTTGAGAGGTTGCTTGCATGAGTAACTCATTCCCCTTTCCTCTTCTTTCATTGTACGTGAATTGACGAAAAAAAGGCAAGTTTTTTAAATTATAATGCTCTCAAAAACCTTGATTTGACGCGATTCCGAATGTATCAATAGAGGTCCTTTGTTACATTCAGAATATTCTTGTGATATCGATAGATAAAGAGTTTAAATCTCCCAAGCTCCTTAAATGCATTTTAAAGGCATTTAGAAAGACTTTATAACAATCGCGATGAAATACTCTGCCAATTAAAAATGGGTGCCTTAAAATCGAATTACGGGACCCGTTTTTTTTCTTTTATTGCTTTTTTGAAATGAAAATGTAGAAGTCTAAAACAATAGTATATTTTTCGGGATTATAACTTACAAAAATATCCTTTCTTTCCCCGGAAAGTATTATACAGTTTTACCCATCTATTTTATTTACAATAATAATGTTATGTAAACTATATATATCAAATATTTATCCTATTACATTTGATAAAGAGTATTTTACACATCTCTTCATCAAATGTAATTTTTATCCAAGTCTCTCTCCGCGGATATAAAAACTTGCACCATCAATCATCTCGATTTCCGGGTACGCTCTCAGCTGATCCATCAGTTGGAAAAGTGCCCCATCTTTTTGTTTCGCTTCAATCATACAATCTAACTGTGGTAAGCTTCCTTTTATTTGTTGTAAAAACTCCATAAACATCTCCGGGTCAACGTAATCAGCGTGTGCTCTAAATTCTTTTTCAGACCTTGGGCTGGAAATATGCATCTTTGGGGCCAGTTTTGAATGATTCCAAGTTTGGAGTATTCGATTCCAATGATCTATCCAGTTCTCAGTTCCCGAATGGTGCGCAAGATAATGGTGGTAATCAAAAACCATGGGAATTCCTAGTTTTTCACACAAGTAGAGAGTTTCCGATAAAGTAAATGTAGTATCATCGTTTTCAAGAATCACCATTTTTTGAATCGACTCAGGTACAAACCCCCAATTATGTATAAATTGCTCTAGAGCCTGTTCATGTTCACCATATCCACCACCGACATGGAGAACGCAACGATGGTCAGGGTCTAATCCCATTTTTTTCAATAAAGTATAATGCATTCTTAATGTTTTTAGGGAGGTCTTCAGTATATCGATATTCGAACTATTTAAAATGACGAAATGATCTGGATGAAAATCAATTCTTATAGATGGCTGATTAGTAAGATAGGTTTTAATTTTTTCAAGTTCTTCTGAAATTGGTTCTAGGTAGTCCCATTCTGGAATTTCTGGATGATTAACAAGGGGTATGAGCTTAAATGAAAGCCTAAAAAACTGGATATTATAAGCTGCGTTATGGATTAGTAATCGCCAGCAATTATTAAGATTAGAAACTGAAATGCGTTCAAGTTTTCTTATGGCTGCCTCCCTATCCTTAATTTTCGAAAACTGGGAAAAAGTCATGGTTTGGGATGGTGAACAGTTTGGTACATGAGTACTCATGGCCACATAACCAAGGCGGATTAAAGTCAAATGGATAACCCCCTTATATTACTTGTTGTTTTTTGTCAGTATTCCCTTATTTATCATTAATATGAATAAATAAAGAGCCTCATTATTGAAGTGAACCCAAAAAGTTAGACACTTTATTTAATTACATAAAAACTGCACCTCCAATTGTTAGATGTTCCTAACAATTGGGGTGCAGTTCATATTTTAGGCTCTTTTTCATTATCCAATTTGGAAATTTATGAACTTAAATCGCAGGGGTAGGTGTTGGTTTGGCATATCCACTCTTATATTTTTCATCCACTTTAGTACGGATATCTTTAATTGTCATCCCATTCCTTAAATCTAAAATGGATTGAGCTGCTATTTCTAGGCAAACTCCACATCTAGTCCCATGATCGTCCCAAACCACTTCACCACTTTTTTTATTTTCATGGATAAAACAATCGTAATTGTTTTTATGGTTAGCTTCTTCGCCACAACCACAGTAACATGGTATTTTTTCTAATAGTTCCTGATTTTGAGCAACCGCTAAATAGATGGTTTTCATTTCTTCTGGTTTTCCAGATAGAAATTCGGGTGCTATTTCCTTACTGCTAGTCTCTTCTTGTAGATCTCCTGAAACAGTATGGGCTGAATGGCCTTCATGACTAGTTTCTTTATCCACAACACTTTTTTCTTCATTCGAACAACCGGAAAGTAGTAAAGATGAACAGATACCAAATATGGCCATTAATTTAAAATTCATTTGTACACTCCTTGAATATTATAGTTACTCCCATTTTATGGGGTGGAATGTATTTCTACAAGTCATTTCACAAAAAGTACATCATTAAATGATGGCTTGGCTTCATAAAAGATATTTTTAAATTATTCAAGTAATGTAAGAAAGGCATTAATTAAAGGACCCTTCCATATTATTTAATTCTCATTTGTTTCTTCTTCTTGATAGTGACAATGGAATCTTTGATGATTTACTTTCATTTCTTTAAAGGTATTATGTATTTCACATCCCCCGTTATTGTAATCACAAACCGTACAGTACAATTCATGGTTATACAATATCTTGTCCATTGCGATAACCTGTGCTTCTTTGACATTAGGTGCAACTGTATCAATTACATCTCCATCTTTGATTTCAGTAGAGCACGATCTCGCAAGTTCTCCATTAACATTCACAGGACATGTATCACATGTTTCAATCGGGCCTAAGCTTGAATGGTAACAAACATTTGGAACTTCTATCGAACTATCTGTTAGCATTTGTAAAATGGTTTGATTACCTTTTAGGATGGCCTCAGCTACATTAATATTTATATGTACTTTCTCTGGGAAAATAATCGCTCCTCTTTTAAAAAAACGAGAAAATTTATTCATTTAATATTTTCTACCCTGACAATTTTTTGACAATTTGTGTAATTAAATGATGGGTATTTCAACATTATTAGCTTTTGCACTATTCCATTTTAGTAAATATTTCAAAGAAAAGCTAAAAAAACCAAAGTCGAAGTGAGTGTTAGGTTATCAATAACTTCGACTTATTAATCACTATTTTACAAATTACTTCTCAACACATATGAACTTAAAGGGGATACGGTTATATGACTCCCCTGAATCCTTTCAATTTCTTCAAGACCCGCCCGCTGACCATTCGCTAAAACAGACCAATCTCCATGGAGTGGGAGTGTAATATTTACAGCTTCCCAGTTTGCATTATGAATAACAACAATCCTTGAATGTTCTGTCATTAGAGAAAATGCAATCACATTCGCTGGAGCTTCAAGGAATATTAACTGCTGCTCGATGTCTTCAGCTGTTCTTAACCTGAAAGCTGAAATATTGTTTCGAAGCGAAATTAGCCCTTTTAAATATTCTACTTCACAATCAAACTCCGCTCTTCTTTTCCAATCCAATCGGTTAACCCAGTCAGATGATTGATAGCTATTTTCATCTCCATCCTTTGTGCGCATAAATTCTTGTCCAGCATGAATCATTGGAATTCCCTGTGACAGTAATACCACTGAGGAACCCAGTTTGTGCATCTGTTTGCGTTCTTGCTCTGTCGCTTCTGGATTTGTAATTAAGAGCTTATCCCACAATGTATAATTATCATGGGCTTCGACATAATTGATTACCTGGGCTGGATTTTGATATGTTGCTATATGTTCATCGTATTTTAAACCACCAGCAATTCCTTTTTTAATGAAATCTTCCATCCCTGGTTTGCCATTAATAAAACCTCTATCATGTTCATTCATCACAAACCCCTTTAACCCATCCCGGATAGCGTCATTAAAATGAGCGATACCAGGCATTTTATAAGCATTCTTTTGATTTGCTTTCTGATCGTGAGCCAATGGGGTATTCATATCCCAGCCTTCTCCTAAAACAATAATAGTCGGATCAATTTCACCAATAGCTTTTTTCACTTCATTCATCGTCTCCACATCATGAATCCCCATTAAATCAAAACGGAAGCCGTCAAGGTTAAACTCTTTCGCCCAATAGATCACAGATTCAACGATAAATTTCCGCATCATTTTATGTTCGGACGCTGTATCATTTCCTACACCGGTGCCATTTGATAGTGTGCCATCTTGGTTATAGCGAAAAAAATAGTTAGGTACAAGTTTGTTAAAGCTAGACTCATCTACCGAATATACGTGATTGTAAACTACATCCATGATTACACGTAATCCATTATCATGTAATGCTTGAATCATCTGCTTCGCCTCGCGAATTCTGCGCTTTGGTTGATAGGGGTCAGTCGAATAAGACCCTTCTGGTGCATTATAATTCTTTGGGTCGTATCCCCAATTATATTGAGGTTCATTTAATTTCATTTCATTGACAGTAGCAAAATCAAAAATGGGGATAAATTGAACATGAGTCACACCCAAATCCTTAATATGATCAAGACCAGTTTTAACTCCATCAGGACCTTTGGTACCCATTTCGGTTACCCCTAAAAATTTTCCTTTATTTTGAATTCCACTTTCAGGATGAATTGATAAATCCCTGATATGAACTTCATAGATGATTGCATCCTCAGGGCTATCCAGCGCAGGTTTATCATTTGTCCACTTTTCTGGGTTTGTGTCTGCTAAATCTATTACAACACCTTTATCCCCATTTACAGTCACTGCCCGGACATAGGGATCCACGGCTTCATTCCATACATCGCCCACTTTCACTTTATATGTATATATCAAACCATCCTGATCACCGGATATTTCAACAGTCCACGTTCCGTTCTCTGAACGCTGCATATCAATTTCTATACCATCTGTATCATCCCAACGTTTATAAGTAACGAGCTTAGCTTCAGATGAAGTGGGAGCCCATAACCGAAAGGAAGTTTTATCTTTTAAATAGGAGTTTCCTAAGTCCTTTCCTTCATAGTAATAAAGATTATCCAGTTCTTCAGGGTTTACCGGATGAATATTTGCAATGGGTAGAACATCCGACTTATTATCGAGATCTTTATCATTAGGTGTTTGGTTCGTATTTTCCTCTTCAAAATAAGAAAGTGAATCTTTAATAGGTCATTCCTCCAATAAAATTCCTATTTCAAAACAGGAATTTATTTCATATATTTTTATTATTTCCTTTTTATGAAGGGTTGCTATCAAAAATCAGTGTGATACTTTCAATATGATTCCAAGGCCCTAGCGTACTCAGGGACATATGTTAATATACTTGTTGTATTCATTTATCAATAATAAGTATTTTTCCCCGAAATAAGTTCGGGAATAATTGGCCATTTTTTATTGTTAAGTTAATCTAACTTGCTTCAAAAAATCATAAACCTGTACTACTCTCACATAAAATTCTACTTCAGTGTAGAATATACCTCTCTTTGTCTTATAAAATTGTCATATTGAAATTGAATCCCTTAAAAATTGAAAAAAATGCCTCCATAACAGTTTTACGGTCTTGGAGGCATTTCTAGTACTCTTTATGGTGTTTTGATAATTTTAACCTGATTAGCTTCAACAACTGCAATGAAGTTTTTCACTTCAGGCTGATCAAAGATATAGTCAGTAATACCATCTTCGAGCTGTTCTTGAAGAACACGGCGGAGCGGTCTTGCCCCGAATGTTGGATGATACCCTAATTCGATCAGTTTTTGTTTCGCTTCATCCGTTACGACTAACGATAAGCCTTGAGTTGTAAGTGTTTTGTCAAAATCTTGAATCATAATATTAACAATTTGTAAAAGGTCTTCCTTCTTCAGTGCTGAGAATTCAATGATGCTGTCAAATCGGTTCAGGAATTCCGGTTTGAAAAAACTGCCTAATGATTGCAGGATAGAAGCTTCTTCTACGGCTGTACTTGTACCGAATCCCATTACTTTTTGTTTTTCACCTACACCAGCATTAGATGTCATGATAATGACGGTATCTTTAAAGGTAACCGTACGTCCCTGGCTATCAGTTAGACGGCCATCTTCTAGAATTTGCAGGAACATGTGCATCACATCTGGATGTGCTTTTTCAATCTCATCCAATAAGATAATACTGTAAGGCTTACGACGAACTTTTTCAGTTAATTGGCCTGCTTCCTCATGGCCTACGTATCCAGGAGGAGAACCAATTAATTTGGAGACACTATGTTTTTCCATGAATTCACTCATATCAAGGCGAATCATGGCTTCTTTATCACCAAACAATTCCAAAGCAAGGGTTTTCGCTAATTCGGTTTTTCCAACTCCTGTCGGACCAACAAATAGGAAAGAACCAGTGGGACGGTTTTTGGACTTCAAACCGGCACGACTCCTCCGGACGGCCTTCGCAACCTTTCTGACTGCTTCTTCCTGCCCAATTACTTTTTTCATAAGCTCCTCTTGAAGATGAAGCATTCTTTCCTGCTCATCTTCTTGCAGCTTGCCTACAGGGATTCCAGTTTTTTGTTCGATAATCTTTTGAATATCTTCGACGGTGATGTTTGGTTTAACTGAATTTTCTCCAGCTTGCAATGATTTTTCCAATTTTTCTTCTTCATCCCGAAGTACAGCTGCTTTTTCATAGTCTTCTTCATTTAGGGCCTGCTCTTTTTCCTTATAGATATTTGCAAGACGCTCTTTCATAACCTCTTCCTGTCCATATTCAATGGTCAAGTTTAATTTAGAACCTGCTTCATCCATTAAGTCGATTGCTTTGTCAGGTAGAAAACGGTCTTGAATGTAGCGGTTTGAAAGTTCAACTGCCGCTCTCAGCGCTTCTTCACTATATGTGACCCCATGGTACGCTTCATAACTGTCTTTTAATCCTTGTAAAATAACCAATGCTTCATCTGTTGTCGGTTCATCAACTTGCACGGGCTGGAAGCGGCGTTCAAGTGCTCCGTCTTTTTCAATTTTCCGATATTCAGACAAAGTGGTCGCTCCGACCAGCTGAAGTTCACCTCGTGCAAGTGCGGGTTTTAAGATATTCCCAGCATCCATTGATCCTTCAGCTGACCCAGCACCAACAATTTGGTGAATTTCATCAATGAATAAAATGACATTTTTTCTTTCCTGCAATTCACTGATTAATTGCTTCATTCGTTCTTCGAATTGTCCCCGGATTCCAGTGTTTGTAACAAGCGAAGCGATATCAAGCTTATACACCAGCTTATTACGTAATTTAACAGGAACGGCACCTTCAACAATGGCTAGAGCAAGTCCTTCAGCAATCGCTGTTTTACCTACGCCAGGTTCACCAATTAATACCGGATTATTTTTATTACGTCTATTTAGAACTTCAATCACTCTTTTAATTTCTTCATTTCTGCCGATAACCGGATCAATTAGACCTGCTTTAGCAGCATCGGTCAGATTGTGCCCGTACTCTTCTAATAATCCTCTGCCACCGCTTTGTTGAGTAGTTTCCGGTTGAGGGATTTTACTATTATTAAAGGGATTGAATAGATTGTGGGATCCATTAAATTGGAAGTTCCCTAAATCTTGTCCTCCCATAGCTGCACCAATTTTATTTCTCTCTTCTTTATAACAAGTGGAGCACAGCATCACATCATGCTCCTGACCATTCATATTTAGATGTACTTGAATATTAGCTTGGTTTACATGGCATTTTTCACAAAGCATGTAGCACTCCTCCTTAAAGTTTGTTTTTATGAATCAACTTTGACCTTCTTTGACTTTCTGACTTTATTATACATTGACCTTCTTTGACTTTCAATAATTTTGACTGGAAATTCTTTTGGATTGTTTTCTCAAATTTATTCTTTATTAAAAAGATTAAACCGATATTCCACTTTATGGGTAGACCTCAGGAATTAGTTGCAATTTCCTTATAAAGGTGACAAATAACTATATCGGAGAACAAGTAGATTAGTTATTAGTAAATAAAAAATAAAACTACATTATTTTGATTTTTAATGTAAAACATCAATATTTAGAGATCCATTTGATTTTTTCCATCAGAACCGAGTTTCTTATAATTTTTTCGCCATTAATCATACTAATGTATTGAAAGAAATCTGAGGATGGATACACTCCAGTTTCCAATTAATGACCGACTGTATATGCTATTGTATGTACTTCAAATAATCTTCCGTAAGGGATTACTTCTTTATTGCGTATTTCCTTAGAATTCTAACTTACTTTTTGTCACAAATTCACAGGATGACGGTGATGTTATATATTCTATCAAGATATATGTTGAAATTAGTACTAAGCATAAATGTTATTATCATTTCTCTGCAACACGATTTTTTAATCTAGGAATAGTAACGACTATAGATAATTCATAAGTAATAAATTGAATTCCATTCTTTTAGGAACACTAACTATTAAAAAAAGGAGGATTCTATATATGACACCTCGAAATGTACCGGCAAACAATGATAATGAAGAGAAAGAGAATAAGGTCTCACCTTTAGTGAAGGAAAATGAAATAGCTCAACTCAACCGATTGTTAGGTGCCGTCATGAAGTATTTATCAGATGATGAGCAAGAAGAAATTGACATTGAATATCTACTTGAAAACACGGAAGGATTACGGGACTGGTGGAATACATATAGGGAGCTTGATCGAAAAAGGGTCGAAGAAGAAATAAAAAAATCACTAGTTAATCTATCCTTAGATGAACTAGAAACAATCCGTGAACAGATACGAAATAAAGAAAAATAATACAAAGTCTTCCTGCTCATGACGCGATTCTTAGTGATACGCAGAATTCACATTACCGTATAAACTAGGACCTTTTAGTTTCATCAGACAGTGGAAAAGCCCCTAATTAGGGGCAGTATTAATGTTTTACTCAAGGCTCTAAATTGTGGTTTTTCCGCCTGTAGACTACTCTACCATCTCTTCAATGAGGGTTTCTCCCGAAGATCTAATTGAATCTGCTAATATTCAATGGATTTATTATAGTCTTAGCTACCAAATGTTCAAACTGCTCCGCTGCCTAAGCCATTGATAGTTGGGCCACTGAAAGAATTCTCTTTTCAAATGGTTTTAAAACTTTTATTTAGCATGGGTATATAATCGTTTTACAGTTTCTTCAACAGTACCTGGATTGGTGAAAAGGATTACTTGCGGTTGCTGTACGTGACAGCTTCGATTAAGTATGGTTCATCGATTTTAATTATAGGCACAGACAAGGATAGTTGATCTTCCTGTAAAAAAGCAATAAATTATTACAGGAATTCACGGCATATGATTGGCCTGGTAATATTCGCGAATTTAAAAACATGTTGGAGCGGCTATATCATTTTAGTGAAGGTACAACGATTACAACTGATTATCTACCTAAAAATTTGCTTAGACACAGATATGGTTTAGAAAAAAGTGAAGATTGGAGTGAACACCACCAGCACCGCATATTAAAGGAAGCTATTACTTCATTTGAACAGGCTTATATTTCACCTGCATTAAGTCGTTCAACTTCTTTAAAGAATGTGCAAATCAATTGGGAATCAGTATTTCCTCCCTAGTTCGAAAAAAAGAATATTCAATAGCAAAGCTTCTATATTTTTTATGGCTAGCATAGTGTTTATATAGCGTTAATGTTATATTTATTTATATTTAGATTTAAATTATTATATATGGAGAGTGTTAATTATTCTTTATTTAATCGCGATTCTTTTCCCGCCTTTAGCAGTCTTATTAGTAGGTAAACCAATTCAGGCCGTACTTAATTTGATTCTTACCCTATTTTTCTACGTACCGGGTTTGATTCATGCAATCTTGGTCGTTCATGATAAGAAAGCCGATAAACGAATGAAAAAGCAGGCCGCCATTATTGCCCAGTCGAAAAGAAATGACTAAGTGTAAAATAATCATTTTATGACCAACGACCCGAGTAACCACGCCATAAAAAGGCGAATTTATTCGGGTTGTTCTGTCTATAAAATTCACTAGTTGCCAATTTCCTTAAAACAAGTTCAGCTATTTGGGTCTGTGTGTTCTTCTTTGACCTTTATGATAGCATGCGTCACAGATTTGAAACCTTAAGCTATCCGGCAATTTTTTTCCACATCGCTTGCATTTTTTCTGATAATTAATCATTTCATCTTTTAACTGATCATGAACACCATCACTGATCTCTTCACGGACACGTTCCCAATAAACGGCTTCAGTTCTTCTCCCCATTCGGTATAGAAATAAAAGATGTAGACCTATGGCTTTATAGGAAAGTTCCAATTCCTCTAAATTTCTTGTCTTGATGATCGGATCTGGTAAATTGCTGCTCTCGGCAATGGCCTCGACCGTCTCCAGCCACTGCCGGATAAGTAAAGGTTCTTTTGCTGAAAAGGGTAGATGCAGGAAACCATATAAATCCATTAAAGAAAAACGTGCTTCGATTTCAGTGTCGCGAATCAACTCGTAAAGCTCGCGTTCTTCTGTGAGGGATGCCTTTTTAGTCCCGTTTGGGGGCTCGAATTTCTCCCACAATTCAAAAAATGTTCCTAGATGCCGATAATACTTCTGAAAACGTTCAAATACTGCAGAGGTAGGAGCTATAGTAAAGGTTTGAACGGGCTCATCTACCTGTTCAAGCAGTTTATTCATTATTTTAATCTCTGCTGTAAATGCAACCTTTCCGGTTTCGTAAATACCTTTTCTCCCTGCCCGTCCCGCGATTTGTTTAACTTCTTGTGATGTAAGTCTTCTCCTGCGTGTCCCGTCGAATTTTTCATTCTCAAGGAAGACAATGCGACGGATTGGCAAGTTCAATCCCATTCCAATTGCATCTGTGGCAACAACAACAGTTGTTTCGCCACGATTAAAAAGTTCAATTTGTCGTTTTCTATTCTCAGGGGGCATACTCCCATATATCATGCTGACACTATGCCCACTTCCTTGGAGACGGGAGGCAGTTTCTAGAACCTGTTTTCTTGAAAAACAAATAAGCGCATCCCCTTTTTTGGTGTACTTCAATCCAAACTCTCTTGGTTCTATCTCCAAGGGAATGTCCCGTCTGTATTCGTGCAGTTCCAAATCTGCTCCATTTAATAGGTTGAGAAGCATCATTTTTATATTTCTGCTCCCAATAATGTGTACTTCTTTAGCATTTGCTTGCGTGATTGCCCGAAACCAAGAGAAGCCACGATCTTTATCTGCAATCATTTGGGCTTCATCAATGACGATTACCTCATGGTAGTCTTTTTCATGAAACATTTCGACAGTACAAGAGAAATGTTTAGCACCCGCTACCGACTTTTCTTCTTCACCGGTCTTTAATGAGCAAGGTACCCCTTCTGCATTTAGCTTGTCAAACACTTCTAGTGCTAGAAGTCTTAGCGGGGCAAGGTATAAACCATTTTTGGCTGCTTTCATTTTTTTGAGTGCCTGATGTGTCTTCCCAGTATTGGTATCACCGATATGCAAAACATACCTAACCCTTTTTCCTAATGAAGGAGTATAGGCCTTTCCAAAAATATCTTCAATGATCCTTTCCTCTTCTGCCTGCCTTCTGGCTTGTTCCGCCAATACTTCAGCTTTTCTTCTTTCCCTGTTCTCCTCATCTTTTTCAAATATTTTCTGGTGCAATGATTCATTAAACGGAGTCTCCGCAAGTTTCAGTAAATCAGAAAGGTATTCTTCTTGAAGTTCATCAAAACAAGCCTGTGACAAATCTGCCAAATCATCTCGAAGCAATCCTTGAAGGGCTCCCGAAGTCAATTTTTCCCCATATGCTTCCAAAAAATCATGGTGCAGTTTTACAGGTAAATGGTTAATGAGTTTTTTGGGGGCGAATCCTAAAATAAACTCTGATACTAACCTTTCATACCTATAAAAATAATTTTCATATTCGTAATGATTCTTCCCCCAATCAAACAAGGAGTGTATATCACCTGTTAGTTCTTCAAAAAAATCAGTCACCATTAAGTATTCTGTTGATTCAAACAATCCAGTTTCCACCAATTGTTCTTCTAGCATATATGGGGTAACATATTGAAATTTCGGTTTATTTTGAAGATCTGCTACTAATACTTCAGCGATATAATACCTAACATGCAAATATAAAAGAAGCGAATTTTTTTCAAAAAAAGCATTAGCTTCGTCTTGAAGCCTTACACGTACTTTCCACCGCTCATTAGCCAGTCGTTGTTCTTCTTGTCGTATAAAGAAGTTTTCCCTTGCTTTTATATATCTCTTCTCCCAATCTTCCTGATTTTCAGAGAAGGTTTTTTTTATCCAAGATAATACATCAAAGGGACGATAGCTCTTTAATTCGTTGCGGAACAAACTGTTGATTAGCTTGTGATCTGTCCCTTCAGTAACAAATCCCCTTTCGTTTAGAAACCCCTTTTTTTCTTTTCTAGGCACATCGTTTGAAGCCTTACTCAACCAGACATTAATCCAAATCTGCTCTATATAAGACATCCTGTCAGAAATGTAAGTCATATAAGAAGGTAATGTCTCTTGACTCTCTAAATAAAAATCCATATCCTGGATAATTTTTTGTTTTGTATTCTCTATTGCAATTGGGTATATGTTTTCTAATTTTCCCATAATGATCCCCTTTTGAATTTCCTGTATGTAAGTTTACTCTTTATCTTATTTATCCTCTCCAAAACAATTTTTAAAATTATCTCCACGTATGTTTTATCTGCAAAATTCATGCGGACTTATTCGTTCGTTAAAGAAACGTGCAAATGCAACCTTGCAGATAATTCCGTTTTGTTAATTGATACTCTTACCATTTCATGTACAGTATAATACATGATAGTTAGATTCGTTACTAATTATAATGGACTTTCTTGGATATAAGTGCTACAAAAAAGTGTGAATGATTGTCTAATGCTTATGCAAAAGGTATATAAGGCAGATATTAAATGAAGGTAAGGAATTTAATGATTTTTCAATTAATCCGAAATATAATAAGGGTAATGAGTATACCGACAAAACAAACTGAACTAATAGAGAGAGTAACTTACATAATCGATAACATTTTGTTTCCTTTATATATGAATTCAGACTCTTAATTTAGTTTAGGGCAATTCTGATATACTGTCCGGCAATCAATATATTGCTCTTGAGTCTTTCTAGTTGTTTATGAAAAATAACATCCAGAAAAGCTAAAAAGACTATAGAAAAAGGTGAGCCTGAAAATGATACAGCATGATATCAATTATTATAAAAATTTCGACTCTATCGCTAAAGAGGTTTTAGCACTATTAGCTCATACGATAGAGGTCAATACCTTATTCCTTTCTATTCGTAGTCCTTTACAAAGTTTTATAATCAAATCTTTTAACCGAAATGCAGAGTTAATATTTGAAGGAGACACCCTTCCTTATAATATGGTTTTTTGCAAATTAGTTGTTGAAAATGATTTGGAACCGCTTGTTATCCCCAATCTTAAGCAACATCCTTTGACAAGCGATCATCCTATAACAAACTTTATTGGAAACGGATGTTTTATGGGTTCACCCCTTAAAAATGGAGATAATACCTTCGGGACACTTTGTGCTTTTGACATTAAACCTTTTGATTTCAAAGAGTATGATGTGATACTAATTAAGTCTTTGGCAACTTTAATCAGTCAATCAATCGTTCTAGAAAATGGGGTTATCAGGGACTCATTAACAGGTCTATATAATAGGAACTTTATTTATAATTATTTCAATTACAATAAGGATAAAATACAAAATGAAATGGCTATACTTTATATTGATTTGGATCATTTTAAATATTTCAATGATTCTTTTGGCCATGATGTCGGAGATTCAGTTATTAAAAAGACGGCTGAATGTCTATTGCAATTTGTACCCGAGGATAGTTATGTGGCACGAATCGGCGGAGATGAATTTATCGTATTGTTACCTACATCTATGTGTGAGGATCTCTTAAAAAGCACACAACAAAAGGCTGAATTCATATTGAAACAATTATCGACCATGCCCATTCACATTTATGGAAATGTTTATTTTGTCTCCGCAAGCATCGGGATCAGTTTTTATCCTGAAAACGGGACCGAAATGGAGTCACTATTGAAAAAAGCGGATTGGACAATGTATAAGGCTAAAGAGTCTGGCCGAAAGAATATACGATACTATCAAGAATGATTTCTGCACTTAATAAATACAAAAAACCAGTGTTTATTACACACTGGTTTTCCATTATCGTAAAAAGATCCAACGTTTCGCTTTCAACCTTTGCAGAAACTTCAGCAAGTCAGCATTTTCTTTATGTATCCGTTTCTCGGATGGTGAAGCGGAGGGGGCCGGGATGTTCACTCTCTCGGGTTTTTTGTTCATATACTGAAAGACCCTTCCTATTCTTTAGTTTTGAATAGTATATGCGTATTTCCTCTAAATATCATAAGGGCAGAGGAATTTTCCTCTGCCCTTATTCTTATAGTACGTCTCTTAATCGGCTGAAACGTAAAGTTTTTTCTTTTTGATTCAGGATAATGCGTTCATTCTGTTTCATCACCTTTTTAGTATGAGGGCTTAAGCCTACATCGGGAATCTTTACCTGCGGTTTGATTACGGCAACTGAAACCTCGCTGCCTACTTTGTCATAAATGCTCATTCATCCTTCACCACCTTGATTTTGTTTTATGACCATATCAAACATCATGATCAATAATGCTATTAATAAGCAATCCACTTCTGAAACGAAGTTTTCTGATTTAACTTTTAGGATATAGGGTTCCATTAAAATACTTACAGGCTGCAATGCCATTTTTTCTTCATCGTTATAATACGTATCTTCTCTTTCCAATGTAGCACGGATGATACTGCCATTCAAGTTCGGATGCCCATTTAGTACCAATTGCTTGTCTTGTTCCGTTTTAAAAGGGAGAATCTTCACGTTCATCCCCTCTTTAGCGGCATAGGCCTGAAGCAAAATACTCAAGTAAGCTAGGTATTCCTTATTCGTTTGATAAAACTCTGGGATTCCCTCTTTTTTCAAAAGATGAAACATATTTTTGACCTTTTCGCGGTTGTCCGTTAAAAGTTTATCACTTTCTGCAACAGCCCTTGTAGCATAGGAAAGTTCATTATCGCCGATTTTGGATATATACATGCTCAAAAACACAAACATATCAACCAGAACAAACACAATCGCCATTATCAAAAAGTTCTTCCATTCAATGAATATACTTTTCGGATTGAAACTCCAATAAATTAATGCTCCCAATATAAAAATGACATACCAGGTTTTTCTAATCGCTTCAATCTTCCTACTTACCTTGTCTTTATATTTCCAAGAAAGAATAACATATGCTAATAAAGCTATAAATACAATCCACACAAAGACTCTGAAAAACATTAACACATCGTTTTATCACCCTACCCCTCATACATCTGTTATCTTTCTTATATCTCACTATATATATTATTCATTATATATACGTTTTTTCCCTGCATAGGGAGTATGAAACTTATGTACCGGTCGAGGGTATATCCCTATATAAATAAGACACTAACCTTAAAGTCAGTGTCCATTTATTAACATCCTCCCCAGCGACAATTATACAGTAATAAATTGGACGGTTGGCTCAACCTTCTTTCCTTTAGTTGCTTCCACTAAGATGTCCATCGTTCCTTTTCCTCCATCAGCAACTGATATCAATTCAGCTGAATTACCCTTTAGTACAATTTTTGAAACATCATTATCATTAACCTCTTTGAACGATGAAGGGTCATTTCGGCATTCTGTTTAAGCAATAACTTACCCAACATCAGGATCATTTTTTCATTGTTGGTTTCCTTAGAATAATAATGTGAACGATTATCTCCTCCCGCATAGAAGCCCTTTTGTCCTTTTCCAGAAAAGCAACAAAGACTATCTGATCGTTTTCTTTCCATTTTTCCAGCTGGCAATTGATTATATTTAACATTTCAAAGGACAGGAACACTAATATTAAGGTCTTGGTTCAACCTATTCTATTATTCTCTTCACATATAACAGGAACCTGATCGTTCATTAATATTACTGCTTATTTCATTTCCTTAAATTTATAATTATTGACGTTATTCCATATTTTGGTGTTATCTACTTGTTACCGGTCTCCAGCAAGTCATAAACATCTTTTGAATAGGTTAGTCCAGCTTGTGCAATGGATTGAAGTTGTTTATCCCAATCAAGCCATTTTGGTTCCATTTACATCACCGCCAATTTTTAATTACTAATATTACCACATAGACTTAGATATTTGTAAATCTAACTGAACTATCCTGCACCTTTAATTCCATAAGAAAAAAGCGACACTTCGAAATTGAAGTATCGCACCCGTTAGCTGCATAAGAAAAGGACTGCCCATGCTCCTATTATTCAAGTAAAGTATCTGTTTAGCTTAATAAGAGTATAGCTTTTCTATTCCGAGATTAGATATTTTTCTTTGAATATTAGACTTAATTCACTCCATACATCAAATTTATTACCATCTAAATCATAAAAAACAAAGTTTCTCCCCGTGTGACCTCTGTTTTCAATTTCTCCAACTTTTATTTCTTTTTCGATAAAATCTTTATGGACAGCTTCTAAAGCGTTTAACCCATTAACTTCAAAGGTCATAGAAAAACGCTCTTCACCGTAAATATCATAAAAATTAGAGCTTTGGTTTTCATTAGATTTAACCAGAAAAATACTTTGGTTTGCAAAATTAAGAATTGCTTTGTCTTCATCTTTATAGCTTAACTCTGCACCCAATTTACTTACATACCATCCCGAAGTAAGTTCTACATTAGTTACTGGTATATAAGTAGTACCTACCCTTAATATTTTTTCATTCATCAAATTAGCCTCCTTTTATTTGATAAATAAACATATTCTCCACTTTTGTATCTCCGTCCTCTTTAATTCCATATTTACCCTATTAATTCAACTATCCTGCCCCGATAGTTGCATAAAGAAAAAGTTACCTTTAAGATAGGTCTGAACTTCAGCTAACGCACCCGTTAGTTGAAGAAGAAAAGTGAAGCTTATTCAACAATCGCGCCCGTTTAAGGCAAAACAAAAGATTATAAAAAGACATACTGTTAGTTGCATCAAATAGTAATTGAGAATAAATCAAAGCATTGTTCATCTTATGAAAGAGAATAGTAATTAGGCTTAGAGATACTTGTTGATTTGGAATAAAGATTGATGAAAAGTATGCTGCAAACGTTGATTTTATATATAGTAAAAATCCACTTATTTTGAAAAAAGATTGATCAAAATAAGTGGGTTTGATTTTTAGGTGGAGTTAGTTTTTATAAAAAAGATTGATTAAAACTTTCACCCAGACTACTTGTTATTTAGCTCTTACTCTCTTATATCAGCGCAGGAAGTCTTCCGTCACTTTCATCGAAAAGTTTGGTTTCAATGTGACTTCTGTTTTTGTATAAAAACGCCCATCTTAATTATCCTGATAAATGGTAAATTCAGATTCATTCTTTTTATCTGAATTGATTTCAAATTTTATCAACTGTAAGTAGACGTAATGATACGAGTTCAATATCTTTCTTTTCATCTCGTACATGTATCGAAAATTCACTAACAGATGGTGTCCTTATATTAAAATTAACTATAGAAAATACATACGTATTCTCTCGATAATAAAAAGGTGAATTTTCATCCAAAAAATCAGGTTCACAATTAAAAAGACTCATCCATTCTAATTCATAAATCAATTAAACAACTAGCGTTAAGTATTATTGGAGTAATAAATTGCAAAATAAGCATTAAAAAAAAAGTTAAAGATAGTATTATATAATACAACTTATTAGGCTTTTCAGCCACTCTCCTAAGTTCTATAATGCAAACGATTTCTATAAATAAGATTTGAATTGTGAAATTAAAAATCAATAGTGAAGGGTTAATAGCAGTACATATTAAAGTAATAATACAAAGAAACATCATAAGTTTTTCCATTTTAATTAAATTTTGATTTGTAAAAAACTTAATCTTATCTCTTTTAAATAATATTAGTAATATCACGACTAGTGAAAACAAGCCGATACTTATAAGGATAATTTTTTGTCCTATAATCATCGTAATAATTCCTTTCAACCGGAAACCACATTCATCACTGAATTATTATTCGCATACGTATATCCATTTTGAGATAAGGGTTCATCCTCAACCCCTGGAAGCACGCCGGTGAAATGATTTTTTCTCTTATACAAGAAAATCAAAAACATACTCAACTCCGCGACACCCTCCAAGGGGTAAAACGGTGCAACTTTTTTACAAACGGTATAACTTTATTTAAAACGGTACCACTTTTTTATAAACGGTACCACTTTATTTCAATCCTACAATACATTCTTCAACTAACGATGCAAATCGTTTCATTTTGTTTTCAATGTTTAAACTTCAAACTGTTTAAAATGATGGTCAAGGTGCTTGTATATTCCTTTACCCCATTGCTCAGAAGTGAGTTTTCCAAAAAAAGGATGAGGATGAGTTGTGCACTTCTCTGGTCCGTTATTTTGGAATGTGATAATTTTTTGTTTAAGCTTTTCTTTTTCTGTGTCAAATTCTCTATCATCTGCAATCAAAATGGTTGGAATAGTAGACATATTATGGGGCAATGTCTTGTCATTGTAAATGATTTGTTTTGCAAACCTCCCTACTATTATTCCTAACCAACTCCTTGGTGGAAAAGAATTTCCCATTGCAATGTCTTGGAAAGATGAACAATGCGCTAGCATTTGGGCAACATCCATTTTTCCCCATTGTGGTTGTGAATTTGGACTCAATTTGTCAATACGCTTTAAAACTTCTGCTGTATGCATATGATTAAAAATATTTTTCATTAGTGCATATCCCCTTTAATTATAATGAGTCAACCTTCTTAACTTATTTGGCCCGATAGTTGCATAAAGAAAATCTGCCTTAAAGACAGCTTCGATCTTCAGCTAACGCACCATTTAGTTCTTTAAGAAAAGTGGACCTTATTAAAGAATCGCGCCCTTTAATGGAATTACATGATTACGTTTTTAAATGTAGTATAGTGTTTTCAAAATAAACTATAATTATTAAACATAGAAAAATCCCCTGATTTCGATCAAAAAGTAGGGATTTTTGGCATTTAAATGGACCTAGGGAAATGAATAAACTATTGTTGCTTATTCAAGAAAAGCACCCGTTACTTTAACAAGAATTCCTCTTCTACTTTTCCAAAATCATTCCATAAATCCATCTCATTAACTGTGTATTTCTCTTTTTTTAATCTTTTTACCATCAAAGCCAAAGCACCTTTAAGGTTAATGATAAGGATATTTTCTTATAGCATCCGGGTCAATACCTTCCCATCTTGAACGAGGCATACCTATATCAACTGTAATATATCGATATTTTTTACTAAGTCTTAATTTTTCACAACCGTCAAATTCCCAATACCAACCTTCTCCGTCTACTCTTAGAATTGGAGCATTTCATTAATTTCTGTACAGTATACATTGTCACAATACTTATACAATAAATTCTTTAATTCTTGTAGATGGATTGACACAGCTTTATCTGCATTTACATCTCCTAATTGCGCTCCGAAGGTTATATAAGGATTATTATTTTCCATTCACTCACCTGCTTTTCACATTTTTTTACACTGAATAATAACATCTTGTTTCACTAACCTGCCCCGATAGTTGCATAAGTTAAAGCTACCTTAAAGACAGCTCTGATCTTTAGCTAAAGCACCCGTTAGCATTCCTGTAGAGCATTAATTATCGGCTTTGAAAAAAACAGAGCCCCTCAGTATGATGAGAGTACACACAAACCAAAACTCATCTTAAGGAGGAAGCTCTACTATGAATTTTAAAATGCAAAACAAACAAAATCAACTAATTGAGAGAATTACGGACCAACATCTAGTTGTTGGTGTGGATATTGCCCAACACGTACACGTGGCCCGTGCTGTAAACTATCGGGGCATTGTGATCGGGAAACCTTTGACTTTTGAAAATAACGAAAAAGGTTTTACTAGATTACTAAACTGGATCAAGGAACTAAAACAAATGAAAAACCTAGACACCACGATAGTCGGAATGGAACCTACCGGTCATTATTGGATAAACCTTTCAAAGTGGCTAGTCAAACAAAACATGGATGTCGTCACCGTCAATCCTCACCATGTCAAAAGAAACAAAGAAAATCGTGATAATACGCAATCCAAAAGTGATAAAAAAGATGCCCTTGTCATCGCTGATATGGTGAAGAATGGCTACTATGCCTTCGTTCGTTCCACTTCAGAATCATTTGAAAAACTTCGTGTCCTTATGGCTAACCGAGATGTGATCGTTAAGCGTCTTGTTAGCTCCATCAACCAAATTAATCGCTGGGTGGATGTTGTTTTTCCCGAGCTCCGGCAAGTGTTTAAAGACGTATCATGTAAAGGGGCAATCGCAACCCTACGCCTCTTTCCTACCCCAGCTGAATTATGTTCCTTACAGCCTCAAGATATCGTAACCGGGTGGAAATCATGTATGAAGCGACATTCCGGGCATAAAAAATCCCGTTCCCTGCTTGCATTGGCCAAGCGTTCAATTGGTACGAAACAAGCCCTTGATGCGTATAAACTTCACTTGGAACAGTTATTAGAGGAATATGATCTCGCTTCATCCCAACTCGAAAGAGTGCTGCAAGAAGTCACAAATGTCTTGGAACAAATTCCATTCGTTAAGCAAATACTTGCCATTAAAGGAATCAGTGAGATTTCACTGGCGGGCATCTTAGGAGAAGCTGGAGATCTGAGTGGGTTCGCTCACGGGAATGCACTACTTCGTCATGCAGGATTGCATCTCGCTGAGGCAAGCTCTGGGAAGTGGAAAGGCCAAATTGTTCTTTCCAAACGTGGAAGATCACGCCTGCGGCGTTACCTTTTCCTTGCGACCATGAGTCTGGTGATGAATAACCCTGAGTTTAAAGCCCTACACTCGAACAATGTTAAGGTGAAGAAGATCAAGAAAATGAAATCCATCATGAAACTATGTGGAAAACTCGCCCGTGTCCTAGTAGGGATTACTCGTAATGGCTCTGTCTATAAACCGGAAATGGTATTTCCTCTTGAACAACTAGCAGCGTAAATTTACATTCACATTGTTTTTTACGAAAGTTGGCTTATTCGTAGGATTTCAAAGAAAGCACGAAGTACTGGATATATAGAACAAAAGGGCAATGACCCGTTCCGTTAGCAAAACCGGCTTCCACCCCTTGGATAGGCATGACGAAGGAATGAAAGGGCATATGATTATGACCCGTTGAGACATGGGAGGGAAAGCCTCCAGGGGCAGCGTGGAAAATGCGTGCAGCATATGTAATAATATGGGATTTTCAACAGATCCCCTATTTCAATCTGCCCTCATCTTATCAAAACGGTCCTATCTCTTTCGTTCATCTAAAGCAACCTATACCATGTGGTTTGAAATCCTGCGAATAAGCGAGTATTCGTGAGCATTATCTATTAAACTGAGGGAGTTCTATAAGGAAGGCCATAGTACAAACAACTTTACCATTCAAGGATAAAATTATATATACTGAAAACCAGAAAAATGGTAGAATTCCGAAGAGGTGAAATCATTGAATTTTAAGAAGTTTATCATTGTCCTATCATCATTATTAACGGCTTTAGTGTTACTCTTTGTTCTATTGAGATTAATGAGAATACTAATATGGGTGAATGGCGAACCTTTTGATAAATGGATTGCATTAATTGGTTTAATTCCTATGCCTGTTTCTATTTCTATACTATCGGAAAAGATTAAGCTTAATAAAAAGAAAGAAAATACTTTGTTTAATATAGTTGTTTTTGCTAATTTTCTATACTTATTAGGGTCGTTTTCCATTTTATCCGAAAACTATACTTTTATTGAAAGTGGTGAATACCTTTCTTTCCCTTATGTTATACATGAAAAGGAACCATTTCAATGGTCAAAAGATGAGTATGAAAGTCAGTATACATTTTACAGTTCTTTGAATTCATATATTTATGTAAAAGATTCAGTCAAAAAGGGAAATCACGGACTGAGTGAACATGCTCGTTTTAGTGATTATAAAGTTAAAGTTATAAGGGGAAGCCTCTACATTACATGGACTGGTGGATCAATATTCATACGATAACAGGAAGAAGGATACTTTCTCCACTTTCATCTTGAACTGCTTTTAGCTCTAATTTGTTCCTTGTGCTTACCAACAGACCCTGAAGGATATACTCAACTCTACATATTCTTCCAAGTAGGTTTATTTTTTAGGTTTTTCTAATACATTAATCTCTATGGTTTCGGTATAACTTTCGTCTCCAATTATAGTGACTGTAGCATTTTCGTTGTCTTTCCATTCAACCCTAAAATTCTCAGTTCTTGCGAATCCACCGTCATTGTCTACAGACTCACGTATGGAATAACGTGAATGACCTTCTTTTTGATAATAGATTTTAAAGGGAGCAGAGCTAAACAAAGTAGGCTCTCCTTTTTGCACAATTTCAATCGTACTTGTTCCCGTTGGAGATTCACTGGTTAGGACGGTAGTTTCTTGCCAAGAATCTTGATAGAAAAAAGAAACTAATGGAATGCCCAACATCAGGACAACTCCTACAAGAATGAGAAACCCTTTAGTTTTGAAAGATTTCTTCCCCTCCAGTTTATCGATTGGTTTTGTATGATGTTTCTTCCTTCTCTTAATAAATGTTCCCCACCAATACAGAAGATAGCAATATCCCATAAAAGAAAGAATAATCCATAAATTCGCTTGCAGTATTTGTGAAAGGAAATATTCAGACTCGGAAGGTCCCATTCCATTTCTATTTAAGTTATTAAACAGCTTAATAAGTGGAATGACAGCTAATGCTGCAATGGACCGTTTTATATTCTTTTTTCGAAATAGACTTATGATCACCGCCGGTAATGTTATGAATGGTAAAGATTCAATGAGTATAATAGCAATCATTAGCAAAAATACGTAAATTAGAAAACCCAACATCACCAACATTCTGCACACTTCCCCTACCTTTTATTAACTTTATTTTATAACAATAAGAACGCTGGTTTATAGGTTATTGAACGGTTTTATTTTAAGTGGTTGTGTTTTAAAAGAGAGCGGGTGTCAGACACCGATTGATAGTTGGAATTTAAAGACTAATGACTCATTTACAAACTATTCAGTTAAATACATAATTAGGAAGATTATGAAGAAGGAGGGATTATATGTATAGAAAATCACTAACAGTACTATTAGCTGCGGGTATGGTTCTATCAACTGGTACAGTATTTGCACAAACAAACGGAGCAACAAATGCCCAGTCTGACACAGCTTTTGATAACAAAGTTATCAAAAAAATTAGTGCGGACAATATGTATAATACGATTGCCTATCTATCAGAGCAACCGAGGGCTGCTGGTACAGAAGGGGAGCTCCGTGCAGTCAAATACATAGAAAGTCAGTTTAAGAGTCTTGGTTTTGAAACAAAGGTTCAGCCTTTTCCCATCTATGATACGGTGCAAAATGTAAAAGTGAAAATTGGTGACAGTGATTTAGGAGGAACACCGCGTGCCATTAGCGGCAGTATCAGCGGGAAGGTAACGGCCGAACTTGTTAATGTTGGAAAAGCAAAGCCAGAGGAAGTTGGAGAAAATGTATCTGGGAAAATTGCACTAGTTGAACGTGGGGACATTACCTTTGTTGAAAAGGTTCAGAATGTCCTAAATAAAGGAGTGGTTGGCGTTTTAATGTACAACAACTCGCCATCAGGAAATAATTTCGGACAAGTATCAGCGGGGCAAAATATACCTGCTGTAGCCATTACCCAAGCCCAAGGGTTAGAGTTGGTCGAACAGCTTAAAACTAAACAAATCACGTCCACTCTGGAAGTGGGAAAAGCTGAAAGAATCGAAAAGACATCCTACAATGTCATCGCTTCCCTAAAACCAAAAGCCAATAAGGATAATGGTCAAATCGTGACTGTTGGAGCCCATCATGATTCTGTCCCGGGCGGCCCTGGTGCAAACGATGATGCTTCGGGTGTATCAGCTGTGCTGGAACTGGCAAGGATCCTGGCCAAAACGCCAATTGACACTGAAATTCGCTTCCTCACGTTCGGATCTGAGGAAAGAGGGCTCGTTGGATCATCCTTCTATGCAGATTCCCTTCCCAAAGAGGATGTAGACCGCATGGTGGCTCACTTCCAAATGGATATGATAGGCGGACGTGATGCTGGCGAGGATAATCCTGCAGGTGGTTTGATTATGTATACCATTGATGGAATGAAAAACCTTGTGACGGACCTGGGTTCCTCAGCAGGGGCCAGAACGATGGATGTTGCGATTCCTTATGGACAACTGGGCAGGAGTGACCACCAACCATTCCATGAGCTTGGCATTCCATCCGCCTTGTTTATCCATTCCCCTGTAGAGCCTTGGTATCACCAGCCTACAGATACACTGGATAAGATATCGAAAGAAAAATTGCAGCAAGCAGCTGAAATTGTCGGTGCCAGTGTGTATCAAATTGCCCGTCCGGAAACTCCGGCATTAACAAATGCACGTGTAGCTCCTGGCACGGTAGACTATGATTTTGATGACCGTCCGGTAGATTAAATACTTCATTGTACAGAATTACGAGATTAACAATGGATCTTGGAGAAAATCAGGAGGGCAGCTGTGTAGTTTACAGATGCTCTCTTCTTTTTATCGGCCAGTGCCTCGTGCTTAATTTTTTCACTATTTCTAAGCTCTAAGTCTAGTGAAAATCCTATATGAAATATGTAATAAAACATACATGCTTATCCAACTCCAATACCATTCCCACTGTAAATACTCAATATTATCAGTGTACCTCTCCAATACTACTTCACAGAAATAATTTCAACAATCAATAGATAGAAATCCAAAAACAGCTCAAACTTTAAAGGATGAGCTGTTTTTGGAAATTTTAGGTTACAAACTAAATTCATAACGCTTTCTAAGTCGCAAGTAATATAGCCATGTTCTAACTGTGAATGAACCAAAGATAAAAATGAGAAATACAAACATAACCGTGTTCAGTAAACTCAAATTCGATGTATTGTTTATTAATCAGCTGTCCAACAGCTGACCCCCATAAGATAGTGAACGTCAAGTAGCCCCCAAATACTACATGGGTGGTGTATTTCGGGACTATGTTTTGTTTGCTTCACTTTTTCAAAAAATTTGCCCCTACTCAATACGAGTAAGGGCAATTGATTATGGGGCAAACAATTTAGTGGAAGTTGCCTTACCTGCTTTCTTATCTGTAGAAACTCCTCGTGCCTGTTCACATGAACTTGGCTGTTTTTTGTTTGTTTAACTTCGATATTAATCTTTTTTGACTAATTGTATGTTTTTATTTTTCAATTGACGATTTTCAATTGCTACTCTAACAACATGTTCCCAAGAATTTGCATAAATTTCTTGGTTGAATTTTCTTTCTACCTTTTTTAGAGCAGCCTTACCCACCTTTATGGTTGTATTCGGATGATTGAACATTGAAATCATCGCTTCTGCTAGCATATCTGTATTATTTTTTTGAACTAAAACTCCATTTTCTCCATTGTCAATTAATTCATTAGGGCCATATCTAATGTCATAACTCACTACAGCTGTAGCATTAGACATGCTCTCTAATACAGAAAGAGAAAACCCTTCCGTTTTTGAAGCTAAGATACTGAAAAGAGCACTTTGATAAATTTTAGATGGTTCCTGGGTGTATCCATTCAATTTTATGTGATCTGTAAGATTAGCATTATTAATACTCTTTTGTAACTTCTCTTTTTCCGAACCGTCTCCCCAAAACTCTAACTTTGCATCTGGCACTTTCTTTACAACGATTTCAAATGCCTTAATAATATGATCTAAATTTTTAATGGCTGAGTACCTACTAATAACTACCGCTAGCCTTTCGTCTTTAACTAAACCAGGGCGGCCAAACCATCCAGTTTTTAAATTTGTCCTCGTCATCGCATGAGGAATAACATGCAAATTCGTTATTTTCCCAAATCTATTTTCAATATCTGTCTTTTGTTGTTCTGTAAGAACTAAAGCAGCATCAATATTATCTAAATGATTGATTCCTGTTTGGACAGTTGAAGCGATGTCAGAATCAGCTTCCCATGGTGCCGTAAGGTGACTACTGTGTAACCGCCAGATTTTTGCAGCATTCTTATTCTTTACATTTATCATTAATAAGTCAGTTTTTCGAGCATCTGCAACTAATACTGGGTTATCTACGTCTTTTATTACTCGTTCGATCCAATCTAATTTTAGTTGATCATCATTGCTATAAATAGCCTTAATATCTCCATTTTCTTCAAACCAATTTACTCGAATGGCCTTGCCGTTTTCGGGATTTACCCATTTTGATAAATAAGCTTGGGAGCTGCTATTGTAAAAATTCATTTGTCTTGGTTTATTTGAAGCAAAATCCATAAAAGAAACTTTTCTTATCAAGCCATACTCATCATACACTTCTTTTTTGATTCGATATCTTTGTTCATTAAAATAATCAATGAAATCTAAAGGCCCGTCTTCGTGAAATTTTTTATATTTAGTGTAAAGTCCATTTTCGTAAACTCTAAAAGCGTTATGTCCAACATGTGGATCTAAATATCCGGTCTCGGGTGTAACTTGTGTAATCGTTAAATCTTCTTCACTTCCACAAAGCTCTTCATAGAGATTTAAAACTTTAACTTTTTCGTTTAGTTGTCCAAGCTCTATTAATTTTTCTCGTATTCTTTCGTACCTCGTATCAAAATTAAATGTGAGTATATGAGTATCATAGCCCATATCTGCAAATGTATTAGCCTGAGCTAACGAGGCCTTCGTTAATCCACCGCGTTGAACATCCAAAGAACTTAATAAAAAAAACATTGTTGCCTTCATTATCTTTCTCCCGTCAATTATAAATAATTTTATATCCACTTACATTATATAACAAATTTCCCATACCTACCTACCAAATAGGTTTCTTCATACTCAAATAAATGAGATTTTAGGACTACAAGAATGATAAGGAGATATAAAACAAAAGTTTGATATAACAAAAATAAGCCCTCTCCATTTGAAGAAGGCCTTTTTATTATGCTGAAAACAATATAGTGAAAGTAACTTTACCTGCCTTTTTATCTGCAGTTATATTTTTAGCTTTCTGGAATTTATATAAAGACCCCACCCGTTAGTTAAGGTTTAGTGTTAGGCGTTCAAACAATTCTTTTTTCTCTTCTTTTGATAGACCCGTAAAGAACTTTTTATGTACTCTTAATTCTTTTTCTTTTTTAGGTAAGGTTTTTTCAAACCAAGTAACAGCCATAGGAGTATGTTCCGGCTGAGCATTAACTTTTTCTAAAAACCATTCATATTCTTTCACAGTTTCATCAGTCAGAAGCGAAATATCTTTTTTTCTACTTTTATAATCAAGTTCTGCGAGTTCTTTTGCAGTGATATTACCTATATTTTTTTTACTACTCCAATTTCAGAAGGCATACGCTCTTTATTTACAGACATAAAGTAATATATATAGTTAGGTAATCTAAAAAGTCCCTTTTTTGTATCCTTATTATTTGCAATATAAAGCCAATCTCCCTTATTAGCAAAACAATTAAAATCTGCATCCTTAAAAGCAATTAACATTTTTTCATACTTTTTCATGACACACCTCCACTATAAAAAATATTTATACCATACCAACATGTTCAATAAATAGTTCAAGCGTTCCTTCTCTTAATGAACTATCCTGCCCCGTTAGTGCCATAACAAAAAGGTTGCTTCAGTAACCTCCCTTATTGAAGTAAAGCATGCGTTAGTTCAACAAGAGGTATTCATTTTTTTATCAAGTTGCCCTTTTAATTTAACTAACCTGTTTTTAATAAATGGATCGATTTCTTCAGGTAATTGATCTAATCTAAAGAAATGAGCTTCAATCGCTTGATTGTTATCAGGAGTTATTTCTCCTTCATACTCAGTACATAAATAACCGATTGCAACAATATGATACTCATCGCCACTTTCCTCGACTCGATTAATTAACTCTTTGCCTGAATAGACACCAAATAATGCTAATGTCTTTATCTTTAAGCCTAAATCTTCAAGGACATTTCGTTTAATACATTCTTCAACAGACTCATTTAACTGCAATATGCCACCTGGAATGCCCCAAATTCCACCTATGTATCGATTCAGTAAAATTTCACCTGAATGATTCATGATCCCTACACTTGGTCGCACGATGATTAGTGGAGAATTTCCAATCATTCCTCTCAACTTTTCGCAATAATCCATCATAGCCTCCTAAGATAATTGATTTATAAACTTGGTCACATTCCCTAAACAACAACTGCTTTGAGGATTGTTCACCTCACAACCACATCGATTTTCTTTGATGTTTTCACGAATATGTTCAATTGGATTAGGCGTAAGTCCTTTTTCAACAAATTGGGTAATTTTTTCTTTTGTCCAATCAAAACAATAGCAAACAGGAACTTCGAGTGAGGTATCTTTTTGGTAAACAGGAACCTTAATGTCCGATTTGGTGTATGATTTCTGCTCCGTATCGAAATATACGACTTCACAGTCATTAACTGCACAAAAATAATGGTCTAAATCTGCACTAAGAGAATCCAATTTGGTTGGTTTTAGCATTGATTTCAGTGTAATGATTTTTACTTTTTTTCCAGCTACTTTACAATTTGGACAATTCTCTGATTTATTTGTTTCAGAAATCGAATCATTTGTTTTGCAACAATTACTCATGATTTACGCTCCCTTTAGATTGGTCTTATATAAAAATTATACCATCCCTTATTCAACTAATCTGCCCCGATAGTTGCATAAAGAAAAAGCTGCCTTTAAGACGGCTCTGATCTTTCGCTAACGCACCCGTTAGTTGAGTTACCAAAATACTATTATTTTTTTATATTTTCTAAGATGGACTTAACAAAATTGGTTTTATCATCTGCATATTTATGTTTATTATTTGTATTCACCGTTGATAATTCCTGTTTAAGTTTTTTATATTGTATTCTTGCTGTTTCGTTATTTCTCAAATAATCTCTAAAATCCAACTGTTCAAGTAAATATTTATTTCCACTTTGATACATATGAATTTGGTGTGTTCTTGGTTCACCTTTATTAAAGTAGTATCTATCTGGTAATACATTTGTCCCTTTATATGAGTATCCAAGTGTTTCTAATGCCGTAACACACTTTTCACCATCCTGAAATCCTTTAACTTCAATAGCAATATCAATAATTGGCTTTGCACATAAATGCTTAATTGCTGTACTTCCAATATGGTGAACAGCTAAAATATTCTGACCAATTACCTCTTGAATCCTTTCTTTCTCTAATAAAAATTCCTTTTCCCAATCATTTGTCCAAGGAACTAAAAACACCTCACCTTTTGGTAATCCAAGCATTTTAATGCCTCCATAACTTAAACATTTCTCACCGTCTATTCACTCTATTTTATAACAAAAAGTTTGATCAAGACTATCGTATGAACCTGCATTCTACGACAAATGAAAAGAATCCATTTAAAAAAAGATTGATCGAAATGGATTCTTTCTTTGCAATTTAGTATTCAGTTTTTATAAAAAAGATTGATCATTTTCTGTGTATGCGCCCATGTTCAAGGAGGAATAGATATTTGCTATATATTCTTGGCTGTTATTTTATTTGCGGCATAATCATAACAATTCATTATGCAACTGTTTACAAGTCATTTATCAGCAGAAACGATTTACTGACTGTCTATTAAACCAAATTGCATTAGCATAATTACAGTTAAGCAAAAATCTCGTATATACCAATCATAATAAGTAGCCATCCTGAAATGGATGTTGAATATTTACCAACAAATGTTTTGGTAAGTAAATAACCAAAATGGCTACCCACTCCAACTGTTACTATTGAAAAAAAACCAATAGAGATAACTGTCCAAATGGCTGAAATACCATTTGCACCGATTGCAATCCCACCTGCTAAGCAGTTTGCAGATAAGATAAACCCAAGGGTGATTGCTTCTCTGAAAGAGATTATATGATTCTTATCCCCATCAATCAATTCAGGATTTTTCAAAGGTTCTTGATTAGAGAAGCGATTAGATAATAAAGTCCATAAACCTATCACACATAGCAAAAGACTTCCCAAAAGGTTAGCTTTACTTGGTGAAACATACTCGATAATCGTGCCACCAGCGATAACTGCAACATAAGTGACAATCATTGAGATAATAGCAATGGTTATGTTAGAAAAAATAGGGATTTTCGTTTGTTTAACCCCATAGGCTAAACCAATCCCTAAATTGTCTAAGTTAGCTGCTAAGCCTATAAGAATAATGGTTATCCAATGCATAGTATCCTCCTTTAAACCATTTATTTCTTTAACCATATGCATGGAAATTTTTTTTGTTCAATAAAATAACGGCCTACTATACAGCAGTGTTTGCGTCTAACATTTGATATACGATTTCTTGAAGAGTAGAAAGCAAGGGTACCTAATCTTTTTCATTTTGGTGTTTTTAGAAACAGAAGGTCAAACTGTTAGGGAAGCTAAGAAAAAAGCTAATATTATTAGGTTAACTGAACAAAGAAACGTCTATAAGAGAGTACACATTAAAATCAAAAACCCCAAGTAAAGTTTATGTAGATAAGAACTGCATATATATTAAATGGAGAAAATAACAACCGACATGTCACACTTTGAAACTTAATTGGAGATTATTGTTAGTCTGAAGAATAGGTGGGTGAAATATGAGAGCAAATCACATAAGCAGAACACCCCTTGTCTTTATTCCAGGCCTGTTTGGGTCAATGAGCAATGTTATCTATTCCTGGGACAGGAAATTGGAGTTTTGGCATTGTCCTCCCCATTTGCCAATCTATTAGAAAGTATGAATTACCAAAGTAAACGTCAAGTAGCTCCAAAACATTCTACATGAGTGGTGTATGTCGGGGCTACTGTTTGTTCATTTCATTTTTTATAATACTCTACATTTTAAGGGTAAATCAGATGACCAAGGTAAGATTTTTTCTACTTCTTCTTTATTAGTTAAATCCATATTGGGTAGTTTTTTTAATTTGACGCATACTTATAAACGGTTAAACTTTATTCAAAACATTGCAACTTTATTTCAAAGCAACAAATCCCAAACTGAGTGTTACACGCTCTGTACCCTGCTTTTATGTCTTTTAGACTTAGAAATACACCATCTTGCTACATTATCAAGTCCATGTTATGATTAAAAAAATTCTAAATCTAATGAGTGATAAATATGATTTTACTTAACATTTTCACCGGAAATTATATTTTAAAAACAAAAACCCTTGACTGAAATCAGTCAAGGGTTTTTGTTGCTCATGGGAAAGAATTATACAGGAGGTCAAAGTTTATGAGTCAAAGCACGAATTCAAATACTCTCATTGCGGGGTGGATTAGCTTAATAAGCAACATCGTTCTAACGATTCTTAAGATTGTCGTAGGTACTGTCTTTCATAGCCCGGTTCTTCTTGCAGATGGTTACCATAACGCGGGCGATGTTGTAGCAAGCGCTGCGGCTTTAACATCTATGCGTATTTCTAAACGCCCAGCTGATGAGAACCATCCCTACGGACACGGTAAAGCAGAAGTGATTAGTTCTGCCATTGTAGCAATAATTTTAGGATTGGCAGCATTTTATATTGCTTATGAATCAATCTCAGCGTTCTTTAAAGAGCCTGAAAAAGCCAGTCTAATTGCTTTTCTAACTGCAATTATATCTCTTGTGTGGAAGCAAATTTTATATGTGTATACGATTAGAATTGGCAAAAGGACGAATAGCAAAGGGTTAATTGCAACTGCGTACGATCATCTTGCAGATGTGTATGCTTCATTGGCAGCGGTATTGGGGATTGGACTTGCACTAGTTGGAGAAGTTTATGATATTCAAATCCTCGCTTACGGAGATCCAATTGCGGGTATCATTGTAACAACTTTAGTTTTCAAGCTTGCTTATGGAATGGGAGTAGAAGCGTTAGACACACTAATGGAGAAAAATGTAAGTCGAGAAAGATTGGATAGCTTTGCGTCTTTAATATTAACTGTTCCAGAAGTGAAACGAATAGATCGCCTACGTGCTAGGGAGCATGGGCATTATGTATTGGTGGATCTTCGTGTTGGTGTTCCTGGTGGAAAGACAATTCAAGAAGGTCATGACATTATCCGCAATATAAAGAAAACAATAATGGAAAATCACCATGATGTAGATGAAGTTCTCATACACTTAAATCCTTGGTATGATAATGAGAAATAAACCCGTATGATTCACCCAAATTTCCACGAGGGCTAAAGGGGCAGCATTCCTACCCCTTTCGTATTATGAGGTCAGCCAGTTATTACTGGTTGATCTTATAATACTAGCGCACTACTTACAGTATTTGATATTACTTCTTAATATACTGGGTCCCAACTTTTCAGTCTTTGAATTAGAAAGACGCACCTGTACTTCTCATTTTCAATTTTTGCAGTAATTTCATCAAATCTTCCAGCCCAAGTTGGACTATCTTTTTCTGGAGAAGGATAAAGCCTGAAACGCCAACTAATCCGCCAATTGGCTTTCTTTTCGAGCAAACGCTTTTACTTCTCTACCATGCTGTCATCCTTAGATTTATGGAGGAAAAGAATCCAACAAGATGTATGGCCGACACGCCAACCCAATAATGAAATAAAAAGTAAGATATAAAAAACAGCAAGGGATTTTTCTGAATTCCTTGCTGTTTTTTGAAGTAAGATAGTTAACTGAAGTTTATTTTAATGGAATTATTCTATTTTCAAACCTAAATCAAACATATCCTTCACTCCTCCTGTTTACTTCAGTTTAGTAATATGCAATAAACATGCCAGTTAAAGAATAAGATGAAAGAATTTTTAGAACATCACAGTAAATAACCTTCAAAATTCTGTGTTATGATAAGTGAACGAAAATATTGATTAAATTTAGGAGGAAAGTATATATGCTGAAAATTATAAAGTTTTTAACTTTCTTTTTTATTTCAGGGACACTTTTTTTATACCTTTATCCTCCTCTAGGAAGACGAGCAACTAAAGAAAAAGTTAAAAGTTTCAGCACGAAAGAAAATTTTGTAAATGGGAAGTTTATCAACCAGATTCCTGCAAGTCAGGTGATGAGCCTCAAACATACAGGGTCGATTCTACGGGATTATATAAAAGGAAATCCCAGTAGGCGGCCCGACAATCCAATTCTGATTGAAACTAAAGAACCTATGATAGGTGATTTCAATAAAATCACCTGGTTTGGACATTCTGCCTTCATGTTAGAGATGGATGGAAAAACCTTATTAGTGGATCCAATGTTTGGTAAGGCCCCCACTCCCTTTCCGCTGTTTGGAAATAAGCGGTTTAGCGGGGACTTGCCTATTGATTTGGAAAGACTGCCGCCAATCGATGCGGTTCTCCTATCACATGACCACTATGATCATTTAGATTATTACTCTATAAAGAAGATAAAAGATAAGGTCGGTCAGTTCATTGTTCCACTGGGGGTTGGGGGCCATCTTGAAAGATGGGGTGTTAAAAAAGAAAAGATTCAGGAGCATAATTGGTGGGATGAAGTTACTTTCAAGGGCCTGCATTTGGTTTGCACGCCTGCGAGGCATTTTTCCGGAAGAAGTTTACGAGATGGCAATACGACGCTGTGGTGTTCCTGGGTAATTAACGGAAAACAAGACAAGATATTTTTTAGCGGCGACAGTGGGTATGGTACTCATTTTAAAGAAATTGGAGAAAAATTCGGTCCATTTGATCTTACATTAATGGAATGTGGCCAATATGATGAGCGCTGGTCCACCATCCATATGATGCCTGAAGAAACAGTTCAAGCAAACATTGATGTGCAAGGAAAACTAATGATTCCAATTCATTGGGCAGGGTTCACATTGTCATTTCATGACTGGACAGACCCAATTGAGCGGGTAACTAAAGCGGCCAAAGAACATTCCGTACATGTTTCCACACCGCAAATAGGCGAACCAGTATTTATTGGAGTAAAAGAGTTTCCGCAAACAATTTGGTGGAAATAAAATCAGTCTATCCTAACTTGGGATAGACTGGTTTTATTTATTTAACTGTGTTCCTTCTTATTCTAATGAAGATTCAATTTTATAGAATAATTTTTCTTTCCCCCAAAATAATTTGTTCCTATTACACCTAAAATGATAAGAACCGACCCGATAATATCGTAGGTTATAATTTTTTCATTAAGAATAAGAGCTCCTGCCACTATCGTGACAACGGTGGAAAGGTTTGCGAAAACACTCATTTGTGACGCCTTGATTTTTGATAAAATGGTGTTGGATAACAACGAAGTGACCAATGAGGCCAATATTCCTAAATACAAAATGGAAAAAATGAATTCCCTGCTCAACCAAGGTAAAAAGAATTCCTGCATTGTTCCTTGGTTTATGTGGGAACTGAAAGCAGCAATGTTAAAAATTACGAAGCCTGTTCCCATCATAAAAAAGGACATTTCACCTGGCGTATAATCTTGTGCAAGTGAACGGATCATTGTCGTATAACATGCAGTTGCAATACAGGATAGAAGAATTAAAACCATTCCGAGCATGTCGGAAAAATTGATTGAGCTCCCTCTCAAAACAAAAATAAAAATGACTCCAACTACCGATAAGACAATCGAAAGCTTTTGATATAAAGACGTTTTTTCCTTTAAGTAATATCCCGCTATCATCACCGTTATGATCGGGGTAACGGCTGATAAGATTCCAGCATCGGTGGATTGGGAGTATTTAAGTCCGAAAGTTTGAAAAGCAAAGAAAAGAGTGGGAAATAATAATGACAGCGGAACCAGTTTTTTTGCTGACCCCCACGTGTAATTTACTTTGATGACTTTAAAAGCAATAAATAATGATATGATGGCGAAGGAAACGCTGAATCGGAACGCCAATGTATCAAGTGGATTTGATTCACCAATTGCCATTTTAGAGAATAAGAATGATAGGCCGACAATACTGGCATGAAATATGGCCAACATATATGCAAATGATTGGGATTTCATAGATGCAGCTCCTCTATATCCGTTTTAGGTATACCCCTTTTTGTATTTGCAACCCAAGTTTAAAGGTAAAAGGTACAGCTCTCCCAACCCCCCCCCCCTTAAATTTCTCAGGTTATTTTAGCTTCAGTAACCTTATTATTCTTAGGAACGACAAAATTGTTACATTTGTGAAGTTTTTTTACTCTTGGATCATATATTTTTTGGTTTTTATTATTTATTGATGGTTCTAGTATGATATGAATGACTAAAACTAAGATACCTAAAAAGGCAATAAGAAAAAGCTAATCTGTAAGTAATCTTTTAAAGAATATTCAGGCCTTTTAATTTTAGTGTTACACTGCCTTAAGCACTTCCAACTTAGGAAGTGCCCATTGAATTTTTTATTGAAAAGCTTCGATTTGTCGAAAACATGGTTAATTATCTCTGATAAACCCAATTAATGAATTTCCTAGTTTAGATGTAGCATGACTTCATCTTCTTAATAGTGCTAGAATTGATAGAGATTCTGTTGCTAACTTCAGTTATTATCACTATTATTCACAAAATAATAGAATCGACCTTTAAGTACCAATAAATAATGATTATTTTCCGTTTTCAGTTATGATAAAATTTCAAGGAGAAAGTGAGGTTTACATATGTTAGTGACCACCCTTATATTTCTTTTGGCCGGTCTAGCTGAGATTGGTGGGGGTTACCTTATTTGGCTTTGGTTAAGAGAGGGAAAACCCATTTATTTAGGATTAATTGGAGGAATCGTTTTAGTTTTATATGGCATCATTGCAACATTCCAAACGTTTCCAACTTTTGGGCGTGTTTATGCGGCATATGGCGGTGTTTTTATTGTTTTATCGGTATTATGGGGATGGGGCATCGATAAGGAAACGCCTGATTTATTTGATTGGATCGGGGCTGCAATCTGTTTAATCGGGGTGTCTGTCATCCTTTGGGCGCCGAGACATTAAAAAAATTAAAGGGCTCTAAGCCCTTTAATTCCAGTTTGTAGACAAAAGATGTTCTATCTAAATTTTATAACAAAGTTGTTTGGAGCGGAAGGTGCGAGACTCCTGCGGGAAATGCGTGTCTAGGGGAGACCCCGCAGGCGCAAGCCGAGGAGGCTCCCGGACCGCCCGCGGAAAGCAAGTGCCCTACGTTCCAATCAACGTTCAAATTGTACAAGCCATAAAAAAACTGTAGGCAAACTCGATTTTCATCGAGTTTGTCTACAGTCTGAAATAAAAGTGCAAACAATATAAAAATTTCAGCGTCTTATTCCCAAATAGAACACCCTTATATTCTCCTCGGTAGGTTCCCATCAGGACTAGCCACCATTCATTAATGTTCATTGTTTTTACAAACTTCCGCAGTTGGAAAGTGTCCTTCTATCACATCTTCCAGTTTCTTCATCATTAATTATCCATTCAACCCTGTAATCTGTTGATTCCATATATGTCGTGATGATCAAATACTTTTCTTTAAGGGTACTGATAAATTTTTAAATAGCTGGCTCTTGAATAGGTAGACTCTAGATTAATTTCTTTTCCTGTCTACTAGCGGTCATATTGCTGATACTATCTTGAATGAACCAAATCGCAACCGCTGCAATAATGCATGGTATGGCAAAGGCTAAATAATTAACTTGCAATGATAATTTCATATCAAGCAGAATCCCGCAGAAAGTAGGAGCGAGGATTCCACCAATTCTACCGACACCTAAGGCCCAGCCGACTCCTGTAGAACGGATTTCATTCGGATAATACTGGGATACATATGCATTCGTTACGATTTGTGTACCTGTTGTCGTCCCACCTGCAATGGCAATTAGTACATAAAGCATAATCATGCTAGGTTTGAAGCTCAGCATCGTGAGGCTAATAAAACCAATGACCAAGAATGAAACAAGAACCCTCTTAGAACCAAATCGGTCGGCAAGTTTCCCTCCAACAATCGCTCCTAAAACAGCTCCAAGATTCAATACGACTAAGAATGTCAAGCTTGAACCTAATTCATATCCTGCTCCTCCCATGATTTTTGGAAGCCATGTACTCAATCCATACATAACGAATAAACACATGAAAAAGGCAATCCAGAACATGAGGGTACTTATAGTTCGTCCATTTTTAAATAATTGTTTAACTGGAAACCCTTTCATTTCATTCTTATGTTCCTCCTGAAGAACATAATTGTCATATATGGTGTATTGTCCGTTTACATTCACATGATTCAGAACGTCCGTCAATTTACTTTTTTTGTTTTTCGTAATGAAATAGGTTATTGACTCAGGTAACATTTTATAAAGAATCGGCATAAAAATCAGTGGAAGCGCACCAAGCCATACCACTGCGCGCCATCCAAAGTTAGGAATCAGATACATCGCACCTAATGATGCTACAACACCACCTAAAGCATGTCCGCTGAACATAATAGCAACCAATGTACTACGAATTTTTTCCGGAGCATATTCAGTAATAATTGCTATTAGATTAGGCATTACTCCCCCCAAGCCTAAACCTGCAACAAAACGTTGTATTCCAAAAGAAGTTGGCGTATCTGCAAACCCTGAAGTAAAAGTAAATACAGAAAAAATGACCGTGCAAATTAAGATGACTTTCTTTCTTCCAAATTTATCAGCAAGCGGTCCAAAGACTAACGCGCCTATCATCATTCCAAACAAAGCATAGCTGCTAAATAAGCCTGCATCTACAGCAGTAATTTTCCACTCAGTCATCAAAGATGGTAGGATTGTTCCAAGCATGAACATATCATATCCATCACAAATAATGATAAAGATACAACATAATAAAATCTGTAAATGAAAGCGGTTAAATTTTTGTTCATCAATCATTTCAGATACACGGATTGTACGCATTTCCTTCGCCTCTTTCTTCTTTTCCTTTATTGACAAAAGTCCAAAGGAACCTTATAAGTTTTTTGGGACCAGCTAACCACCTAATAAAAAACAACAATAAAGACTTAAATTACACATATATAGAACTAAGTTCACTATATATTAACTTAATTTTTAGAATATTGTCAATAATCAAAGTGCATTAAGTGCTATAGAGTAAAAACTTTTTACGAAAAAAAGCAAAAAAAAGTCCTCTATTCAAAGAGGACTTTTTTGAAATAAAGGAATTTAGGCATCTGATGCTTCTTTTCTCTTTCTTTTTTTAGATTCAGTTATAAGATCATAACCAAGATAAAGGATAATGGCTGCTCCGAACAATTTAATATATAACGGAATATCCGCTACAAAGAAATATATCATGGAGAATAATGTTCCTATTATAGATAACCAAAAGATTAAATGTTTTAGAATTTTTTTCAAAGTAGTTACTCCCTCTCAATAGATGAGATTAATTATTCTAGTTCGCTCCATTTCAAGGAGGAATTTTAATTATCTGTACCTTCATTTTAACATTTATCCTTTAAATAATGGAGTAAATCATATTGCGAAATTATGAACAATTAAGCAATTTTTCATTGGAATTTTATTATTGTTCTAAAACTTTACAACTTCATCATTTATTTTTACAGCCTATCATTATCAAATATACATACATTGTCTCCTAACATAAAATAAACATGAAAATGGCAGCGAAGATATCTCCTACGCTGCCATTTTCATGAATTTATTCTTACAGTATATTCATTTTATTGGAGTCTAACTCTATTTCTTCACTTTGTTCTAGTTGATTATTTTTATAATAAGCCATCTTCACTGGAACAAAGGATAAAGCAATCGCGGCAATAAGACCAGGAATAGCAAAAGCAATAAAATTCAATTGAATTGGTAGCGAGATTGATAATAAGAATCCACCAAGGATGGGTCCGAGCATACCACCAATCCTTCCAATTCCAGATGCCACCCCAAGTGCAGTCGATCTAATATTTGGTGGATAGTACTGGGAAACATAGGCTTGTACAAGATTTTGGGCGCCAATCGTACAGGCACCTGCAATTGCTACTAATGTATAAATCACGAAAGAACTTCCACCCATTCCTAACAGTGTCAAACTAATTGCACCTAGCGCATACAACGGTACAAGCATTTTTTTAGAACCATATCGATCACAAAGTTTAGCGATTATAAGCGTACCTACGATAGCTCCACCTTGAAGAACGATTAAGAAACCTAGACTTGAATTCAAAGCATAACCCGCTTCAATCATTAGCTTTGGTAGCCATGTATTCAACCCATATACCATCAATAGACACATGAAAAAGGCAACCCAGAACATCAAAGTACTTATAGCGCGGGAATCTTTAAACAATCCGACAATCGGCAGTTTCTCATCTAATTTTTTCACTTCTACAATTTCGTCATGTATGGTGAAATTGCTTTCAGGACTTACTTTGGATAATACTCTGATTAATTCTTCTTTTCTGTTAATTCTAATTAGATGTGTGGAGGTTTCTGGTAAATACTTCATCATGATTGGTAGAAATAGTAACGGTACGCCGGCAAACCAGAATATTGACTCCCAGCCTAGTGAAGGCATAAGTAGGATACCTAGTATCGGGGCAAGCATCCCCCCGAATGAATAGCCGCATAATACAATCGAAACGACCATGCTTCTCATTGTTTTCGGTGCGTAATCTGTCAATAAAGCGATGACGTTCGGCATAATGCCTCCCAGTCCTAATCCCGCTAAAAATCGAAAAGTAGAAAATATGGTAGGTGTATTCGCAAATCCACATAGCAGTGTAAATAAACTAAATAAAATCAATGAAATGGCAATGACGTTTTTTCTTCCAATCCGATCCGCTAATGTCCCAAAAAAGATGGCGCCGAACATCATACCGAATAGACCATAGCTACCCATTGCTCCCGCTTCCACTGAAGTTAGATTCCACTCCTCTGTTAACACCGGGACAACCGTTCCGTAAACGACAAGGTCGTAGCCATCAAAAAGGATGATAATGAAACACCATGCCAACAAACCGAAATGAAAGCGGTTAAATTTACTGTTACTAATTACCTCTGTCGTGTTAATACTAGCCATAAAAATTTCCCCTCTCTAGGTGACTACCAATAGTCCATATGATAGCGCTTACGGAATTTCTTATTAAAAAAGATAACATTCCACCACCTAAATTTCCACAAATAGCGAACTGAGTTATCTAATTGTTATTATAATAGGCGATTATCTGATATTTCAATAAAAATTTTCACAAATTAGTCATAAACAACAAAACACCAAAGAGAATACCATTTTGAAATATCCTGAATTCATGAGTGGTATGGAGTATTAAGGTGATTTCGATTGAAATCGTTTCCTAAGTTATCTGTATTAAAAAAATATTTTTTTCGCACTATTATACAACAACCATTTATTATAGATCAGTTATTCAATAGCTAAAACAGGAAAAAAACCAGTCCCTGATCGGAACTGGTTTCTAATTTTAAAGATAGAGCCGCTATTGCCGTATTCAAGTAAGAAAGTTTTAAACCACCACTCCTCAAAGTGGGTGTTTGCAGAAACAATCCTGTTGTCCAAGTCAGTGACGAGGCATAACATTCCTGTTTCGATGTAAAACTCCCTATTACAGCTTAAAGGTTAAAACTTAATTATCATTACGAACAACGCAGCTTGTATAGTTATAATACCTAAATTCATTCTATCTTGCAAGGCTAATAATTCCCAACTAACAAAAAAGTTTTTTGGTTTCGTAATTAGTCATTGATTGCAAAGCGACTCTAATAGTGGGTTCTGTAATTCTTCCATTAAAGACTAACTGAATATACACATCAATTTCCTTTTTCACAATTGTAACTGGCTTCTAGCCAATAGCTTTATTCTCTTTACTCCATCATGGTTAGCTTTCCAATACATCTTCAGCTATACCAAATTCACTTTATGTGAAAAATCCTAACATCTACTATCCGTCTATTTTCTTTAATACACTTGACTGGTTTTGCATTTTTACGCCAAGTGGCTATCTTGTTTCGGCAAAACATAACTGTTACAAAGAAAGGAATCTGTGACCACTTCAACCTATTAATTTTTTTAAAAAAAGTTCTATATGTAATTTTATGTTACAGCCACAATAATGGAAGAAAGATTTATAGAAGCTAATGCGATTTGTAAAATAAAGGAGGTAGAATCTAAAGGTTTTTAAATAACAGGAAGGTAATATTTATCCCTTTTAGATATAGAATCTTACAATTAATAGTAATTAACATTTGCAAATGTTCGTTAGAGGTCTATAATATTATATATTAGATTTGATAGGAGTGATTAGCTATGCTTTCAAACATTGGTTTTCCTGGTTTAATTCTAATCTTTCTTTTAGCATTAATTGTCTTTGGGCCGAATAAACTTCCTCAAATCGGACGCGCTGTAGGTACTTCGCTTCGAGAGTTTAAGGATGCAACAAAGGGAATAACAGATGAAATTCAAGAGGAATTTAAAGAAGACGTTAAATCTGCGAAAAAAGAATCGGCAAAATAAAAAAAGCAATGAAAAAGACGCCTGCACGCAGCAGACGTCTTTGATGCGTTTGAGGCGGGAACCGTCAGGCCACATCCCGACGTTTAGCTTAAAAAGCATGTTCTTCGACTTACACAAATTAGCTCATCGCTTTATTAATATAACATTTATCCTCTATTATTTCAAGAGAATTATTGAAATTCCTTAAAGGGAGATATCTTATTGTTCTAGGTCGTTAGTGTAATACTGCTTCTTTTTCTGTAATTGGATGTAGATCAATAAAAAACCATGTAATTTTATCTTACTAACTAGTGTTTAGGTTTTACTTTCAAATATTCTACCGAGGAAGCTTTTCAAATATAAAAATTAATATCTACCTTCTTTACTGGAAAACCATAGATATTAGCCCTTTTAATGTGTTTTTTTGTAATGATACTACGATCCTTTTTGCAACATCTTTTAGACGCCCCCCTCTCTTATTTACGTTTAATACATAACCTTGTTTTTTACTATTAATTTCAGCGCCATTTAAAATAGCTTGATCATTGATGATCAAGCTTCAATATATACTTGCCCCTATTAATTGTTAGTCTTAACTACTTTGACTACAGCCACATTTTATTTGTAAGACAAAAAAACACTCCGAAAAGTGTTTTTTAAATTATTATTTTTCCTGCTGATTCAGGTTTGAATGTTTTCGTGAATAAACAAAGTAAATCACGATACCGATAGCCATCCAAATTAAGAAGCGTATCCATGTATGGCTACCTAGTTGTAACATAAGAAATACACAAAAAACGATGGCTAAACCGGGCACAAGCGGTACAGCCGGACAATAGAAAGCACGTTTCATGTCTGGTCTTGTTTTACGTAAAACGATTACCGCTACGGAAATCATCGTAAACGCTGTTAAAGTTCCGATATTAACTAATTCGGCCAATTCTCCAAGGGGTATAAAGGCTCCTAGTAAGGCTGCAATTATACCAAACATCCATGATGCCGCATAAGGAGTATTATATTTCTTATGAAGTTTTGATAAAGATTTAGGCATCAATCCATCACGTGACATCGCAAACATGATACGAGTTTGTCCATATAACATAACCAAGATGACCGTTGTCATTCCAATAAAGGCTCCAAGGTCAATAATTCCTGCAATCCAATTCTGTCCTGCGCTTTGTAGTACTAAAGAAATCGGGTGATCCAGTGCCGTTGCGAACTGTGCATACGGTACTACACCTGTCATAATTAAACTAACAATCATATAAAGTACAACACAAATAATCAATGAACCGATAATTCCTCGTGGTAAATTCTTTCCTGGATCTCTTGTTTCTTCTGCTGCAGATGCTACTGCATCAAAGCCGATAAATGCAAAGAACATTAAAGCGGCTGTAGAAAATACCCCACTGATTCCGAACGGCATGAATGGCTGCCAGTTTTCAGGTTTTACATAGTAAATAGAAGAGACGATAAACAACAAAACAACGAGCACTTTAATTACAACCATAATGTTGTTGATCCTAGTAGTTTGTTTCGTACCTCTAGAAATCAACAAAGTAATAGCCATAACAATTAAAAAGGCTGGCAAGTTCATATAAGTTGTAACACCCTCAATTGAACCAGGTGCTGCCGTTAGTTTCTCTGGAAAGTTAATACCGAATCCGTTTAAAAACGATTGGAAATAACCAGACCAGCCGGCCGATACGGCACTAACTGCCAATAAGTATTCAAGGATTAAATCCCACCCTATAATCCAGGCAGCAAATTCACCTAGTGTTGCATATGCATAAGTGTACGTTGAACCAGATACCGGCACAGATGATGCAAATTCAGCATATGAAAGTGCTGCGAATAAACAAGCAAGGCCCGCAATGACGAACGATAACGAAAGTGCCGGACCAGCATTGACTGCTCCAGTTCCCGTTAATACAAAAATACCTGTGCCAATAATTGCTCCAATTCCAAGCATCGTTAAATCCCAAGCACCTAGTTCCCTTTTCAATCCCTTACTGTTGGAGCCAGCGTTTTTCAATAAGTCCTCAATAGACTTCTTTCTAAAAATACTCATGTTTTCTCCTCCATAAATTTAAAAAAATATTCAGAAAATAACAAATAAATAAATTAACTTTTTATTTATAGCAGAGAATTTTCGACAAAATTCATCAATTCCTGAATTATCTGATTTTCAAATCATACGTATTAAACCCTTATACGTCAACGATTTAATTATAGTAGAATTTCTATTTTGAAAATTCGCTGAATATACTTAGTGATTTTTCGACATAATTCTCCATCATTTTTTAGGTGTATTACTTTAATAGCAGTAGTTAATTTTTTTATTTTCTTTTTCGCAATTTAGAACTTTGAAATTCATATCAAATTTTTCTTATCTTACATTAATGGGGATTTCATAAATATGAATTAGGATACCTCCATCCTGCTTTTTAGCTTTTCATTTGATTTACTGAAATCTTCAAAATTTAGATAGAGTCTCCTATTTATTTCCCCTACACTTATTATTATGGAATAATAAACCATAATTATTCTATCCATTCACGCACTATTAGTTTGACGGAATCGATGTACATCTCTATACTTATTAAGTCTTATAAAGTACGGGAAATATGCTTAATTGAAGAAGGTGACTTTCATGGATTTTACGATTACTTACCTGTCATTTTATTTAATACAGGTTGAAGGAAAAGGCGATCAGGCTGATAAGCGATTTAAACATTTTCAAACACTCGATACCCAGGAATACGAAGAAAGTCCTTTAAAGGATTTTTTGGATGGGGAATTGATGAAAATCTCCAAACGAAAAGTAGACCGTCATCCAAAAACTGAACAAATACCCACAAAAATCGGTTCTTTTATTGTTGAAGAAGGACATGCACTTGATTCCAATCCTAATTACAATGTATTTAACCGTGTCCGCTTTGCCGGTACAAAAGAAGTCTTCCAGCAGGAAAATGAACAATTCGCCCAGTCTTATATAGATACTAGTGCAGTGCGCGGCGGGGTCTTCCTAGTAGCATCTGCTAAATTAACGAAATATCTAGATGAACCGTTCGTCTTCTTATTAAAATGTGATTTCGAGCCGAAGGTTGCTTCCATTTCAGATGAACGAACACTAATTCGACACGTTGAAATGGCAATCACCACTAAAAATATGAAATCCATTCAATATCCCTACATGCCCGAAGAAGGAATGGTAGAAGAAGCCGAACTGAAAATCCACCAGGCTTCACATGCCCGCTACTTCGAGGACTTTTTGAAATTCGTCGAATATGGTGAATCGATGCCGGAAATCATGAAAAACCAAGTCATCCATATGGTTCATGAACATGTATCCGCACAATTCGAAGAAAACAGTGACGAACTGCAGAAATTCGAACAAGACCTGGAAATCTGGGAAACGAGCGAAAAACGCGAAATCCAAGAACGTCTTGAAACCCACCAAGTCGTCGAAGCCACTGCCCAGATTGTCGAGCATACACCTGAAGCCGAACTGCGAATGAAGCTTGGCAGTACATCTATCAAAGGACTACTAGCCGATTTTAGCGATAGCATCCATTTAGGAAAAATTAATGGGAAGTATGTATTGATGATAGAATCCGATACGATAGAGTTCGATAAAGGCGTTTCGCCGATTGAGTTTCATAGGCCGGATGATTTGATGGAGATTGTGGAGCGGATTAGTAGGAAGGTTTGAGAAAATGGTGATGATTAATTTAGGGGTTTTGTGATCATTGTTGTGATCATAAAAACAGTGCCATTTAAACGTTTGTGATCCTTTGTGTGATCAAATCTGTGATCAAATTTATGCTCTAAAACATGTAAATAAGGGTTTCCTTTAATTAAGTACAACCAAATATTAATTCAAAAAGACAGTGAGCTTATCTTTGCTTACTGCCTTTTCGTTTATGACTAAACATTAAGTTATGATACAAACCTTGCACGTCATAGTCGATTTCTACGGAATTATCCGTAAGCTGTATACCTTAATTCACTTTTGAAACACTAAAAATCACACCAGCATCTTGATCGTATTTTAAATTATAACGAATCGTATTTTTCTCCACTTTCGTTTCATTCTTTTGATATTTATAGCTCTCATCAAATAAACGTAAATCCTTTAAGACTTGCCCTACATCTTTTTGACTTAAATCAGGATTTGTCATACCAATTAACAACCCCATTGAAAGAACAATATCTGTCCCTTCTCCTTGACCAACCATAATTAGCTCATGAACTGCACCATTATCATCAATATTTTCAATTAATGTGACATCATCATTTAATTTTGAGGTAATGGTTTCATCTTCTTTTTTTACATTCTCTAAAGAATAAGGCAATTTCAACTTTTTTTCTAAAAATTCTTTTTGATTATTGTAAAGTGGTAGCGTTGTGGTCATAACCGCTATGATAGGAAAGACAAAATATGCAGTTGCTATCAATGTTGCTACAATCCGTTTAACTTTGGTAAATCTACCCCTTCTCCACATAAGAAGTATTCCAACAGGAGGAAAAAAAATTAGCCAGAACCACATAAACCAAACATTTTGGAAAACTGGGGTTCTGCGTTTTAAATTTGTCTCAGGCTGCTTCTTTTTGACCACCTTTAAATAAATCTTTGATGTTAACATTAAAAATAAAGTTCATTGCATCTTTTGCCTCTTCTTCTATGGAAGATTCAAGAAAATTTACTACGTTTTCACTATAAGGAGTCTCATTTTCTTCTTCCATTATATGATTAAAGAGAGACTTTCCTTTGAAATCTGTCGTATCAATCTCAAAGGTTTCTTGTATTATCTGTTCATCTTGTATTTGCTGAAGTGTTGTTTGATATTGAGCCTTTAATTTTGGATTAGCTGCAATTTTGACCAATAACTTGTAAAATTTATTAGCCTGATTATATTGCTTTTTCTGATAAGCTGCCTCTGTATCATTGGTTAAAGCTTCAATCGTTTCATTATAAAAATATTTGATTTCTTTTGTGTCTTTTATTTTCTGAGCCTCTTGGATGAATGTTAATGTTTCTTCATAATTTTTTTCATCCCTAGAAGTTGTAGCCTTGGATAGTGTCGCTACAACTTCTTCATTTATTTTGATTTGTTTAAGTAGTGTATTTGCCTTTTGTTTAATTTGGTCGCTAGAACGCTGGTTATCTTGGATATAAGCCAAATAATCCTTAGCTGTTGAATTATCCTCTTTTCTAAAAGCAGTTTCTGCCAATTCATAAATAGCTGAAACGGATTTTTGAACAAGGGCGTCTGTTTTACTATCACTTTTTTTCAATTCATAAATCTTTTCAAGTTCGATAATTGCAGCTTGGTAATCGGTGCTATTATATAAATCATTTGCGGTTTTGTAATACTCATTGGCTCGTACCTGTTTTTCATCTACTTTTGGTGCTGGTGCTGGAGTTGAAGGAGCAGATTTCGTTGAACTGCTACTAGATGAACCTGAACTCGAACTTGAATTCGAACTACTACCGCTACTACTACCGCCTCCATTATGATAGTGATACCCTGAACAAAGACCTTTAGCTATGGATTTCTCTGAGCAATAATGACTACCATTACTATCTGTTCTGCCAGAGTGGGCAGTTACTGTTGAGGGTAATAAAAGAAATAAGCAACATAAACTGCTTATAAACGGTTTCCTCATGATATCTCCTCCTTAAAATAGAAAACTAGATATCCCTATTTTTACCTTATCTAGAATATCCTATTTTTTTATAGATTATATGTAATTTGTTTTACATATTCCCTATTATAGAAAATAATAGAATAATAAATACTTACCAAAAAGAGGGAATTCAGATGGGGTTACGGTTTCGAAAATGCTTTAAGATTGCCCCAGGGGTTCGTCTAAATGTCAGCAACAAAAGTACAGGTGTTAGTTTCGGTGGGAAATTACCGTATCAACAGTTATGGTAGAAGAACAAGTAGTGTTGGAATCCCAGGAACAGGTCTTTCCCATGTTTCTACATCAGGTAAGTCTTATAAATCGAAAGCTTATCAAACACAGAGAAATTTACAGGCTCAACAAAAACAATTAAATAGAGAACAGGAAAAAGGACTCACAAAATATGAAGTCGATGTATATGAAAATCAATGTGAACTTGTAAAATCTATACATAAAGAGTGTGACGATTATGTAGATTGGGCTAATATACTAAATAGCAATCCACCATATCGATTTGGAGAAACTGGACCTAAAGAAAATGAAGCTACTCAAAATAACCAATATTACAAACAGGTTTTTCGAATGTTGTTTAAAAGAGAGGAAAAAGCTTATAGTCAAATGTCTAAGCAAATTAAGCAAGCTAAAGCGGAAGACGAGAAAGCATATAAGGATTGGGAAGAACTTGTCGTATTTGCTAAAAACGTACTAGCTGGAGATGTCGAAACGTATTTTAGAGTTATTGAAGAAATGAATCCCTTCGGTGACAAATCTAGAAGTTTAATAGCCAGTTCTTCATTACAAGGATATTAATAGCCTTGATTGCCATCACCATTTTGTTGAAATGCAGAATACTTAATTGGAAGGAGCGGGAGAATTTCATCAAAACTAACTCTAACATTTAAAGGTACATCTAACTTATAAAATACATAGTAGGAGGGATTTTGTGTTCAAGTTTGTAAAAATAATTTTTGTTGTGCTTCTCTATTGGTATGTTGTTCTGTACCAGAAAAATTCCCCGGCGGATTTTATATTTTATTTAGCCAGTATATTGTTTTTTTCATCAATTATTTTTAGTCTGTTTTATAAAAATAAGCATAGGGTGAATATTTTCTTAATCATTGCATTATCAAATCTTTCAATGATTTTTGCACTAAACGTTCATTTTTTAAGTGGGATTCTAACATATTTCACTTTTTCATTAATTCTATTTTTTTACTGTTTTATATTTATTTCCTATAAAATAGAATAATAGTATGTTAGCATAAAACACGTTGACTAAATAAACACAAAAAGGGATATCTGTGAAATATGAAAAAATATCAATTTTAATGAGTTTTATCCTACAAGTAGGAATTCTAGCATCCTCTATTCCGAGTAATACAGCATCAGCAACTTCAGCTTCAACAGTATACCTGATGATGGTATGGAGATCATTACAGATACATCTTTTAGCAGCTCCATTAATTAGTATTTTATTTATAAACCTGTCGACACATCTGTCCATAAACCTAATAGTCATCCCTTCGGATGGAATGATTTATGATATGTATTCTATGTATTACTTATATATTTTAACGTGGTTTTCTATGTAATAATTAATCTATGTATTATTCGGAATATAAATTCTCTGCAATACAGTAATCAACAAATTCTTTAGTGGAAATTCCATATTCTGATAAAAACACCCACCACCATTTCCCGGTCTTCCTCTTCTAATAATTCCCTTTCAGAAGTAAACTTTGATTCATAAAACCCCATTTCATATACACTGATATTTTGCATAATTTCATTTATTATCTTATAATTATTTCCATTGGTTCCCGAGAACAGTGAAGAGCTACATCAATTCGAACAGGACCTGGAAATCTGGGAATCGAGCGAAAAACGTTAAATCTAAGAACGTCTTGAAACGCACCAAGTCGTCGAGCATACACATGAAGCCGAACTGCGAATGAAACTTGGGAGCACATCTGTCAAAGGACTTCTAGCCGATTTTGGTGACAGCATCCATTTAGGGAAGATTAACGGGAAGTATGTATTAATGATTGAAGCCGATACAATAGAGTTGATAAAGGCGTTTCGCCAATTGAATTTCACAGGCCCGATGATTTGATGGAGATTGTGGAGCAATTTAGTAGTAAGGTTTGAGAAAATTGAAAAAATGCAGGGATTCTGTGATAAGTTTTGTAATCATAAAAATAGCGACTTTATAGCGAAATTTTATGCTCTTAATCATGTTATGTTAATAAGGGTTTCCTTTAATTAAGTACACTTAAAATATTAAATCAACAAGACAGTGAGCTTATCTTGGATTACTGTCTTTTAGTTTCCAACGTATACAAATCAAAATTACATTCCGGATGCTACCTTTCTTTTGCAATTGACATTAAAACTTTACTTTTTCTTACCCCAATTTAATGTTGATGTTAAAATTTCTACATATAATTAAACTACTAAAAATAATTCATCATTTGGAGGGTACAATCATGGACACAAAGGAAAGACAAGCATTAGAGTTATTGTTATCTCCAGAATTAATCGATAAGCTGGAAAGCTTATCAGCTAAAACAGACATGTCTATCCCTGAATTAGTAGAAATATCTGTAGCTTCCCTTCTAGAGAAGATGAGCAATACTACCGAACTAAATGTTGGGCTTAATAATAAAGAAATGATATTAAGAAATAAAATCATCATTAATCAGAATAAAGACGTATTAAATATATAAACACAAAAAAGCACTCGACATTTAAGGTAAAGTGTTTTTACTTTTTATAAAGTTTAAACCCAATAATGTATTGACCTAAAGGACTGCCCACCTATTATTATTCTATCAATACCACGTGGAGTGATTTTGGCTTGGTAAGTGTTTCTACCTAGAATTTTATAGTCAATTAATCCTTTATAATGTAGATACTATACACTAGATGCTCTTGTTTATCATCATCGTTTTCATAAAGATCAGTATATTTGATACCTGCTACTCTTCCGCCACTTTTTTCGTTATGTCATATAACTCTTAAAGTTTTTCTTCTCTAAGAGCATTCTTTTCATCTACGGTCATTTATCTCCCCTTACTCTACCTTTCTACTATAGGAATTAATCCCCTTTATTATAAGTGAAAAATGGGAATTCAGAGTTGGATTTCCTTCTTAAGAATTTAATTGGAATTGTTTTTCATAGTATAAATTCCTTTCTACACTATTAAAGGGAAATTCAATGAATTATAAAACCATTTTCAAATACCTAATAGCAGTTGTACTAATTTTTTTGATATTTTCTTTTAGGACCATCAAAGAACTGAATAGGCAATAGTATCTATCCACAGATACTCCATGGACTAAAATTTATTCCTTTCTTGTTCGCTCTTGAATTGGGCTTTATTCATTTTATCCATTGTGAAAAATGAAATCTCAAGAAGTTCTTCTACATAAGATGGCCTTGATTTACACCAGTTTATTATCTCTCTTAAAGTCATTTGAACCGTTCGGGTTTCAGAATGGCATTTTTGATGAATCCTATGAACTGAATCATTTCGCAAAAGTGGCTACAATGTATATTGTATGTTTAGTTAAAAAAAACGACTGAACATGAAAAAGGAATGTTCTTGTTGTATAAATGCAAGGAAATACGCAAATCAAACAGTAAATTGATCATTTTATTTTTCCATAAACACTTAAAACAAATAACGTTTTTGTAGGACCTCATTTTGTAAACCTTAGAAAAAAGGTTGAGCTTTCCGTGAAAAAACACAGATTGTTTGATGAATACGAAGAAGAAAAGTTGGACGAAATATCCACCACATCTAGAATGTTGTATTAAATCTACATAAAATTAGAAATGGCTTCATCGGGGTTATTAGTGTAAATTGATTCTAAATAGTGTCTTATTATCGTTCAATGGAAAACAAAAACAGTCCTTTTAATTTAGGCTGTTGTATATTTTCCTTTTTCTTTACTAAAGAAAAGTGAGACATTATGCGGTGTAATTCTCCACCCACACACCTCTTATGTATGGTGCTTTCAGTACTGATATATATTGCTCTAAATGTGTTAAAAGAAGGCTCATAAAGTGTTTTATCTTATCTTTACTCTTCTATTTCAAGGACCCCCTCAATTTCAACTGGTAAATTCAAGGGAAATACATTTGTTCCAATAGCCGACCTTACATAAGGAATAGGATGTTCACCGTCTAACTTAAGGTCAGATAGTTTCTTCTTCTACCCGGCTTGGTGGTTGCGGTTTCCCTCAAGCGTAAATATAACCGTCTCAGACAAAAGATCCTATTCAACCAAGAATCGGTCGGAGGGTATATCTTTATTTAATTTTATCATTCATGTAACCATAATAAGCTTCAATATACGTTTTTTACATACTCTACAAGTTTGGAAAAGTTAAGATATCCAATTTTAACTTCAATTGGGTCAAATATCCAATCTCCCACTCTCGTTGTTTTAATTTCAATTGCTCACCCATTACTTGATTTCGATATTGGAGGTGTATGGCCATCATATGAGAACATAAATAGGGCTTTTTACTGAGATTACGGTAACTGGCAATTCAATAGCATAATCCCAATAGTCTATTACATTCTTATCAAATGCACCATGACTACCCCGCCGTTGTGAATGGGAGCCACCATTTGTGGGAGAGAGGTGACTACCTCTTCTCCCCACCCCATTTTTTTAATTCAACAATGTCTGACAGTGATTCGAGTTTCGGTTACAATCTTATAGGTGAATTTTTCTTGCATAACTGTTCTCCTGTCGTAACACTTTTCCTGCAGTAGTACCGATATACTTGCCTTCTTTTACGGCCAATTGCCCATTTACAAGGACGTAAATAATTCCAACCGGCTCTTCTAGTGGGTTTTCGTATGTTGAATGGTCTTTCACTGTTCTGGGATCAAACACCACAATGTCCGCGGCATAACTTTCTCGGATTAATCCTCTGTCTTTTAAACGTAGCAACTGAGCAGGCGCACCTGTCATCTTACGCACGGCCTGTTCAAGGGTAAGGGTCTGCTTTTCGCGCACATATCGTCCCAACACACGTGGATATGTCCCGTAAAGTCTAGGATGGGGTTTCCCGCCAAAAATACCGTCCGACCCCACAATCTGTAGGGGGTGTTTCATTCCATAAATTACATCTTCCTCATCACCCCAATGAATCACCATTGTAATTCCCGCATTCTCCTCAATAAGTAAATCAAAGGCCGCGTCTGCAGGATCTGCTTCTAATAATTTAGCTACTTCATACATGTTTTTGCCTTCGGCCCAGCGGTTTTTCTCTGTAGAAACAGCAGTAATAATAATGTTCTCCCAGCCACAGGTAAGGACCCAGTTTTCGTAGTCCTCATTATTCTTAAATTCTTGTTTTATTTTTTCTCGAATATCCGGTTCTTTTAATTTTTCTAACAGTTCAGAAGTTCCTCCACCATGCATCCAAGGAGGTAAAATAGCGTGAAAAACGGTTGATCCAGCTGTATACGGATATTGATCAAATGTGATTTCAATTCCTTCATTACGGCCCTGGTCCATTTTTTTAAGAGCTTTTTCAAATTTATCTCGATTCATTTTACCTGCGACTTTGAAATGAGAGACATGGAGACGAACACCTGATTGACGGGCAACATCAATGACCTCATCCAACGCTTCTAAGGAGTGGTTACTCTCGTTACGAATATGGACCACAAAGCAGCCGTCATATTTAGCTGCCCCTTTACAGATTGCAATTAATTCTTTTTTATTGGAAAACACATTGGGAGGATAGACCAGACCCGAAGATACCCCTACTGCTCCCTGCCTCATCCCCTCTTCCACAAGGAGTTGCATTTGATCCATTTCTTCTTGTGTCGCCTGACGTCCAGCAAAGCCCATGACAAGTGTCCGTACAGCCCCATGTGGCACGAGGTATGTCGCATTTCCTGCAATATCGGAATCTTCCAAAAACTGAAGGTATTCATCTATTGAGTTCCATGGCCAATCGCCTATATCTCCATTTAGTCCTTTTAACTGCTTTTGCCATAAAGGCTTGGTTTCTTCAGAAACCGGAGCAACCGAAATACCATCCTGGCCAAATAATTCAGTCGTAACACCTTGTAATACTTTTATATGGTGGATCTCTGGTTTTGTACAGAGCAAATCAGAATGGACATGCGTATCGATAAAACCGGGTGAAACAGCCAATCCCTTAGCATCTATCTCCGTTGTAGCCTGTTCGTTACTTAGATCACCTATTTTACTAATAAACCCATTTTTAATACCAATATCCACTTTCGTCCATGGATTTTCTGTACCATCAAAAACTTGTCCACCTCTTATAATATAATCAAACAATATAATCCCTCCTATTAGCTTGTTCTACTATCAATTATTGCAATATCAATTCTTTTGTAAATGGCTCTTTATTGAAAAATACAGCTTGGTTAATTTCATACCAATACCAGGAGAGTCCGGCACTTGATACCGACCTGGTTGATATAATATGACCTTTGGTTTAACGATATCATAAGCCAAATAACGATCAGAAGCGGATGTATCCCCAGGAATGCTAAAGTTGTCGAGCGACGAAAGTGCAATATTTTGTGCATGACCGATCCCAGCTTCGAGCATCCCTCCACACCAAACCGGAATATTGGCAGATTTACATAGATCATGGATTTTTTTAGCTTCTGTCAGTTCTCCTCCTAGACCAAACTTAATATTAATAATTCTACAGCTTCCTAATTCAATTGCTTTTCAAGCGTCTTCTACAGAATGAATACTTTCATCCAGGTAAATTAGCGTAACCAGCTGTTTTTGAAGCTAAGAATGATTAATAATGTCATTGTGAGCCAATGGCTGCTCAATCATTAATGGGTTAAACTGGTCCAATTCTTTAAGGATATTAACATCATTTAATGAGTAGGCAGAGTTTGCATCAGCCATCAAAGGAATATTAGAGCCAAATTGCTCCCAGCACGAATTACTTCGACATCATGACATGGTTTAATTTTCACTTTAATTTTTTTGTAACCTTCGCCAATAAGTTCCTACACTTTCTCAATCACTTTTTTCCACGGTATCCTCGATTCCGATACTTACCCCTACATCAATTCACTATGAACGCATACTACGATAAACTCTTTATAAGTCAAACGGCCAAAGCTGGTTTCAAATGGTTGTTTTAGTGGCATTTTCAGTCTGGAAATTTGTTATTTATGTTCATGTCATAGTCCCTTTCTCTATTTAATGTTAGAGGATCGAATCGGTCTACTGCTCAAAAAATGGAAAAAATTGTCCGCTCGTTTGTTCATAATCATTAATACGATTTTGTACCTCTTCCCACTTCGATGAGGCGACGCCAGATACAATAACATTCAGCAATGAAAACATGGTAGCCATCCCGTTTAGTCCTGTAGGAGAGGGGGTGTAAACTTTTACCAACAAATCTGCAAATGATCCTAAGGGAGATATTTCATTATCCGTTATGGCAATTATTTTCGCCCCCTTTTTCTTGGCGGCCTTGACAAACGAAACGGTCTCCTGAGCATAACGCGGAAATGAAATGGCGATAACTAAGCTTTCTTTGTCCATGTCTGAAATTAAAGAAATGGCGTCGTCAATTTCTCCTCTATACAAATGGGTGCTTCCTTTCACAATGTTTAAACTATACGCCAGCCAATTAGCTGCTGCATACGAGCTTCTCATACCAACAACACATCTTTTTTTTGAATACAGAATGGCATCTATAATTTTTTTGTATAATTCCCCATCCAAAGAATCCAGGGTTTTTGCTATAAAAGCAATATCCCCCTCCTTAATTTGTTTAATAAGATCATCATTGTTCTGACTGAGGGCTCCAGTTGATACTCTATACTTTTCTAATGGATCTGTTTGTCCAATCTCTAATAAAGTTGTCTGAATCTCCTTTTGCAAATGACTAAATCCATTATATCCAAGCGCGTAACATAGACGTATCACCGTAGTCTCACTGGTTGTTGTCAACTCACCGACTTCTTTTGCCTTTTGGAATGCGATTTGTTGTGGATGATTCAAAATATATTTGGCTACAATTTTTTGACGATTCGTTAGCGTATTAAAATTCTTTCTGATGACTTCGTTGATAGGTTCCATCCCTGACCTTCCTTTCTAGATGATATGGTGCTTGGATTGGCACCTACTGTTTCACATCTCTCATATCGAATATTTCTGTTATACCTTTGTTGTCTGATTTGTATAACCTTGAACTGAGTCTAAAGGGTAGATCGGTCGATTAATTCGTTTATAATGAAATGACGAAAAATCACAAGTGCTTAAACCCGGTGAATCTACTGTAATAATTTCTTTTGCTATGGACTGAAAGGTTGCTCTAAAGTGCTGACTTGATTTTAACGCTACAATTTTATATTTTGTTACATCCATTCCATGAAGCAAGAAAACCTGCTCATCAAAGGTTTGGGATCTTACCGAGCAAACAATAATATCTACATTGCCGGTTTGTAATCTCGCGGATCTTCCAAGATCCACCTTTATTCCTCGCCACATGGGAGACGTTTGGAAAAACTGACCATCCGATAAATTCTTAACATAAACTTTTACGGACAAAGGTTTGCCGTGTAATAAATCTGTTTTTCCTCCTATTTCCACATCTATATATGACCCTTCCCCTACTTGGTGGGCCAACTCTGCTACTTCAGGGTCGTAAATGAATCCGAAGCATGTCCTTGGAGCATTAGCTTCAACCATTGCTCTTAATAAAAATGTTCCATCCCCTGGAGACCCTCCACCTGGATTATCCGACGTTTCATTGATAACGATCGGATGACCTTGCTTAGATAAAGCCTGTTGAATTCCGTCCTCCGGAGTTGGTAGATCTCGTCGAAACTCCATTCTCTTTTCCCAGATTATTTTGGCCACCTCATTCCCCACTTTTTGCGCTAATAAAGGGTTTCCGTTTGTAATGGTGGTTACTGAAACACCAACATCAGGAATATCAGTATAAGGGAACCCGTGAAAGAACGTGCAATCCACAACTTCCTGTTCCTTTTCCCATTCCCAGCATAACTCATTGATATCCATTGCTGGGGATTCATATGTTGTTGAGGTGGCAATGATAAGCGGCAGCTTTTCTAGATGCATTACAGGCTCTATTTCACCTTGAATGATTTGTCCTAGTAATTGAATGGCTTCCCTTCCTCTATCATGAGAATCCGTATGTGGATAAAAATTAACGCCTAGAAGAGCATCTGCTTCTTGCACCATTAATTCTGTAACATTGGCATGCAAATCTAATGTTGCAACAATAGGAATCTCATATCCTATGGATTTTCGCAGGGCTTTTAGTAAATACCCTTCTAAATCATCGATTCCTTCTGCAACGCCAGCCCCATGTAAAGCTAGACAGATTCCATCTATTTCTCCTGCATTTTGTATGCTTGTGATTAACTCATTCTCTAACGTTTCATAGGTTTCTTTCGTGATCATGCCTGACGGGCCTGTAAAGGTTGAAAATGTTGGAGCGATTTCGATACCAAGTTGGTTGCATTTATCAATCATGCCCCCCAAGTAATCATCAACCTCTAAATGTCTTTCAATAATTTTCTCCTTATAATCCCATTCCCAGTTTTTAAAAAGTTCTACTGTCGTTGATACATTAGAAAATGTATTTGTTTCATGAGCAATCTGTGCTAGAGCTATTTTCAAATAAACTTCCTCTTTTCTTTAATTTATTCGATATTTCAACTTAGCAATCTATACACTTATTACCTTTGATTCTAGTGATTTTTTTGCATCACCGAGTGTTAAGCAGGCTGCCACAGAGATAATGGTAGAAAGAATTAAAAACCAGAATGCTGCATCGTAAGAACCATTAAAAGCAGTGATTAAGAAGCCCATGACCATTGGAGACACAAAGCCAGCTAACTGACCTCCGAAATTAATCATTCCCGCCGCAGATCCCATAACTGCTGTAGGGAGAATTTTTAGGGGTAATGACCAAATCCCTGCGAACCCTGCATATAAGAAAAAGGCTGATAGTATTTGATAGGTAACAGCCATTTCAAGGGAAGGTGTTTTAAACATAAGGTAAAGAAACACAGCCCCCAGTATTTCCACAACAATCGCAAAATATTTTTCACGACCTACAAAATATTTATCGACTACCCATCCTCCTAATATCATGGCAATTCCCCCTGCAAAAAACGGCAATGATGAGATAACACCAGCCTGCAGAAGATCCAATTCACGTACTTTTAAAAGGTAGGAAGGAAGCCAAGATGAAAAACCCCAGATCACAACATCTAATCCAAACCATGCAACAACCAGTTTCCACATCGTGGGTGTCCGCAGTAAGTCTTTCATTGAGATCTGTTTATTCTCAACATGCTTCGCATTATCTTTTTGTTGGTTTGTTGGCTTCTTTAAAACTACCCAATAAACAGCTACTAGAACCATTCCAACTAGTGCAATAACGACAAACATGTTTCTCCAGCCCAGCCACAGCATCATTGGTGCGGCAAAGAGAGGAGCTATGGCAGCGCCAAATGCGTTGGAAGATAACATGGTGGACTGTGCCTTCGCTCGTTCGGCTTTTGGAAAGTATTCGGCAATTGCTTTTGAACTGGCTGCAGGGAATCCACTTTCACCAACTCCGAACAAGAAACGGATGACGAGCAAAGAAGCCAATGACCATGCAAAGCCTGTAAACGCCGTGAACAATGACCATGCAATGAGTGATACAATCATTACTCTTTTTGAACCGAACTTGTCTGCCAAAAGACCTCCTGGAATTTGCATTAATGCATAACCAGCAAAAAAGCTACTAAGAACAATCCCTAATGATGCAGCACTTAAATGAAGGTCATCCCCTATTGATGTTAGAGCCACACTCATTACCATACGGTCTAAATAAGCAACCATCCAACCTGCAAAAAGAACGAAAAGTATAAAATACTTATTCTGTGAGAACTCTTGCAAACGCCCCATAATTTTCCTCCCTATTCAATTTTAATTAACCAAGCTGTTTGGATTAAATGTGTAAAGCCATAAAATGAGTTCTTATTCTTGTTTTTGCCCTTGGCAAGTTTGTTATTTCTAAACGAGTTACTAATTTATGTTGGGGTAGGTTTAATTTCTGTAGGATATTTGATGAAGGTCTAAGAATCGATTCTTTCATATGTCATAAATTTTATTCCATGGTTTTAGCTTATCAAATACAGCACTAGCTGTTATAACATCGGTATTTGAATACCTTTTCCCGATAATTTGCATTCCAACGGGAAGTTGGTCTGCAAGCCCTGCAGGGATCGATGCAAAAGGGTGACCCGTAAAATTAGTCATATAGGTCATACTCCATCCACTTAATGAGTCTATTTCTTCACAGGCTAACAAAGAACGTTCCGCCTCTTTTGCTTTTTTCAATGCGTCTTCATATCCAAAGTAGACAAAAACATTTAAACTTTTATTTCTCTCCTATATATGAGTGATAAAGGCCTCTGTCACTTTTACAGGGGAAAATTCAAGTTTTTGATTTTAGAAGCTAATTCTCTTGCAGACATATAGGCCACTTCATTATGTAATCATTTATAACCTCCATACTAAAGAATTTTAATCACATGGATAAATTCAATCCCCATAACCCCCTTTTAACTTTTTAAAGTTTTAACTTCAACTGAAAATTAAATTTGAAGTTTTAACTTTATTTTCTAAATTTTATATAATTTAGAATATTTAGTCAATAACTTTTTATTTTGTAGAACTTTGATACGAATGTTTTCGTTTTCGGGTTCTTTCTGCACTTCAACCCTAAAATTATGTCAAGGCGCTGTATAGTTCTTTAGATTTCTAATTCCTTAGTCCGGGGTGATCTTTATTTATATACATAAAAAAAGTAATATGACTCTCTTTATCTCTTTCGATATATTTTGGTTTCCCTTTTTTATTTAACTAACATGAAACCTTACCCATAATAATTAGATATTTAATAAACAATGTGGATTACCCTTTTTGTTTTTTTAAAGTTTTTTTCAGATAAAAAGCTAGATGAGATATTTCATCCCTAATGAAATTTGTATCCAACTTTCAACAAAAAAGCCGAGGAATTACTCCTCGACTCTTTCAATGAATTTAATGTTTTACAACCTTAGTAGTCGTCTTTGTACTAATATTTCCTGCTTTATCTTTTGCAGTTATCGAAAGGGTTGTTCCCTTTTTCTGTGCTTTTATCTTAACTGAGTAGCTGCCGTTAGACGTTGCTTTCGCTGAACCAAGGGATTTACTACCTACCTTTACGGTCACAGTTGATGATGCTTCTGCTTTCCCTCTTACAACTTTGTCATTATCATCTACCTTACTTACGGTAGGCTTACTTGGTGGTACAACGTCTATAACAGTTACAGAAGCACTTGAACTCACATTCCCTGAACTATCTTTTGCTGTGATGGTCAATTTAGTTCCCGCTTTTTGCACGGCTATTTTAATAGAGAATGTTCCTTTAGTTGTTGCCTTTGCAGAGCCTAATGCTTTACTTCCATTTTTAACAGTAACCGTAGAATTAGCTTCTGCTTTCCCTGTTACTACTTTGTCATTATTATCTACCTTACTTACGGTAGGTGTATTTGGTGGTACAACGTCTATAACAGTTACAGAAGCACTTGAACTCACATTCCCTGAACTATCTTTTGCTGTGATGGTCAATTTAGTTCCCGCTTTTTGAACTGCTATTTTAATAGAGAATGTTCCTTTTGATGTTGCTTTTGCAGAGCCTAATACTTTACTTCCACTTTTAACAGTAACCGTAGAATTAGCTTCTGCTTTCCCTGTAATTACTTTGTCATTATTGTCAACCTTATTAACACTTGGCTTAGATGGTTTAACATTGTCTACAAATCCAGTTGAGATAGCATATAAATCCTCTTCTGTATTATTGTCAACGTAGTCGTTATCAGTGTCTATAACACCCACATAGTACGTTCCAGCTTTAGCTTGATACGCTTGTATTTCAACATTATCCTCATATTCACTACCTAAATATTCTAATTTGCTGTTAGTAACAAAATCTTTTTGCACGGCAGTAAATAGAAGATCAATGGAGTATGAGTTAGTTTCTCCTCCTACTAATAAAATTCCACTCTGAGGTACTTTCACTTTATAGAAATCAACATCGTACAACGGAAGTAGTTGACCGATTGTCGGCTTTTCATATGATGATATATTTGCTGAATTAAAGTCGTCATTATATTCACTTTCAATCAAGTAATCTTCATCAGAATTGCCACTACTCATCGTACCCATTTTATTGAAACTATTTACTGAGTATGATTGTGAACCTTTTAATGCTTGTTCAATTTGATTAAATGTTTTAGGATCAATGACACCTTTTTGGAGAGGTTTTTCTACTTGACTTTCTATAGCTTTCCTAGCTAACTCGTTCTCGTTTCCTTCAGCCTTAACAATACCCACGGACACTGTGGAAGCTAATAACCCTACAGCAACCAATGACAAAATACCTTTATTACGCACGTTTTCTCCCCCTGAATTCGTTATAATGAACCATTTACTATATTTATCCTAATACATATATACCTGAATTACCATAAGCAGTTTTCTATACAAATAGATTCTAGTATGATTATCAACTACTATTTGAGCAGCTGTTTAAATGGTGCTTTCCATTCTAAAGAACCTTTATATGATGAAACCTTCCCTTTGAATTTTACGTATTTGCCACCGTCCCTGACATCTGTGTAAACTTGAGGAAGTTGTTGAGTTTATTGAAACAAAAGAAGACCACCAATCCTATATGACTGGTGGTTTTTTTATAAATTCATTTTATTGTAAACAAAAAGCTCTGTTCTGAAATAATGCTGCTATTGTAATAAATAATTTCTCCTAAGTATCCTTTTAAGGTAAAATTAACCAATAAAATAAAAGGAGGTTCCTTCATTATGGGTGAATTATTATCCTTAGCATTAGATTTTTTATTCGTTGCATCAATGTCATTACATAATAGTACAAAACATACGGATAAACACATTGATATGTTAAAAGAATATGATTGGTTTACTAATTTGTATTACAACCCTAAATATACTAGGCTTTTTAATCATAACAAACAAATTCGTGGCTATATAGGACAACGCTTGCCAATTAATAGGACGATTAAGAAAAAGAAAGCAAGTGAAATACTTATTATAATGCTTGATAAACAAGTAAAAAAACAAATCGTGTGATTGTGTATTCATATCTCTTTTCTCACAACATTCCTTTATGACTTTGACTGTGTTCCTTAGCAATAATTCAAACGAACACAGCCAAGTAATATTAATGTATAGTCTTAGCGTTTTTCCTTTATTAGCTTTAAGTATATTCACATTAATTAACTTTTTATAGTAACAAGTAAGATTAAGAATATAGAAAAGTTGATATTTCCATTTAAATACCTTTACTCTTTAACCTCTACCTCTACAATATCTTCAAATTTTATTTTTATAATATATCCTTTTTCTTTCTCCAACTCTAAATGAATCAAATTAGTTATTGGGTCTAATCTATGTAATAATCCTGTATACTCCCAATCGAAGCCGTCTTCCCAAACAGTAAACTTTACTGGTGAACTAAACTCCATAGCATAGTGTATTTTGTTTTCAAACTCTTCTATTTGGTATTCATCTAATAGTGGTTTTACTTGCCGATAATAATCCTTATTTAAATCTTTTAGTAATTTAACGTGCTCAGGCAAAAACATAGCTGATTTCCATTTTATATTTCCGCGATCTTTAAGTGACATAGGAACAACTCCATTCATTCTATAATTTATATTATAGAACATTTGTTCTTATTTATGACAAAAAAAATGCATCCAATGATTGGATGCTTTAATGTTGTTATTAAATTTTTATCCAATCTCTCGCTCCCTTCAACCCCTTGTACGCTTTCATTAATAGGTAATTATCCTCTAAATAATTTTCTCCCTTTTTAATTATCATAGCGTTGGATATATCATAATTCCCTGTAAAATATACTTCAGCACCATCAATATACCCTCCCTCTTGTAGGAATCCAACAGCGTCTTTAAGGGCATTAGGCTCAATCCCTAAATCAACATGTTTAAAGGTGTTATTTCCATTGTCTAATTCCTTTAAAATAGCCAAACGTACTCTTTCTTTATTCACACTCACCACTCCTATTCTAATCATTTCAACTAAAGGATATAATCACCTCTAATTAATTCCTTACAGCACCAATTAAAGGTCACCCTTAACTATCAATGTTTTTACTTTTGCTTGTAAAAAATTATCAATGTTATCTGACTGGTTCATTTTAAATGGATATCATTCCTTGATACATTTTTCTGCTTTTTAATCCTTTGTCATAAAGCTTTTATACATCCCTTTATAATGTCTATGCAATAATGACCATTGTAACTCCCAAAAGTGGTGTCCATGCTTTGAATAGTTTGGCACCCTGTTGCCAAACTATATAAAGCTGATAATCCAAGTTGAACACTTTTTGTCTCTCCATTTCGAAATTAATAAGCCCGTCCTTTTGGACGACATAGGATTCGCCTCCTAGGGACTTTTATTTGGATCATGTAACTTGGCCGTTTCCTACTAAAATTTAATGTATTTTACTAGAAATAATATAAGTGTAGATTTTTTTCTATCATTAGGTCATTATCAATGACTGGAACTAATATATTTGAAAAGGTTCTTGTACTTCTTATTATTTTAAGACAGATAAAAAAATAAAATCTTACTGTGCAACTAAACCTGCTCTTCAATCCCTGTCAAATCCTCGTATACGCACACTAAACAACTTTATTTGCTTTCATTTTTAACCACTATTGTGTAAGCTTTTCTGTCAGTGCTTCTGTACATCGTTAGGCATAGTAACAGTCTACATGAAAACCTTTAGATTTCACCGTTTTCAAGCCTACTAAAATACTCAACTTTACTTATTAGCCCTTTTCCATTACAAGTAAGACAGTCAGTATATATATCATAGGCACCTGTTCCGTCACAGACATGACATTGAAAGTGAGTTTCGGGTATTTCTTTTTGTTTGATTGAAAAAAAATTTACAATAGTCTTTGAAAATTTCATCTCAATAAACTCCTTTTTCTCAATCATACAACTAAAAATCAGGAAATTAATTAGGATTCCAAAAGTTTACGAAATTCACGTATATTCATTACAAAATTTACATAGATTCCAAAAAACTTTTGATTTTTTAAATTCATAAGAGATAATTTACATCATAGTTTCTTTCAGATGTTAACAACAAAGAGCCAACATTAATGGTTGACTCAATGTATCATGCTTAACATTTTAGTTTATTTTAATGTAAAAACCGATTTTCTATGTGCTATGGATATCTCTTTCTAACCTAGATAAAACATTAACTATATTACTTATATTTTTCATTTTCTAAAATAATCACTTTTTCCTCAACTGAGGATTTCCCTATTTGTTTGGTGTTTTCAACCAGCCGGAAAATATTATCACAGCATTGTTTGGCACCTAAAATTAATAATGGTACACCAATAAAATCAATTTTTAATTGTCTTGATAAAAAACCCCCAATTGACATTACCAACGGTACAGTTGGTGATGTATTAGAGAATATTATTTTTTCATGAAATTGATGTTTGCTTTGAAGTATTAAGCTTAAGTTTTTTAATGCTGGAACAACAATTTTGGATGATTTCCGTCCTAGAGTATAAACAGAGTCTCCGTTTTCATCTATCCCATGAAAAATGATTTTCCCTGAATCATTTTTAGTTAATTTATTGAAATAATTAACATTTAATATTTCTTCTTTAGTTAGTTTTCGTTCTGATTGGGTAATTTCTTTTAAATGATAGGCGGCTGCAAGAGCCGTGGTATGTGTCCCACCATAGTCATTATAGATATAAATCATGATATCATCCTTTATATTTTTATCTATGGTCATTATGGTCATTTATGCTAGTTCCAATTCAGGTAATTATCTCTTAGCTGGTATTACACAGTTTAGTACAGTTACTCCTTGAGAAAAAACTTGTTCAATCGTAAGTGAAGACTGTTCCTGAATTTGTAGTAGATCCTATAATTACATCCAAATAAACGACACCTTTTAATCCTCTTTTACTTCATTATATATTTTAACTTTTAAGATAAAATTAAACATAATTAACATGTTATGATATTATCTGCAAATAATAATGATAAGAAAATAAAAAAGGGGATTATAAAATGAAAATGATTTTTAAAAAAACTTTTATATCACTTTTTGGATGCCTCATACTCTTAAATATGTCCGGTATTCCTATTAGCGCTGCCAACACAGTCCCAACAAAAACGACTACTATAGACCGGGTTTTTGAATATTTAGGCCTGAAATATGAAAATGCTATACAAAACTTTGATTATGGCGATAAGAATGAAGTTTTTATTACTCAGAGGGTTAAATCGGCTACAGTGATTTCACGCTGCATTATTAAAGGTGAAAAATGTGAAGTAGAAGATTATGTAATGCTTGGAGACTATGGACACGGAGAGTCTTTAGAAGTGATAAAAGAGAATGGAAAAACTTTATTATGGGTAGGGAATACCGTAAATAGTGGTGATAGTAATAAATGGTCTACTGATATATCACTTATTGAGTATAAAGTTAACCCTGCAAAATCAACTGGCGCAGAAGTAGTAAATGTAAAAACGATAACAAATCTAGAGGAAGTCACATCAAAAATAAGTGGTAGTGCCTATAGAAGTGCTGTTGCAATAGCAGATGGCAAAGATCGTATTTGTTTTAGAATTCAAATTGGAACTTCAGCATCTAATACCTACTACGCCGTATATAAACTAAGTGATGTAACAAAAGCATTAAAGGCTTCATCAGAAAATAAGATGTCTATAAAAGATCTAAGCTCATTGCAGTTGACAAATTTTACAGGACTGACAAGACCCAATAATTCCTTTCAAGGTTTTGATATCACTGGAGTAGGTTCTGGTAACAAATTCCTTTATCTGTATGGCGGTGCAGCAGGTGATACACCTACACTCTATAAATATTCTTATAGTAACGGTGGTAATGCAGAGCATATCAACACCATAAAAATAACAGGAAGTTATGTAGGCACTCTTGAAGCAGAGGGAATAAAAGTTGAAAACAATCCAAATAATTCAAGTGTAGAGACTGTATTTTTAAGTTTAAATCCCGGATTAGATTCTTCTGGCAACCAAAAACCAATTAGATTATATACTCTGTTTGAATAGATAGAGAAAAAAAGCCCCTCTCGATTTAGAGACGGGCTTCTAACGTGGTGTGATTCTGGGAGTTATACAATAATTTACCCATAAAAATATTGCATATTCATTCACACAACTTTATGTCATGCAAACAACTTAGCAAATGTATTTTCACCAGCGATACCATCAGCTGGTAACCCTTTAGCTTTTTGAAATACTTTTACCGCTGATTTTGTGCCACTTCCAAATATACCATCTACACCATTTGGATTGTAGCCTTCGGAATAAAGAGCAGCTTGTAAGATATATGTGATATTCCCATTCGCCCCTTCTCTAACAATGGGTAAAGCTGCCTTTGTATTAGGACCCCATTTCCCATCGACTCTAAGCTTTGCACTATATTGTTTATTTAGCTCCGTTTGTAGCCCCTTTATCAGCGCCGTTTTAGTGTTAGGGCCATAAAACCCATCCACAACGATTTTTGTATTATACCTACTGTTTAATGTTTTCTGGATTTGTTTCACAGTCTGATCACCAGTAGGCACCTTTGATACCAAATGGGGTTTTTTGCCTGCTTGTAATTGTGAATAGGATAATCCACCCGTCATCTCCAAATGAGGATAGTCTTTAAACGAAGCCCAATCTCCCCCCCATTGAAAACCCAAATCTTTACCAATAGCAGCTACACGTTTCCATTTTGAATTAACTGTCCATATTGCATTCTTCCCATCATCACGCACTATGATATAATCAATGGCTAGTCCATAGTTGTGATAAGATTGACCTGGCTGAGCGTTTGTCACTTTTGGTTTCGATAGATCACTATAATTTTTCCCATTATAACTATATCCTAGGCGACCTTGACCATATAACTTTGCTTGCTCTTCCATAGAACGGTAGCCCGAACTGATTTGAACAAAAATACCTTCTTTATAGGCGCGTTTAATCATTTCTAATGCTGATTCTTTCACCACTGGATGTATACCACTGCCCATATGCTTTTCGGATCTGGTTAATAACGTTTGTAATTTTACCGTCATTTTATTTATTCACCTCCTATTATTTTTATGCTATTTAATCACAAATGCTTGTACACCTACCTGGTTTTTGCATAATAAAAAGCCACCCCCTTAAAGAGGCGACTCGTATTTTGTAACTTATTATTTTTTAAATACCCTACAGTTTGTTCCCACTGTTTATTAAAAGGTAACATGTATAATAAAAAAGGAGCTATTAAACTGCTTAAAATTGATGTATTAAGGTTTAGTTGATGTCAAGTATGTACCAGCAATTAAATCATATTTATCTATTATCACTTCTTAAACCAACCATTAATGCACTAACAATAACTCCTAGCCCAAATGTTATAACATAAATAAAAAAAGTAATTCCATATATCAAAAAAACACTCGAGCATTTAGGTTAAGTGTTTTTCTATTTATTCCTGATCCTTCTTACCGATAACCCTAATTAACTCATCCATCTTTTCGTTTCTTTCCTGATCTAGTCTTGTCTTAGCATTAATAAATTTAATCACCTTAATAACAAAATAAACACTTAAAACAACAAGTCCGAGATAAAATAAAATGGGTATTATTGCAAAAAGACCAATTAAACTGCTAGCTGAATCCATAAATTCCTCCTAATTGTAAAATATACTATTATTATACATCAATTTTATAGAAGAAATGATAACAACAAATAAAGATCCCAATGTTTAGTCAGTCAAAGAACAATCCTTATCCGCCTAGGGGACATACCTCTGAACTGTATACATGTCATTATTATTATTGTACTCCTAATACATTTAATAATTCATTAAAACAAATAGGTGCTGGACTGCGTCTTTTATACAACCAGTAATACTAGTCAAGTTGTTGCATTCAGTTCACAAAACATATAATAATTTTGCCTTCCAATCCTTGCCATCCTATATTAGAAGTAATGCAGCTGAAGGAGGAAAATTATTGAGCGGAGGTAGAGATTCAATAGAGGTAACACTGGCGTCACATTTAAACATGCGAATCACTCGTTTATCCGAAGAAAGGAATATCCAACTGGAAAGGTTGTTGGATAAGTCTGTCGAATTGTTACTTGAATATATGGAAGATAACGATTTAATTAATGACCATGTTAAGTTAAACAATGTTGAAGCAATCAATAAAAATAACGAGATTATCCTACAAAGCAGACAAATTTTAAAGAAAGAATAGTTCCAGGTAAATAGCACTCATCCATTAAAGTTAAGTGCTTTTTTCTATTGTAGATTATCAAATTTTCACTTTCGTCGACAATAAGCAATAACATATTATTTGGAGCCTGAAAGGTAAAGCAAAATCAATATGTTTATTACTCTTATATAGAAAATATCCCAAACAGTTACTCCTTAATACATTCAGCATATAACTCCTGTTCAATCATTATCTTGCCTATTACTATATATCATATTGTGCCCTTTTATATTTCTATCATTTAAAAGGGCAGTCCTAGAGACTGCCCCTAAAAACTATTACAATTACAACAAAATCTAGTATGCACGCTCTATTATCAGGATTCTTATTGCTTAATTGCTTCTAAACTGTAAAAAAACTTCTAAAACCACCGTTATTTCTTACTTTAAATGATTAATAAAAACGATGCTTTTTCTTACATTTACAACGCTTTTTAGGAACCCAAACTGTACATGGATCATTATTCTCAAAGCATTTTTCTATAAAACAGCTCATTCTAACACCCTCCTTAATATTGTATATGCATAGACTGACAGAAAGTGTGGACAAGTACAGAAAAGCAATCAAAAAAAGTAGGTTGTAAATAATTATTAAAATTTCAAAAGTGATTTATATTTTCTACTCATTTTTTAGATCTTAATTTTCATGTTTTCGGACAATATCTAACGTATGCTGGAGCAAACTAAAATCTCCCCAAGTTTTATGACCTGGCACAACGATTTTTGCGTCATTATATACATACATTAAATTCTTCATAGTGTTTGGCCATGCTTCCATATTAGCTTCATCAATAATTCCAGAATTCTGCTGTTCAAGAGCGAAAATCATATCACCAAATAACAAGTTATACTTGGGTAGCCATACTGTAATATTATCTGATGTATGGGCTTCTCCTGGAAAGTAGGTTTTAATCTTTAGATTTCCGACCTTTAATGTTGACGCTACAGAATCTAGAGAAGGTTCGGGCATCGGATAATTGAACTCTTTAGCCATTTTTGCTATTTCAGGGGTACTAACAGTTTTTATTTTCTGATCCATTAATGTCTGGATGCCACCTATTCTATCGTATTTATGATGAGTTATAATCGCTAGTTTTACAGGTTTTTGAAATTCCTTCTGGATCATTTCTAATAATTGTTTTGCTAACTGATCATCCCATGTTGCATCAACTAATACAATTCCTTTAGAATTATTAAGGACTAAACCATTTGCTGCAATCTTAAAACCATCAATTTCAGTATAAGTAGTATGAACCCACACATCTTTTTGAATTTTAGTTAAAATTACTGATCCATCTTTACTCGTTATTACCGTTTGTTTTGTTTTCGATTCTTTAGCTGATACAGGTGTCGAAATGTTTAATAGTAGTAGACTAAAACTTGTTAAAATAATTAAAAAACCCTTTTTTATCCTTACCATAAAAAAACTTCCTTTCTATACTATATTTATAGAATTATACACACATCCAATTTTCTCTTCAATTTTCCATTCCCTTTTATTATACTTTTTGTTAAATTTAAACAAAAAGTATAGCTGCTTTTATAATGTGGTATTATCCCCTACAGGTAGACAGAGAAAAAAGAGAGCATCATAATATATTCTTAACAGTCTATCTGGGAGGGATTTTTCTATGGCAAAAAAGGGGCAAAACTTTCCAACATATACAGAAGAATTAAAGCGAGAAGTCGCTCGTTTGAAGTTGGAGGAACGCTGGTCAAATCATCAGCTTCGTGAGCGATTTACTATAAGGGATCTGGTTATTACTTTGTTTTAAACCTTTCCTTAGGTCTGAACATACTGTGAATCTGATAAACGATAAATTTTTCTAAAGGATTATTTTATGGTCTCTTGGTCTATTATCTGGGGTATCGATATGGCTAAAGAACATACACATTCATTTTTCAACACTGAATAGACCTTAACTTTTTCGTTAAGGTCGTTCAAAAGAACAAAACTTTTTTTATCTTCCATTATTCTTTCTTAAGGTATTCTTCTAGAATACTCTTATCATATTCAGTTTCAGGTAAAAGACCCAAGCGAGTATATTCCCAAATAACCCTTCTTTCGTGATCATCTGCATCTGATAGATCTTCATAATCATAGTCAACCTTAAATTTACCGTTACTTTCTAAAATAAGGGTTAAATTGGTCCATTGTACTTGATTATTCTGTTTAAATTATTCTGATAATTCTTTTAAGACCTTTATTAACCTCCGCCATGTTTCTCTATACCCCATTCTACTAATACTATGTAATTCAGGGATATCATGGCTACAAATGAGTTTATCATTAATATTAGACTGATAGAAAAAGAACGCAGTCCCTGTCCCCTCAGTAATTTCTCCATACAAAATTACTTTACTCCATCCTTCTGGAATCATCTCATTTACAGTTTGAGCTATTTTCTGATAATAATCATTTAGTTTTGATTCATTCAATTTTTTATCCCCCTGCTCTTTTTTCAAATGTTCTTAACTCCAATATATCTTACTGGAAGGGGGGGGGATTTTGTTTCACTTGATACTATGTTTGCGATTTTCGTCATCCTTGCACCCCTGTTGATTGCGGATTCAAAGTACCGTCATCAGCCTGTTCTGGCGCTTTTCCTCGATCAGTCGAACTTGTCTTTGTGACTGCTTCAATCCGAACAGATCGCATTTGGTCTTCTGGAAGTTATGTTAATTGGGGATTAATTTTCTTTTCTACTTTTAAAACCAATTTCTAGTACTTAGGATTCTTTTTTTACCATATTAAAAGAGCTTATCGAAAAAAACGATAAGCCCCTAATCTTTAGGCTTTTGACATAACCCCAAAAAAGACCCTGGATTCATTTACTTTTGATAGTCAGTTGTAATCATCAACAATCTTTTCAATTTCATTGGCTCTCCCTTATTCGATTGGTCCCATGAATTGAGTAATCAGATAAATATGCTCAATAAGTTTCACCTTTTTCATGTTTTCCACTTTCTCGGGTCCACCTAATCCAAGGAGAGGAGTATAACCAAAGCATTCATCAAAATCTGGTTCTCCATATTTCTCAACTGCTTCAGGATAAGGATTCCAGTCTAAAATTTCTTGGTAAAATGATTCATCTTCTAAATCAGGAAAGAAGTATTTAAAACCGGACGATATCCCTTTAATTTCACCCTTTCTAAAATTAAGTAAAATTAAATATTTATTATCTTCCCAAACAATTAGATCCCCCATTGATGTAGTAAACAATACTAGAGTATCCTCGTTTCTTACATATACATCCTTTAATAGTTCCTGATATTCTTCTGGGTTAACAATATTTAAATACCCGTTTAAAATACTACCAAAACCATATTTATTCCACACTTCTAATACTTGTTCAGGTATGTAACCATTAAAATTATTAATAGTTTCTGCTTGTGCTTTTTCAAATAATTTAAAGTTATCAAAAATGTTAGTTGACATTTTTATAATCACCTCTATTTCATTTTCATTGTATTAATTTCACATTTAAATATATTGACTTTTTATCCACTTCCGTCATACTAGCTGCAATAGATTTTATTTGTTCATCTATAACATCAATTCTATATCTCCATTGCGAACCAAGGGATGAATTAACCCTTTTATCCCCCATTCCACCAATATCAAGTGGATTGCCACCAGCAATTTGATCTGGATTATGTAAAGCAGCCTGTTCATTTATCCATACCGTAGCCTGCTTTTCTGATTCTTTTCTAGATAAGCCTGTATCCCTTAACTCATCAACTTTATCTAAATAAGCTTTTACTCTTGCAGCCTTTTGAGCTGCATTCCCTTCTAAAGCTTTTCCTTCTTTTATATATCTTTCTCTATTCTTTAAATACTCATCAATAGTTAAATCATTCAGCCCTTTTTCTTGGTCTTTTAACTGTCTTGCGAATTCTTCTGCATTGTGTTTAGGATTTTGCTTGAACTTGACTTCTATTTCTGAGATTCTTTGGAAATGGTACAAAACACCCATACCCTTACCACCATCACTCTTCACCGCAAACTTCTGTACGATATCCTTAATCGTCGTACTATCAAATGAGACATGCTTGTAGTTGCTTCCATACGCTGTCGCTAACTCTTCTACCCTGAAACGAAGAGGTACTTCCACATTGCCGATTTGCCGGCCGAATGCTTTTGCCTTCTGAACCTGCCTTTGCGCAAATTCCTTGCTGTAAGGGATGAACTTTGTACCACTTGCTATTTTATCAGCGACCTTCGCCGCACCAGCCACACCACCGATTCCAAGGGCCATCAACAGCCCGTTCTGGCGCTGTTCTTCGGTTAGCTGGTTGCCGAACATGTCTTTGCCGGTGACCGCTTCCCCGAGGCCGTTGGCTGCGAGTAGTCCGTATATCCCGTATTCGGTTTTCTGGAGGAGGCTAAAGCCTTTTGTCGTTTTATAGGCATCGAGCGCGTGGTTCGCCGCGTTGAGTCCTTTGCCCGTTTTGTAGAGGGCGCTGCCGCCTTTGAAGGCCCGGCCGGCCCAGCCGACGACGGGGATGAATCCAGCGGCTGCCATGGCGCCGGCGGCGATTCGTTCGGCTTCGGACAGCTTGCGGCCCGTCACTGGATCGACTCCGGTTGAGGCCCTGATAGAATCATAATATCCCGTGAATTCCCCTGTAAAGGTTTTTGTCGTATCCCAGGCTTTTTCATACCATGGGCGGTTTTCAAGTTCTTCCATTTCTCGTTCGATTTTCCGAGCTTCGGCTTGCTGCTTTTTGAAGGTCTGATAGTCTTTCATCTGACCGGCGACTTCATCCTTCACTTGATAGACGTCACTATTCTTAAATGCCGATTGGTTGAAAGTTATCGGCGAAACGTTGCCGTCCTGTTTGGTGGCATCCAACAAGGCGCGGAAGAGGCCAACAGCCACGTTTTCCTGCCCGACGGAGACATCATATTCCTCGACCAATTGCCGGTCGACATTTTCGACCTTTGTCACGGTGTCATCCAGTCTTTGTCCGGCCAGCGTGATTTTTTCATTAAAGTCTTTTTGGTCGAACATATGAAGAGGAAGGATATCGTCAATGCTGTTCAGGATGCTTTGAAGATCACTCGCTTGTTCATCGACAAGCGACTTCGCTTGATTAATGCCATTCGAAACTTCGCCATCTAAAAAGGGAACCTCGACCACTGTATTTCCGGAAAGGTCCGCTTCTTCCAGACTGGCAGGAATGCCTTCCAAAAAACTGATTTGGGTGGTGAAAAATTCAATCCAGGCGTCCGCCACCTCGCTCTGCGCTTCATAGAAACTTTTTATCGCTGTGGCACCGGCACCTTGAAACTCGTTATCCAAGCCGACTATTCCCTGAAATTCACGCGACGACTTGCTCCTTTAGCTGTTCATATTGTTCGGCACGCGACTTGGTCGCAGCTTTCAATGTATTCGCTTCATATATTTTCATAGTGAGTTACCATTACCCTTGTGAAGACGAATAGGTTATGGCTTCGTCCTGTTCTTTCAATAGATCAATGTTAGCACGGGTATCTTCCACATTTTTTTGAACGATTTTGATATATTGCTCAAATACTTTCTCGAGGTTTGCTTCACGGTCGATCCACTTTGAGGTAAATTCAAGCTTATTGTTCCCAAGCTCGTCGGCCGGCAGATTTCCAAGCGTGACTGTACCAAGAGCAGTCTTCACCTGATTAACTTGCTTTGTTACGGCAGGATGATTCAGTTTGATTGTTGCCATTAAATCAACCGCCTTTTTAAATCTGATATTTTACTTTCTAGCTGCTCAAACGCCTCTTCGCCTTTGCTCAAAAGGGAATCGGCTTCTTGGGCTATATTCCCCGCTATGCTCAGAAGCGTATTCTCGGCACTTAGCTTTGTAATCATCGCTTCGATTTTCCATTGATAGTCGTCATAGTCGTCATGGATGACACTAAACATCACATTATAAGCATCACTACGGGCTTCTTGGAAATTATCTGAGCGGCTTCCTGTCCAGCTACTACCCAGGTCTGGATTTTTAATATTTCTAATCTCGTTAAGACACATACTTTGTTCTTTTATAATATCGTCTTTCGCTTTCACTAAACGTTCAATTTTTTCGTCTAAACTAGCTTTTTTACTGGAGATAGCAGAGTGAATGTTACTCAATATGTCTGCATATACCATAAAGACTCACCTCAAAAATAGTATATTTCTATTATAGTTGTCATATTTTTCATATTTTCTATTATAAGGATTAAAGTCTGAGAATTAAATAGGGAAAAATAAGCTATTTTGTCTGTGAACAGAGAAAATTGGCATAATCATTTTTATGTACAACAAATTCTTTATACCCTGTTTTTTACCAAAATTAAACAACAAAAAAAACACTTCATCAACTATGGAATGAAAAGATGCCCCCTCTACTGAAACAAAAAATTATCTTAGAATATGATGTCTTACAAGTAAATTTATATCAGACATATTGATAAGCTAGGTAAACAAAGAACTAACAAGGAGATATTCATTCAAAATAGAACGTTAGTTTCCTAAATTCAGTTAAATTGACATGTATCATATCTGTTTATCAAATTTTCACGAACAAATTCTCTGCAAGTAGAAGATAAATACGATCTTTGAGGGTGAATCAAATCTCCAAAAGGCATACCTTGGACAAATTTGACTTCCCCTTCAAATTCCCTTTCAGCATCAGCATCAAAACCTACTACTTTCACAAAGTAAGTATTGTGACCGGTTTTCATAAAATCAATTATTGTTAACATGTGATTATGTTCATCATTCATTCTTTTTCCTCCACTATATAAATCAAATAGCCTTTACATATTGTTAATAACCTAACTTATAATAAGAATCCAATATACCTTTTGTTACTAGAACATAATAGAACTCGTAATCAACTAATTTATCTCTTTGTTATTTTAACCAACTTATTAATGAAAAAGCCAAACAATACATTCAAGGCTAAAATTGATATAGGAACTATAATATTAAAAATCATGCTCACCTACTTACTTTCATTTTCTACTTGATCGTTTATCCTACCTATGTATCAAATGTTGTATAGCCATCAGCTAGACTTCATATATTAACTATACCTTTATTTAGCTGCCTTTGCACCATGCTTAAGTTTTACGGATATGACTTTCTTTCCTAGTTTTGCCCTAAAAAAGATCCAACATTGTGCTGAGCTAAAAATAACTGAAAAACAAAAAAACACGCATCGTATTAATGAGTGTCTTAGAATATTCGTTAAACGAATGCATTTATTTTAATATATCCTTCCTTCTCAATCAGACTAACTATATTTTCTATGGCATCTATGTTAATTTATGCAGAATAACCCTAATAACTTATCCCTTCTATATAAAATTATAACCTGCTATAATTTAGGAATTGGAGGTGTTATACATGAAAGAATTCATCCAGATATTAGCGGAAATCGCAAACAATATTCACGACTTTATTTTATTATTTGTAAGCGACACTCTAAATTCAAATGCAACGGACAAAGATCTACATTTTTGGATAATGGGTATTATAGGAATTATTATATTTTTGTTTGTGTTATTTTTATCTAATATAATATCACGGATGCGTTTTGGGATTACCATTCTCTCTTTCCTATATACCTTTACTGTCATGGTTGTCTTAGTATTTGCAATTGAAATACAGCAAGCTCTAACTAGTAGAGGAAATATGGAATTTCAAGATGCTGCGGTAGGCCTCTGGGGCTTCATCGTATTTTTCTTAGTTTTTGCTGCCATTTCCTCACTGTATTTATTGATAAAAAAATTCTTCAAAAAATCAAAAAAAAGGTAATAAGAGGTCACCTTTCTCTAAACATTGCTTACGCTAGTTTATTCGGAATTTAGCATTTGGAGTTATATAAGAAGTTATAATGTGAACTTTCTCTGTAGTATTTTAAGAATGGAAAAAGGGAGAAGTTACAGAGAAGGTGGCATTATGTGGAGTAATAGACTTTACAATCTTAAAAAATCAAATTTACTTCGTTTCATTTTCATCAAATAAATCAATGCTAAACAGATTGAAAGAATCGTCGTCATTTAAACTTTCCTGATTATGTCCAGATATTTCAGAGCTATTTCCCTTACGACGGCGGTTTACTTCTCTTAATTCCGCTTCTAGAAATTCTGCTTGACCGTGGGAAAGCTTAATCGTTATTTCATTATTATTATGATCATCTGCCGCTTTTAAGAGAACATAACTGTCCGCTGCATTGCGTAACGTAACATTGCTAAGTGTTAAGTTCATGTTTTCGAGTTCATATCTCGCCTTCATATCGTAAAAAGAACCTCCATCGGAAAACCATTTAAAATTATATATATTAAATATACTTTACTTCAAGATATCTAAATATACAAATACTTTGTTTACTATTTTCCGATGTAAAAAGCTCTCTTGGACCTGTATATGGAGTATCCCCTTGTATTAACGAGTCTTCCTATAAATGACGTTATAGTTCCTACAACTAAAAAAACCACCGCATACCTCTTAAAGTGTGCGATGATTTTTTGTTCATATTATTCTCCCTTAAGCATTCTCTGTGCCATTTCGGCCAGTTGGATTGTATTCGAACTGATGTCCACCATGGTTTGCTTCCCCATACCCATAGTATTCTATTGCATCGTCTTAGGAATATGGGCTCTAATAATAGATTCGTAATCCTGTATTTTCACCAGTGATGCGCGTTTATCATTCAATTACAAGCCGAAGTCCTATCTTAACTAATTTTCACCATTATTCCTTCATTTCCACCAAGTATCGTACACGTTAATGGCTTCATTCCGTTTATGCTCGGTTTTAGTATACCAGCCTTCGATGACCTCGGCTGCTTCCTTTCTGATCTCCTTACCTTCAAGGTAATCATCGATTTCATCATAGCTCACACCTAAAGCCACTTCATCAGGAATCAACGGTTTGTCATCTTCTAGATCTGCAGTTGGGATTTTCATATATAGACGCTCAGGTGCTCCGACGAATTTCAGGATTTCTTTTCCTTGCCTTTTATTCAAACGATATAACGGGATGATATCAGCTGCCCCGTCACCATGTTTTGTAAAGAAACCGGTGATTGCTTCCGCTGCATGGTCTGTACCAAGCACGACTCCTTTATATAGTCCGGCTAAATCGTATTGCACCTTCATCCGCTCACGTGCTTTGACATTTCCTCTTAAGAAATGGGATAGTTTTTCACCCGTTGCTTCTTCCACAGCCTTTACCGATGCATCGACTGCTTCCTTAATATTAACTGTTACTGTTTGGCTTGGTTTAATGAATTTCAAAGCCAGTTGTCTGTCATCTTCATCAGCCTGTACACCGTATGGAAGGCTCACAGCAACAAATTTATATTCTTTACTGTTCGTTTCCTGATTCAATTCATTAACAGCAGTTTGTGCAATATAGCCGCCTAGCGTAGAATCTTGACCTCCAGAAATTCCAAGTACAAAGCTTTTTAGAAAAGTGTTTTTTTTCATATAATCTTTTAGAAGATCGACACTTTTTCTGAATTCGGCTTCAGGATTAATCGTTGGTTGGACAAGTAATTTTTTTACGATTTCATTTTGTAATGGACGCATTGGCATAGCCCCTCTCTTTCCTTATGAAATAAATAGGTTATTTCGTAAGCATTCTCTCAACATTTGCTTTTACTTCATCTATATTTCTCATTTTATTATCCCAACAATCCTGACTTAAGTCGACCGGATATTCTTCAGGATTGAGTGCACGTAAGTACTCTGGCCATAATACTTGAAGATTTTTTTTCGTAAAGGCCTTGATTTCATCAATGGATGGTAATTCATAAGTTAAACTTCCGTCCATAAAAATATCCTGATGAAGGTCCACCGCATCGAAATCAGTGACAAATTTGCTTAGGAAAGTATGGACAGGATGGAACATTTTTAACTTTTCCTGTTCCTGAGGCTTTTCATATTCCATAGCCAAGTAGTCGCCTTCTGCATGGTGGTTAACTTTATTAATGATTCGGTATACTCGTTTAAGGCCAGGTGTCGTTACCTTTTCAGGGTTTGAAGAAATTTTGATGGTATCTCTCATATTCCCATTTTCGTCCTCAATTGAAACCATTTTATAAACGGCACCTAATGCAGGCTGGTCATAAGCTGTAATTAATTTGGTCCCGATTCCCCAAATATCGATTCTTGCTCCTTGTTGCTTCAGGTTGATAATCGTATATTCATCCAAGTCATTGGAAGCGACAATCTTCGCATCGTGGAAACCAGCAGCATCTAGCATACGGCGTGCTTCTTTTGACAGGTAAGCCAAATCGCCGCTGTCAAGACGGACACCAATGAAATTAATTTTATCGCCCAGTTCCTTTGCGACACGGATAGCATTTGGGATGCCAGAACGTAGCGTATCATAAGTATCTACCAAAAATACACAGTCTTTATGAGTGCTTGCATATTTATGAAATGCTGTATATTCGTCTTTATAAGCCTGAATCATGGAGTGTGCATGTGTTCCTGAAACCGGTATACCGAACAGCTTGCCGGCTCGGACATTGCTCGTAGATTCAAAGCCAGCAATGTAGGCAGCGCGTGCTCCCCATATTGCTGCATCCATTTCTTGTGCTCGTCTTGAGCCAAATTCAAGTGCAGATTCATCACCAATTACTAGTTTGATGCGCGAAGCTTTTGTCGCCACGAGTGTGTGATAGTTCACAATATTCAGCAGCGCTGTTTCAATGAGTTGCGCTTCACCAAGCGGTGCCTCTACACGTAAAATCGGTTCGTTACCAAAAACAAGCTCGCCTTCTTTCATACAACGAATCGTTCCAGTAAAACGGACGTTCTGCAAATAATCCAAAAATTCACCATCGTAATGCAATTCCGTTTTTAAATAGTTGATATCACTTTCCGAAAAGCAAAAGTTCTGAAGGTAATGAACAATTTTCTCAAGTCCCGCAAAGATTGCATATCCGCTGTTAAACGGTAGCTTTCTGAAATAAATCTCAAATACGGCCTTTCGGTTTTGTGTGTTATCTTGCCAATAAGTTTGGGCCATATTAATTTGGTAAAGGTCAGTGTGTAGTGCGTAACTGTCGTCGTTGTACTTTTTTTCCATGGATAGTTCCTCCCAAAAGAGAAGCGGTCGCCTCTCTTCTATTCTGTTGCGTAAATAGATATTAAAGAATGGTTGCTCCGAGTGATCCTTTAAAATGTGTAAGCGCCCATTCGTGACCCGCACTATTGAATGAAGCCACTGCATTTTCAAAAACAAAGATATTATAGCCTAAATTGTAAGCGTCAATTGCAGTATGCAATATACAGATATCGGTACAAACTCCGACTAAATATACGTCGGTAATGTCCCGTTCACTAAGTCTGATATCAAGGTCCGTTCCTGCAAAAGCCGAATAACGTGTTTTATCTATATAATAAACATTCTTTAGATTTTTATTTGTTTCATATTCCTTTTTTAACGTACCATATAGGTCTCTACCTATTGTACCGCTAATATTATGTGGTGGAAACAATTTCGTTTCAGGATGTAAGCGGTCTCCTTCTTCATGAAGGTCAATCGCGAAAACCGTGTATTCCCCTTGCTTGATAAATTCCTTAGTTATACCGACCAGAGTATCTTCAATTTCTTGACCAGGCTGTCCACATGTCAATGCACCGTCGTCTGCCACGAAGTCGTACGTATAATCGATATTGATTAAAGCCTTTTTACCCATTTCACTCATTCCTCCTTAATAATAAATAGAGTCCATGACAATCTCTGCATTAAATCGGTAAAGTTGTGAAGGCCGATATGAATTACGTTTAGTTTTCTTCTGCATTCCCTTTTCATCCAATACTTTCTCCAAGAAAGGGAGTTTTGGGGCTTTTGCAAAAAAAAGTGAATCTGCACTGATTTTCGCATCATCCCTAACTGTCAGTAAAACACGTTGGAGTTCGGAAAGTGTAAATTCTTCTGGTAAAAATTTTTGAGCTATCGTTGTTTGCACCATTTCTTTTTTCATTAAATTTATCGCTTCATTAATAATTGTATAATGATCAAAAGCAAGTTCTAATTTTAAAGCTTCCTGTATTGTGAACAATTCCACCTCAGCTGCATCGTCATTCGCTTTTCTTTGATGAAGAAATTCTTCCTGAACAATTGCATAAAAAGCATTAGAAATAATCCATCCTCTCGGATCTCGACCCGGATGGTCAAATACGCCAAAATGCTTCACATGAAATCCTGTCACACCTGTTTCTTCTTTTAGTTCTCGTTTGGCTGCCTCATAGGCTGTCTCGCCAGCGTTCACAAAACCACCGGGTAAAGCCCATTTATCGCCTTCAACATTCAGGCTTCCTTCCCTATCTTTTGTAGCACGTTTGATTAATAATAGCTTTAAACACATTTCAGGCGGGGCTTTCTCTGCCGTCTTCTTTGTGGTAATCGTAAAGATCGCAATATCTGCTGTGTATCCATCTGGAGTAATATATTTCTTTTTTTCCTGCTGAGCCATGGCAACTCTCACTTTCTTTTACTAAGAATGGGAATGTAGTAATTAGTAAATCATTAATTACTAATTATAGTACTCTTCCTTGATTAACTTTGCAACATTTAATTTAGTGAAATTTTCATATTATTAGAAAAATCATTCATCATATTTTTCCGTACCGCATAATAAATAGCCCGGTCAACATGACCGGGCTGTTTATTATATTTATTATACTGGATATACTCCGTGTTTACGCTCAGTAAATGTCATTTGCTTGCTACTATATGCTTCAAACCGAGCGCTCAATTCATCACGCAGGTCATTTGGCTGGATAATAGCATCAACAATCATTTCTGAGGCTAAGCGGTAAATATCAATATCTTCATTATATTCATTTCGCTTCTGCTCGATGAAAGCAGGCCGTTCTACTGCATCCATTGCATTGATTTTATTAGCATAGACTGCGTTAACCGCTGCTTCCGCACCCATAACCGCAATTAAAGCAGTTGGTAACGCGAGAACGCAATCCGGTTCAAAAGCAGGACCTGCCATCGCGTATAATCCGGCACCATAAGCCTTACGAACAACGACAGAAATTTTGGGAACAGTGGCTTCACTCATTGCTGATATCATTTTTGCACCATGGCGAATAATGCCCGCCTGTTCGACCTTAGTTCCAATCATAAATCCTGGAATATCCACTAGGAACAAAAGTGGGATATGGAAAGCGTCACATAAATTGATGAACTTGGCAGCCTTGTCAGCGGAATCATGGAACAGAACCCCCCCTTTGACACGCGGCTGGTTGGCTATAATTCCAATCGTTTGCCCATTTAACCGTGCAAGACCAGTAATCAATTCAGGGGCAAATAATTTTTTGATTTCGCAAAATGAATTACGGTCTATAATCCTGTCGATTAAGTCATACATATTAAAGGCAGCATTTTGATTTTTTGGAATCAGCTCTTCCAGCGTTTTTTCAAACTCAGCAGGCAGCTCAGGTTTGGTAGCTTTCGGCTTTTGTTGATAATTTCCTGGAAAATAGCTTAAGTATCGGCGAGCAAATGCAATGGATTCTTCTTCTGATTTAACAAGTACATCACCACATCCTGATACGGAACAATGCATTTTCGCTCCGCCCATTTCCTCTTCGGTCACTTTTTCGCCAATAACCATTTCGGCCATCCTCGGTGAACCTAAATACATGGATGCATTTCCATCAACCATAACAACAATATCGCAAAACGCAGGAATATATGCCCCACCCGCTGCGGAAGGACCGAACAATAGGCAGATTTGAGGTACTTTTCCAGATAGCTTCACTTGGTTGTAAAAGATCCGGCCTGCCCCACGGCGTCCTGGAAACATTTCGACTTGATCCGTTATGCGAGCACCGGCTGAATCGACTAAATATAAGAGTGGCAATTGTAACTTATCAGCGGTTTCTTGAATGCGGATGATTTTCTCGACGGTCCTTGCTCCCCAAGAACCGGCTTTTACAGTTGAATCATTGGCCATGACACAGACCCTCTGTCCGTTGATTTTGCCGATGCCTGTAACGACACCATCTGCAGGCAGCCCATCACTTGCACAATTTGCGAAGAATGCGTCCTCGATTTCAACTCCTTCGTCAAATAGAAGTTGTAGCCGTTCACGTACGAAAAACTTCCCTTTTTCAGCATTTTTTTGATGATATTTTTCTAAACCGCCTTTTTTTATAGTTTCAACCGTTTCTGTTAGTTTATCCGTCGTAACCATCTATGTTCCTCCTTCAATTGAAATCAATTACCTGTAAATACCGGTTTGCGTTTTTCCTTGAATGCTGACAGACCCTCCAGTCGGTCTCGGGTTTGCAGCGTTTTATGATAGCAGTCCTTCTCGATTTGCAATCCTGTTTTCAAGTCTGTATCTGCCCCTTGATTCATGGCCGCTTTTGCAGCTCTAAGTGCTAAAGGAGCATTGACAGCAATTTCTCCAGCTAGTTTTTTCGCTTCCTCAAGCAAATGTTGAGACGGGTACACATGGCTGATGATTTGCATGGCATGCGCATTTTTAGCGTCCAGTCTTCTAGCTGTATAAATTAGTTCTTTCGCAGTCGCCATTCCGACAATCCGCGGCAACCTCTGAGTACCGCCACCGCCTGGAATAATTCCAAGCGCAGTTTCAGTCAGTCCCATCTTTGCCGTTTCAGATGCAATGCGAATGTCACAGGCAAGAGCCAGCTCAAGTCCTCCGCCAAAAGCGGAGCCATTTATTGCAGCAATGACTGGAACTGGAAGATTTTCAACCGCTGTAATCGTGTCACCAATTAGCCTTAATGTCTCCCTGACTTTCTCGTCGTTCATCCCTGCTCGTTCCTTTAGATCTGCACCAGCACAAAATGCCTTTTCTCCAGCTCCTGTTATAATGACTGTCCGCAGATTAGACTGTAATTTCAATTCATTCAGTCCTTCGTATAAGCAATGAAGTAGTTCTGTGGATAATGCATTGGCAGCATCCGGCCGATTTAAGGTCACAATGGCAATTCCCTGTTCCTCATGACTGATCTTTACTATCGATGTCATAGTTTCACCTCCTGTTTTTTATTGAGCGTTATAGACAGCCATCTGATGGCTAGACAATGGTTTTTCCAAGAAGCTTTGCATCATAGACGCTGCACCTATAAGTTTCCCTTGATCGATTCCCGTGTGAATCCCCATATTATGTAGCATATGAATCAGGTCATCCGTAGCCACATTCCCGCTCGCACCTGGTGCATATGGGCATCCCCCTAAACCACCGAGCGCGGAGTCGAAAGTTTTAATTCCATAATCTAGTGATTTGAGGACATTAGCGAGGGCCATGCCTCTTGTATCATGAAAATGGAGAGCAATTCGGCTTGTATCGTATCTTTTTACAGCCTGTTCAAGGAATAAGGCTACCTGTCTAGGAGATGCCACACCGATGGTATCTCCCAATGATAGCTCGCTGATTCCGTATTCAAACAGCTGATCACAAACCCGGAAAACCTGTTCGATAGCAACCTCACCTTCATAAGGACACCCGAATACGGTTGAAACATACCCTCGAACCGATTTCCTGCTTCTTGCTGCTGAATCGATGACTTCTTTTAATACAGGAAAGGTATTTGAAATCGTTTTATTAATATTCTTTAGATTATGGGTTTCACTTGATGACATGAAAACTGAAATTTCATCAATATCCGCTTCAAGGGCCGACTCCAATCCTCTTTTGTTCGGAACAAGAGCTGCATAGGTGATATCTGGATTCCTGTTGATTCCCTTGGCTACCTCCACAGCATCACTCAATTGAGGAATCCATTTTGGATGTACAAAAGAAGTTGCTTCAATATAGGAAAGACCAGTGTCAGAAAGCTGATTGATCCAGTCTATTTTTCTTTGCGTCGGTATAATGACCTTTTCATTTTGAAGCCCATCACGCGGACCCACTTCTTTAATGGTTACTTTTTCAGGCCAATTCATCTTACCCCTCCGTCTCTTTATTCAATGACGGCCAAAACGTCGCCCTCATTTACGAAATCCCCTTCATTTACTTTAAGTTCCTTAACCGTACCCGCATCCTCAGCAGTAATAGGGATTTCCATTTTCATAGATTCCAAGATTATTATTTCCTGACCATCGGTAACACTTTGACCTTCACCCGCTACGATTTTCCATACGCTTCCTGCCATACTTGCTTTTAATTCCGCCATATCATATTCCTCCAAATAATTTTAGATTTTAGAAACGGAGAGGTTTTCCCTCCCAGTCCCCGACAACAGTTTATACAGTAATTTTTTTAATATATTTATCAATAAAATCCGTTGTTGTATCGCCTTTTGAAAAAGCTTCATGGGCGATTATTTCCTTGAGTAGAGGAAGGTTCGTTTTAATTCCATCTATTTTATAGGTGTCTAAGGCTTCTCTTAATCTATCGATGGCTTCATTCCTCGAACCGCCGCTTACTACCAATTTGGCAATCATAGGGTCGTAAAAATGTGAAACGACGGATGTATTCTGAACGGCCAGTTCATGACGAATCCCTTCACCTTCAGGAAGTTTCAAACCGGTGATTTTCCCCGGTGCAGGATAAAAGGTTTTGGGATCTTCCGCATATATGCGCACTTCAATAGAGTGCCCCTCCCTTTTAACCTCTTCTTGTGTAAAATCGAGTTTGTTGCCTGAAGCAATTTTAATTTGCTGTTCAACAAGATCAAGTCCTGTAATTTCCTCAGTGACCGGATGTTCAACCTGAAGGCGTGTATTCATTTCAAGAAAATAGAAGTTTTTATCGGCATCAACTAAGAATTCAAGGGTACCCGCATTACAATACCCGATAGCCTTCACCGCTTTTACAGCGGCTATCCCCATCTGCTTTCTTGTTTCTTCATCAAGGAAAGAAGATGGGGCTTCTTCTACGACCTTCTGGTGGCGCCTTTGAACGGAACATTCTCTTTCCCATAAGTAAACAGCATTTCCAAACGTATCCGCTAATACTTGAATTTCTATATGACGGGGTTTTTCAATCAATTTTTCAATGAACATGTCTCCATTACCGAAAAATAATTGAGCGCGTTTTTGATTCCCTTCGAATGCTTTTAACAGTTCATCGGCATTTGCAACGGCTTGCATACCGATACCACCACCGCCGGCTGACGCTTTCAGCATAACTGGATACCCTATCTTTTCGGCAACTGCCGCTGCTTCACTGCTATCAATTAATGGCCGTGAGAATCCTGGCACTAATGGAAGACCTGCTTGCTCCATCTTTTTTCGCGCTTCAACTTTATTGCCCATCTGCTGGATAACTTCAGGTCTGGGTCCAATGAAGATCAATCCAGCATCTTCACATGAGCGAGCGAAATCTGCATTTTCACTTAGAAATCCGTATCCTGGATGGATGGCATCTACACCGGTTTCTTTAGCGATTTCTAAAATCTTCTTGACGTTTAAATAGCTTTCCTGAACTCTGGACCCTCCCAATAAATAGGCTTCATCCGCATATGCTACAAATGGTGCTTCCGAATCTGCCTCTGAATAGACGGCGACCGTACTAATTCCCAAATCCTTGCACGTACGGATTACGCGTGATGCAATTTCTCCTCTGTTTGCGATAAGAATTTTTCGAATCATTCGATATCCCCCTCATTTGGTACGTTCCGTTAATAGTTCAAGCGTTTGCTCCCGAAGCTTATACTTTTGAATTTTCCCAGATGCAGTCATTGGATATGCATCAGTAAATTGAATGTATCGAGGAATTTTGTGAAAAGATATTTTCCCTTTGCAATACGCTCTCAATTCTTCCTCCGTCAATGTTTCTCCTGCTTTCAAAATGACCCATGCCGCTACCTCTTCCCCATACTTCTGATCGGGAACACCAAGTATTTGGACATCGACTATAGCGGGATGTTGATAGAGAAATTCTTCTATCTCGCGCGGATAAATATTTTCCCCGCCTCGAATGATCATATCTTTCAGTCGACCAGTAATCTTGCAATAACCGTTTTCGTCCATCACCGCTAAATCTCCTGTGTGGAGCCAACCCTCCGAATCAATCGCTTGCGCCGTCGCTTCCGGATTATTATAATATCCCTTCATGACATGGTATCCTCTTGAACAGAGTTCTCCTTGTCTTCCACGCTTGACTTCTTCTCCGCTATTAGGATCTATGATCTTCACTTCCACATTCGGAAGAGCCTTTCCCACTGAGGATACACGAAGTTCAATTGGGTCATTGGTGCGGGTCATCGTAATTCCTGGGGACGATTCCGTTTGACCATAGGTAATCGTGATTTCGGAAATTCCCATCTTATTCACCACGTTTTTCATCACTTCTATCGGACAAGTGGAGCCAGCCATTATTCCAGTCCGTAATGAACGTAAATCATACTGATCGAAGTCATCGAGATTCAATTCAGCAATGAACATCGTCGGCACCCCGTGAAGCCCCGTACATTTTTCAGCTTCCACTGTTTGAAGTACAGTACGTGGATTGAATTCTACGATCGGCACCATTGTGGCTCCAACAGTAACAGAAGCCATTGTACCAAGGGAACAGCCAAAACAATGAAACAGTGGGACAGGGATACAAAGCCGATCATTCTTTGTAAGCTTCATACATGCAGCAATATTTAGCCCATTGTTGACTAAATTCGAATGTGTCAGCATGACTCCTTTTGGAAATCCAGTTGTCCCTGATGTGTATTGCATATTTATTACATCCTCAGGAGCAAGGTCCTTCATTTGGATGTCCAGCATCTCCTCCGAAACAGATTCGCTTCCGCTGATGACGTCTTCCCACGAAAACGTACCAGGATAACGCGTTTCACCTAAGATAATGATATTCTTTAATTTTGGTAGTTTTTCCGATTGTAGTTTTCCTGGTTTAGCTGTTTTCAATTCAGGAACTATCTCATAAAGTGTTTCTATATAGGAATGATCCTTAAATTGTTCCATCAGAATAATCGTCGTCGCATCCGATTGATGAAGCAGATATTCGAGCTCACTTGTGCGGTAATTTGTATTGACAGTTACCAGCACACCGCCCATTTTTGCAGTTGAAAATTGGGAAATCAGCCATTCCGGTTTATTAGACGCCCATATGGCGATATGTTCCCCTTTTTCAATCCCAAGTGACATGAAACCGCGTGCTGCCTTCCGGCAAACTTTTTCAAATTCACTGTACGTATAACGAAGACCAAGTTCGTGATAAACTACCGCTTCATTATTTCCGTATTCTTCAGCTGTCTTTTCAAGAAGTTTTCCGATAGTAACATCAAGCAAATCAGACATCAAACTCCTCCCATCAAGTAAAAGTAAGTATGAACGCTTTTTACCTTATAGATATAATCTGCTTTTCACCAAAATAAGCAGAAGCATTTTGGATCATTTGCGTTCGTAAAAGATTAACAGCCCAATTGTCTGGCGATTACGATTCTTTGAATTTCTGATGTCCCTTCCCCAATTTCTAGTAATTTAGCATCTCTTAAATAGCGTTCCACCTCATATTCCCGCATATAGCCAGAGCCGCCATGTATTTGAATCGCTTGATTGCTCGTTCGGAACGCAGTCTCACTTGCAAAAAGCTTAGCGAACGCCGCTTCTTTCGCAAATGGTTTTTTATTGTCTTTTAACCACGCAGCTTTGTATACCATATTTCTCGCTAATTCAATCTCCATCGCCATGTCAGCAAGCTTGAATTGGATTGCTTGGAAATTTGAAATAGATTTACCGAATTGAACTCGCTCTTTTGAAAAAGCTAAAGCTTTATCAAAGGCTGCCTGCGCAATACCGACCGCCAACGCGGCAATTGAAATCCTTCCACCGTCTAAAGTAAATAAAAACTGTTTGAATCCCTTTTCTTGATCCCCCAATAAGTTTTCCTTTGGTACCCGGACATTATCAAGAATGATTTCACATGTATTGGAAGCGCGAACTCCCATTTTTTCATAATTACTATTAATTGTTAGTCCCGGTGTATCCGTTGGGACGATGAATGCAGAGATGATGTTCTTACCTCGACTGTCTTTCCCAGATACAGCCGTTACAGTGACAGTTCTGGAATAGCTTGCATTAGTTATCCATGTTTTCTCGCCATTTATCACATATTCATCACCTTCTAATACTGCGGTCGTTCTCGTACCACCCGCATCAGATCCCGCATTCGGCTCGGTCAACCCGAAAGCTGCCAATGTTTCACCTGTCGTGATTGGAATAAGATATTTTTGTTTCTGTTCCTCAGTACCGAAATAATATATCGGGCTTGCTCCAAGTGAAACGGCTGCTGCATAGCTTAAACCGGTGCCTCCACAGGCCTTGCCAACCTCCTCAACGGCAATAGCATACGAAATCGTGTCTCCGCCTGAACCACCATACTCATCAGGGAATGGAATCCCCAGTAGCCCCAGCTTCCCCATTTTTTTGAATACATCCTCTGCAAACATGGACTTTGCATCCAGTTCTATTGCAATTGGTTTAATTTCTTTTTCAGCGAAATCTCTTACCATATCCTTAATCATCTGCTGTTCTTTTGTAAGTGAGAAATCCATTTGTTCGTTCCCCTTTCTATTGAGACCGACTAGTTGGTCTGTGAAATGCAAGCGTTTTTATTTTTAATCCACAACCATCTGATTTTTTAGTAAATATGGCTGGGTTATTGCGTCATTTTTTTGTTTATCTGTTAATAATGCTTGTAATATTAAATCGACGTAAATTTCCCCAATTTCCTCGATTGTTTTTCCCCCGTCCCTTTTGTACCATTTATAGGACCAATTTACCATGCCTAAAATAGACATTCCTGTGATTTCAACCGGCAGTTCGCTGCGGAATTCTCCCTTGTCAATTCCTTCTTGAATTACGGAAAATATGATTTCTTTATACATTTGACGCTTTTTTTTGATTTCTACTACATAAGGTGGTTTTAAGTATATGCTTTCTTGATAGAAAACTGAGATGTGTGGTTTATAGAGGTCAAAAACTTTAACAAATGATTGAATAATCTTTTGCATTTTTTCTGTTGGGTGGGTACTTGCTGAAATGGCTTCCTGCGCTTTCGTTAAAACATATGAAATAAAGTAATCATGAATGACAAATAAGAGCTCGTCTTTAGAAGAAAAATGGTGATAAAAACCACCTTTGCTTGTTCCGCATTCTTTTACAATTTCATTAACCGAGACGCCATGAAAACCATGCTGTTCAAAGAGTGTCAGCGATGTTTCGATGATTTTTTCTTTTAACTCCGTAAGACAGCACCTCCTGTTGTATCCGCTTACATTTTTTCCAGTCATATAAAGAGAAATAGTATGATTATGCTTAAACTGGATTTATTTAGATTTTACCAAATATTAAAAATTTGTCAATTTTTATATACAAACTAAAAACAGCTCTCATACTTAAGAGCTGTCCAGTTTGTAGACAAAAGGGGTTCGGAATGTTTTAATTCCGGACCCCTTTTGAAATTCCCTTTGAATTTTGCTCAAGATTAAGAGATTGGGCCTCTACGAGCCCACTATATTAAGCCACCCCTTGTCCCCTTAAAGTGGTCCAACGCATACCATGCTTTTCTTTTGCATCTGCGAATACACGCTCTATTGTTTCTTTACGTTTCGCATATATAGGTTTTACATCCTTGTGATGACGCAGATGATCTGCTTCTTCCATATAATTTTGCCAGATATGGCGTGTCACCACTTTTTGATGGTCTTTGCTTTCTGTACACTGTGATAAAAATTAGCATGTCGCACAAGTGTGTTTGGGTGATTTGTACTCGCGATAGCCCTCTTTATTTGTTGTTGAGTACTTTAAAATCTCACCCGATGGGCAGAGATAACAATCAAAATGTTCATCGTAAACATAGTCATGCTTGCGAAAGAACCCTTCTTTTGTTCGTGGACGTGTATAAGGTAAAGCTGGTGTGATTTCTTTCCCAAAAAGGTAGCTTGTAATGACTGGTGTTTTGTAAGCTGCATCTGCTGCAACAGCTTCAGGTTTTCCAACTTTCTCAATCACTTGTTCAACAAGAGGCTCTAAGGTATGACTATCATGCGTATTTCCCGGTGTTACAATCGTCCCCAGCACAAAACCGTTGCAGTCTGCAGCCGCATGAAATGAATAGGCAAACTGTTTTGTTCGTTCATCTTTTACATAGTAGCCACTCTCAGGGTCAGTTGTACTTTCTTTAATCT
>NZ_JBNNTG010000009.1:117101-153504 GCF_050278525.1 Peribacillus sp. NPDC096540 | reverse complement strand
AAATGATTGAGCGTGTTTTCGCAGATGCAAAAGAAAAGCATGGCATGCGTTGGACTACTTTAAGGGGACTTAAAAAATTGTCGATGCAGGCGATGTGCTCACTTTCGCTGCCATGAATTTAAAGAAGATGGCCAATTGGACATGGCAAGGTCCAAAAATAGCCTAACATAGTGGGCTCGTAGAGACCTAATTCCTTAATATTGAGCAAAGTTCAAAGGAAATTTCAAAAGGGGTTCGAAATGTTTTAATTCCGAACCCCTTTTGTCTACAAACTGAAATCCCCCTTGTAGGGGATTAAGAAGTATTTTCCATTCTATTGACTGGTAAAAATGCTTCGATAGAGATGTGCATAAAAGAGGAGACCGAAAATAAGCCTTGGTCCGTCAGTTTAATTTCTGGGATAACAGGAAGTGCGAAAAGGTGGGGGAAACATATTTTCCAGTGGCGTCAATTTCTGATATGCCCTCTAACTTCCAATACGGCAAAAAAACCATCCACGATTGCGATGTCGCCATTAAATACATCAATAATCCGACCATTTTTAATGACGCAATCAGCAGGTTTTCTTTCTGACGCAACGTCGATTCTCCTTTGAAGCAAACTTTATCCACTATCATACACTCTTTTTCAAAAAAATCTTTTCCGATTAATATTTCACTTTTCCCGAATAAGTCTCCCATGTACGAAACGGTAAATCATGGTTATTAAAAGACATTTGCTGCATTTTAATAGAACGGCTCTCCATTGGTACCGCGAGTTCTTGGTATATAAAATGATCATCAAAGCCGATACAGGCAGCATCTTCTTTCGTACAAGCGTAATAAATCACTTTTGGACGGGCCCAATAAAGAGCACCGATACACATTGGACAAGGTTCGCAGCTTGTGTATATTTCACAATCAGTAAGCTGGAAACTGTTCAGATTTCTGCAAGCATCACGAATCGCTTGTACTTCAGCATGCGCGGTCGGATCATTGGCTGTTGTCACATTATTACATCCTCTCCCTACGACGGCGCCATCTTTTACAATAATAGCCCCAAAAGGTCCTCCGTTCTTTGCCAATACATTTTCATATGCAAGTTGAACTGCCATCTCCATGAATTTAACATCCAATAGAAACACCCCTTAAAATATTTTTGATAAACAGCAAAACCTCTGTGTGATATTTTATGACGTAAATATAATAAATAATGCACCATATATGGGTGAAATTTGAATAATATTTTCAGAAAATGATGAAAAATAATTTTGTGTTACATAAGGTCGATAATTTTTAAATTGTTTAGAAGTATTTTCAAATTATTTTAAAACTGATATTGTTAGAAGAAAATCATTAAGATCATGAAGGTGAAATGTATGGGGTTTTTAGGAGTTCTTTTACCGATATTCGGTATTTTTGTTTTAGGTTTCGTAGGTCAGAAAAAGTTTCAACTTGATACAAAATCCATTTCGACTGTAGCGTTATATTTAATGTCTCCTTTACTTGTGTTTCGTACGTTTTATACAGCGGAATTTAATGTTAATTATTTTTATCTGTTTTTATTCACGATTGTACTCTGTCTTTCTCTTATCTTAGTTGTTTATATCATTTCGTTTTTTCGTAATTATACAGTTACAGAAACGAGTGGGATGATCTTAGCCTCCGCATTTATGAATAATGGGAATTACGGAACACCAGTCATTTTCCTTCTTTTTGGAGCAGCAGGACTTGATTATGCCATCATTTTAATGGTAGGACAGCAGTTAGTCATGTGTACAATAGGTATATATTTTGCGGCAAAGGGAAGTCCGGAAGGTAATGGAGTACATTCTGCACTTAAAGCCGTGTGTAGGATGCCGATTGTGTACGGAGCAATTGCAGGTGCGATTTTTAAGTTTGTGAACATTCCTTTAAGCAATTCAGTTATGGAAGCCGTCAACCTTGTTGCAAATGCGGCAATTCCGACAATTATGATTACACTTGGAATGCAGCTTGCCAACATCTCATTAAAAAAAATTGCGTTACAAAAGCTCTCTATTTCGTTGCTGGTAAAGCTTGCTATTTCTCCAGCCATTGCTTTCCTATTATCACTTGCTTTGCCGGTGGATGATATGGTCAGGCATATTATGATTATCGTAGCTGCTATGCCGACGGCTGCCAACACCACGATGTACGCGCTCCAATTTAATACGGAGCCTGAATTTGTATCAAGTGCCACGTTCATAAGTACATCATTAAGTTTGATTACACTTCCTATCGTCTTTTTCTTTGTATTATAGATTAACATTTTAATATTATGAAAATAATATAGAAAATTTTAGGCCATTATGAAACTTAAGATCTTATGTACTAACAATGATATGTAAGATATATCAAGCGAAAGAAGTGTTATTTGGAACAAAGAAATGAGTCTGTTAACTTGGTGCAGGTGAAATGTTCATCCTTATTTTGGTGATTACCGCTTTTTCAGAACAATTTGAAAGGATTAAAAACAAACCTTAAAAATACGATGATCATTAAAGGGGTTTTGTCACCAATTATATCGGTTTTAATCACTAGTGAAGTATTAATGGCTGTTGAAAAAATAGCAAATTCAGAGTGGTCTTCAAGCAATTATTCGCTAAGTATACGTGTATTATACTTTCATCTCTTATTGATGGCAGGTTGTTCTTGGTGATGTGCTTTTTCTCTGGCAATCTGGCAATAGGAATTGTTATCGGTGAAAAATGCTTCAAAAATAAAACTGATTAAACCTCTTGGATATGAATAAGATGTATGAAAAGCTTGTACATAATAATCTGTACAAGTTTTTTTACTTTGCAAAAGTGTATAAGGATAATTGCTGATAAAATTTATATACTAATATGTAATGAGCGATATGTGGATCAAAAAACATTGCATCCATCCAAGTAGATGAGATTAAGCCAAAATAGCTTAATAAATAATTACCTGTCGATGCGACATTAAGAACTATAAAAAATATTTTGATAAATAGGTGAGGACAGTTTTTTGGTCTTAAGCTTGCATTAGGTTAACCATCTCTTCGGCTTGGTATGTTAACTTTTTACTATAAAAGGATTTCAGAAAAGGGTGCTCAATGACTATTTTTGATCTTGTTAATCAATGATACGTTTTTCTTCTTCGTATAGGTGGGGGATTGTTAGAAATATATTCTTAACTTTGTAATCCGCATTTTCATGACGATACGCCAATTAGCGCAATGAGGAGAAGACCTGCAGTATTCTGATAAAGACCGGATCAAACATAGCTGCAGAAATCAGACAATAGCGCTTAATAAAGATGAAGTGATTACCGAATGGAAAATGCTTGTTCATATTTCACAATTTTTTTGCAAAAAGCAAATAAGTAGATGGTGAATAAAGACGAAAATATCAGTCAATAATAGTGAACGAAAAATAGCTAAGAGGGCTGATTTAAAGGGAAATAAAAGAAAAAGGCCTAAGTTTGTAAATTTCTCAATAATTTGTAACGGTATTACTTAGCCAGAACATAGTAAAGGAAAGGTAGATAGAAATAGCATTAGCAGAAGAACTCAAATAAAAAAACAAAGAAAGTAAGTAAGCTGTCTATGACAAATCAGCTAAAATCAATCATCAAGGCTTTGAAAAATGAAGATTATAATTATGATAATTTAATGAGAATAGGATAAAAAAGAGAGGGCTATTTTTTTATATCTGGAAGGAGTAAAACCACGAAAAGTGTACGGGTTTGAATTAGATTTGTTGTATTTATTGGGATAAATTAGTTAAATATTAAGAAATTTGAAACATACTAAAAGGAGCTTTTCATGGAAGACTTAATGCATCCAATTATTCGTACAGGTATTTCCTATGTAGTCTTACTTGTTTTTACATATTTATTTGGTAAACGCATGAATTCCCAACTAAATTATTATAGTTTTGCTTTATCCGTAACAATTGGTTCCTATATTGCGAATTTGGGATTTGATACAAACCTTCAATTTTTTCCGACACTTGCTTCTTTTTTAACACTGATTTTTATCTTTTTCCTATCTTCTCTTTTTTCTTTCAAACAAAGAGGTTTTCGAAAATACTTATCAGGACAGCCTCTTAATATTATTGAAAAAGGGGAAATCAATGAGTTCAACATGAAAAAAGCTAAATATACTATCGATGATTTAAAACAGCAAATCAGGGAACAAGGGGTTTTTAAGATAGATCAAATTGAAACAGCCATACTCGAAGTTAGCGGTAAACTTTCGATTCAAAAAAAAGAAGAATACCAGCCATTATTGAAGAAAGATAAAAAAGATCTATTATCTTCAGAAATTCCCATTGAACTCATATTTAATGGTGTAATTATTACAAAAAATTTAACCTCTGTCTACAACAAAGAATGGGTTATGAAACAATGCGAAGATCGAAAAATAACGGCTAAGGATGTTCGATATGGAGTCGTTGGCAGGAATGGAGTTTTTTATGTGATGAATTGATAGGTGATAATTTTGCGACATTCAGGATAATTTAACGTCACAAGACTCATAAAATCCTATATGTCAATTAAATTTGATAAAATGAAAAAAGTCCCTTTAACAAGTGGAGCCTAGTCCTAGCATCCCTTCTTTATCTTGAGGAGGGTATGGCTTTTTTATTTTTCTGTCGTTGAAAACTCTTTGTCTAACAGTTTTTGATAGCTTCTTGTTTCTACTCGTAAAAGTGTTGTTAGTCGAAGGGGGTCCTGGACACGGGGCAGTTTTCGGTAATAACAATATAGCGTAAGATAACAGTAGTTTGGAATGATGCAGGATCCATTATAAAGAATCATGGCTATAATGACTTTGAAATGATTCAACTAAAGGAAAAAGGGCAAGCTGTCATTTGGAATTTATCAAAAAATCTTAAAGTTGAGCCTTACTTTTTTTATTTTCTACGCGGCTAGTTTATAATTTTCTATACAATTATTTTTTTAAAAACTGGGGAGGAGATTTTGTGTTTCAGACCAAAATCCAACTAGCTAATCCTGACAAAATTGATTCCGTCTTAAAAGAAATTGTTCAAAACTCCTATGAAGAGGTGCGGGAAGAAAGACTTCTACTTTGTATGGAATGTGGAGATGTGGATCTTTATATCGCCGCTTCAAATAATGAAGAACTTCAAGACGCGATTAACGAAAATTTTGAAATTGATGAATGTGGTGAAATCATAAAGTTAGAAGAACATCAACAACTTATGGATGATCTATACGAGTATTTCCTTAAGCTACATAAGGAAAGTAATTTTTTTGATTTTTTTCCTGCAGGTTATTATATTGTGGCTGGGGAAAGTCGTGAATCGGAAACGGATATGTTGGCACCAAAAGGTCTATTTTTAGCACCGTTTGAAGATGCTATAAAGGAATAAAAAAGACGGCGTATTGATATTATCCCCTTAAAGTAGACAGTGTAAAAAGCCCAAAACATGGATGTTACACTATTACTTGGAGGGGATTTTATTATGGCTAAAAAAGGAGATAAATTTCAAACTTATTCAGAGGAATTCAAGATTCAGGTTGTCCAAAGTTATTTAAATAATGAAGGGTAGCCAATCTGCTATAGCGAAGAAATATGGTCCTAAAAGTAAAACGCAGTTAATGGATTGGGTGCGAAAATATCAAGATACTGGCGGTATTTAGACTCAAGGGGAAAAAGCAGCGGTAACAAGGGCTTAAAAAACGTGAACGGATACAACCGATTAACATAAAGCACAAGGAATATGGCTACCCTCGCATGACAATTGCCTTACGAGAGAATGGCTTTTTAGTGAACCACAAAAAAGTATATAGACTTATGCGAGAGTTTCAAATACAATCGGTCATTCGTAAAAAGCGATGCTTTTTCAAAGGGAATCCCTTGAAAATTTTCCCAAATGTATTAGAACGACAATTCCAAAACCGCAATAAAATGAGGTACTTGTTACAGACATCACTTACTTGCCATTCAAAGGTAATTTTCTCTATTTATAGGTGGTCCAAGACATTTACATAATGAAACCGTTGCTTGGAAACTCTCACATCGCAATGATTTACAACTTGTTCTAGAAACACTTGATTTAGCCACACAAAAAAGAGATGTGTACGGAACCATCATCCACTCAGATCAAGGATTCCAATAAACATCTCATGCTTATCATCGCACGCTTCAAAAAGATAGGTGCCATCAGCAGCCACTCTCGCAAAGGAAATCTGTGTCGAATCATTCTTCTCTCATTTTAAATCCGAAATGTTTTATCTCAATCATTTTCAAACAGAAGTAGAACTAATTCAAGCGATTGAAACATACATCTATCATTATAACTACAAACGGTTCCAAAAACGACTTAACCATCGAGCTCCGTTTGAATATCGAATCTCGATGGTTGCCTAGCCTTTTTTTAAGCTGTCTACTTGACGGGGGTAAGTCCGTATTGCTGTCTTCCGTGAAAATATTCGTACCACTCTGTTATGTTTTGGGAAATAAATACTTTTTTTGGTTATGAAGGAAAATGGTGAGTGAGAAAATGGACCTAATTAGGTGAGATTTATGAAATATAGCAATAATATCATGAAATACAATAAGGTTTTTAACAATTTTAAGTTTATATGGTAATTTTAAGAAATATTAGATATAATAAAAAATGTAATTATAGAAAATGTTATTTAAATTACTAGTTTAAAATAGCTTTAAAAATCGTCTTATATATTTTCTTAGTTTTAAGGGAAATAATTGAAGATGATGCTTTAACCTATGATTTCAGATAGATATTAAAAAGAAGATGTTTCACCAAGCAGATTGCAACTTTATATATTTAGAATTCTGATTATTATTAATTTTCAGACTTTAATCACTTTTACATATCTTACAGGCTTAGGGAGGTTAATTATGATTGTTTTTGATCAAGTTAATAAGTATTATGGTGATTTTCATGTTTTGAAAAATATTAATCTTACAATTAACAAAGGGGAAGTAGTCGTTGTCATTGGTCCATCCGGCTCTGGAAAAAGTACACTGCTTCGTTGTATTAATCGCTTAGAAACGATATCAGAAGGTTCTCTTTCGGTTAACGGTTTGAATGTAGCGGATAAAAAAACAGATATAAACAAGCTGCGCCGAAATATTGGTATGGTCTTTCAACATTTTCATCTGTATCCTCATAAAACGGTGCTAGAAAATATCATGCTTGCTCCTAAGAAGGTTTTAGGACAAACAGATGCTGAAGCGAAAAAAATTGCGCAAAAGTATTTGGAAAAGGTGGGAATTGCAGATAAAGCAAATTCTTTTCCTTCGCAGCTTTCAGGTGGACAGCAGCAGCGGGTAGCCATTGCCAGAGGTTTGGCTATGGGACCGGAAATCATGTTGTTTGATGAACCAACCTCAGCCTTAGATCCAGAAATGATTGGCGAGGTACTGGATGTAATGAAGGCGCTTGCACATGAAGGAATGACGATGGTCGTAGTAACTCACGAAATGGGATTTGCCCGTGAAGTCGCAGATCGAATCGTTTTCATGGACGAGGGCAAGGTTTTAGAAGAGGCAATACCGGCTGAGTTTTACGCAAATCCTCGTGAAGAGAGGGCTCAATTATTTCTTAGCCGTATATTAAATCATTAAATAAAAAACAGGGGTGAATAACATGTTGAAGAAAAAAAAGTGGTTGCAATTATCATTGCTATCAGTACTGGCTGTAATTTTATTAGCTGGCTGTGGCGGGGACAAAGAGTCCAATAATGGTAAAGAAAGCGGAAGCAAAGACAAAGATAAAGACGTTCTAACACAGGTAAAGGATAATGATAAGATTGTTTTCGGCGTAAAAAATGATACACGGTTATTCGGCTTGAAAAACCCGAGTACAGGTGATGTAGAAGGCTTCGATATTGATATTGCTAAAGCACTTGCAGCAGAGATTCTTGGTGACGAAAAGAAAGTTGATTTCAAAGAAGTAACTTCGAAAACAAGAATGGCATTATTGAATAATGGAGATATCGATGCGATTGTAGCTACTATGACAATCACAGATGATCGTAAAAAAGAAGTTGATTTCACTGATGTATACTTTGATGCTGGACAATCTTTACTTGTTAAAAAGGGAAGCGATATTAAGGGTATTGATAGTTTAAAAGGTAAAAAGGTATTGGCTGTTAAAGGTTCTACTTCAGCCATAAATATCCGTGAAAAAGCTCCTGACGCACAAGTACTGGAATTTGAAAACTATTCTGAAGCATTTGCTGCTCTTAAGTCTGGCCAAGGCGACGCCTTAACTACAGATGATTCCATCCTTTATGGAATGGCAGATGAAGATCCGAACTATGAGCTTGTTGGTGGTACATTTACAGACGAACCTTATGGAATTGCTGTTAAAAAGGGAAATGAAAACTTTGTTGCTGAATTGAACAAGGCACTTAAATCTCTTAAAGATTCAGGCAAGTATGATGAAATCCATGATAAATGGATTAAACATTAATACATTTACCTTTTATAAAAGGTGAAAAAGCTTAAATTGGATTTTTGTAATAATTCCGAAGTTTAAACATTGTCATCTGTCAGGATGAGCAAATTACTCATCCTGATTAGTTAGAGGAGTGTATGCCGTGCCTGATTTCTCCATTTTAACAGAGAATCTAGATATGTATTTAGTAGGCTTCAAAAATACAATCATCTCGAGTTTGATAGCGTTGGTAGCGAGTTTGATTCTTGGTGTGCTTATTGCTATTATGCGGATAGCCCCCATAAAGCCACTAAATTGGCTTGGAACCGCCTATGTCGAGATTATTCGTAATATTCCGTTATTAATTATTACATTTTTCTTCTTTCTGGGTCTTAAATTAAGTGGATTATACGCAGGAACCTTAGCATTAACCATTTATACGTCATCTTTTATAGCAGAAGCTATTCGAGCTGGAATACTTTCTGTACCAAAGGGCCAAATGGAAGCAGCGCGTTCATCAGGACTGACTTATGGGCAGGCAATGAGATTTGTCATTCTGCCACAGGCTGTTAAAATAGTTATTCCCCCGCTCGGAAACCAATTTATCAATCTTGTTAAAAATTCTTCCATTTTAGCCGTGGTTGCTGGGCTTGATCTTATGTACCATGGTGATTTGATTTCTTCAAGGACATTTGTTGTATTCGATGTCTATATTTTCGTCGCAGCTTTTTACTTAATTCTTACCATTCCTTTAAGTCTTGGCGTTGGTTATTTAGAAAAACGTCTGGCTAAGAGTAATTAAGGGAGGTATAAGACATGGATTTTGCAGGTGCCTATACACCAGATAATATCAAATTTTTATTAGAAGGTTTTTGGGTAACAATACAGGTGGCCTTTGTATCTATTATTTTGAGTTTCATTATTGGTGGGCTTGTGGGAATAATCCGGTATGCAAAAGTGCCAGTGTTATCACAAATATTAGCAATGATTGTGGAAACAGTACGTAATTTACCACTGCTATTAATTATATTTTTTACGTATTTTGCTTTACCAGAGGTACGAATAAAATTAGAAATCATTCCGGCTGCTATCGTTGCCTTGACAATTTTTGAGTCAGCCATGCTTTCTGAGGTAATTCGAAGTGGATTAAAATCCGTTGATAAAGGCCAAATGGAAGCAGCGCGTTCATCAGGTTTGAGCTATATACAGGCATTGATACATATCATCCTGCCTCAGGCTTTGCGCCGCATGGTACCTCCTATTGTCAGTCAATTTATATCTTTATTAAAGGATACCTCCTTAGCAGTTGTAATATCATTACCGGAGCTAACTCATCATGGCCAAATTATTTATGGTCAAAGTCAAAAGTTTTTAATACCGATTTTAATTCTCGTTGCTTTCATGTATTTCGTCGTTAATTATAGTTTGTCTATAGTAGCACAGAGACTTGAATTGAAACGAACTTAAAAAATCCGACTCATTTTTTGAGTCGGATTTTTTAACATTCATGTTTTATATGCAGAATTTAACCTACTCAATTCGCATAGTATCTTAAAGTAGTTATAATGAATTACTGAATAAATGAATCTTTTACTGTCAAAAACCGTATATATAGGTATAAAAAGAAAGTAGGTGGGGTAATTGTCTGAAATTAAACAAAGTAATAGTAAAGCAATTGTATCATTAATTATGGGGATTTTATCTATTCTAATTCCATTCATCGGAATTATATTAGGTATTCTAGGTTTGATTTTTGCTTCAAAGAGTAAAAAAGAAATATCCCAATCGGGGGAATCTGGACATGGTTTAGTGACAGCTGGTAAGGTATGTAGTATCATCGGAATAATCCTTAATGTGATCCTGATTTTTATTTTTCTTGTGTTTTTTTATTTCACCGTAAATATGGACAGCATGTCTTATTAAATTTCAATTTTTAAACTTGAGAAATAAAGAAAAATAGATAAAACTAATTTAAATGGAATTTTGTGCTATAATTAACATGAAAACGTAAAGATCCATAGAGGGGATGAAATATTTGACTGTTCAAATCTATGAGTATCCAGCCGTATTTTATTACGAAAAACACCCGTTAATAATAGACTTATTTTCCGTTCAAGTTTGTTTTCCGGATTTTAAGCGAAAAGGATTTATCTCAACCGTTAGCGGCAGAAATCGGGTCGAAGCTTTAGCTTGTGCTCAAGAGCTGTTAGAATCTATGGTCGAACATTTTATTCACGACAATAAAACAATCCCAGATGCCAGTGAAATGGAAAAAGTTAATCTAGATAGAGGTATTAATATATGCGAGGCTGCTCCATTTCGCATTGAAATAGAAAATATCATATATGAGAAATAAAAAAACCTTGTCTGGTAGAGGACAAGGTTTTTTGTTTGATAATAATAACATCTATGAGTCTTTTAGAAGTTGTAAAAACAGTAGTATCTAGCTGAAAAGAATATTTGCCATTTTGGTTAACCGGCTTTTGTAATAGCCGATTTGCAATTTCTGGATCTTCTAATAGTATATTCTTCATATTCCTAAAAATATCCTTATAGAAATTGGCGCATTGTTATGTAAAAACCGTTACAAAGATATTGGGTCTTGCATTTGCAAAAATAAAACAACCGGGGCCTAAAAAGGCTTACTGTTTTGTCATTTTATGATCTCGAAACCAGGAAAACAATTATAGCAAATGAAGAGATTAAGATGAGGACTTTATTCCTGAAGGAATGGAGAAGGTATCCGATTATTGAGTAATAGTATGAGCTCAGAGGGGAAAGAGATTTTCCTTGAAAAATATTATATTGAATACAAAACCATCATTATCTATAGAGGAATGATGGTTTTATTGTTTCTCAAATAAATAAAATATGAAAAACAAATAATAAAGAAATAATCCTAATTTATTAAAAATTATATTTTTTTTGAAAGGATATTGCGTTCTCTATAACGAATATGTATAGTATAGGTAACCTAGGTAAAAAGTATCAATAGTTCAAGATTTGGAGGTATATGAATGAAATATTATATAGCATCAGACGAAAAAAATTTGAAGCAAGTTAGATCGTTGATAAAGAAATTGAATGCAAAGGGATTTACATGTGTAAATGACTGGAATTTAAACGAGAACGACGATAATCGAGGAGTTATAGATAGTATAGGGGAGTACGAAAAAAAGGGAATTGAGGATGCAGATTTTATGCTGATTTTTCTTACTGCAGGTAAGGGAAATCTTTATGAGCTTGGATATGCTTTATCCTTAAATAAGAAAATTGTTGTATATTCCCCAGAGAAAGACAATTACCACATTAATAAAAAATCGATTTTCCATAATCTTCCCGGGGTAACAATCTGTAGTGGAACGTTATATAAGCTTGTTAAATTGATACATACGCTTTCTTCACAAGGAGTAGATAAAACAAGTTCACTGCACCTTAAATAAATCTCAAATGTAGAAATAGGTAAAGATACCCTCAAATAAAATATCTTTTGAACGTAATGTTTAATATATTAAAAATGAGGGTAAAAGTTACTTAAACTAAAAGGGAGGCAGACTGTTTTGGCTATTATAGATATCGACCAATTGTTGCTAGCTACAGAAGAGATTGCCGAAGAGTCAGTTCCATTCCATCTCTATACATTTGACATTGATCAATTATTAGATAATACGGATAACTGGTAAAGTAAAGCATGCCTAGAGGATATGCTTTTTTTTCGAGGGGAATTTAACCTGATTACTAAAATAAGTATAAGTAATCAGGCAATGAAGTTCATATTAAGAAGTGGGTAAAAAAATTAAAAATGTCGTCCCTTAACGAATCCTAAAATCACAAACATTGATATAGTTCCGACAACAAAAGTTACTTTAAGTATATTTATGAGTAGTTCATCGTACATCTGTATTCCCTCCTTGTATGTAATAATAGACAATGCGGTTATGATTAGCTGTTTATGTATAAATTATAACATAAATTTTACAAGTGAAGGTGGGAAAAAGGTGCCGAAATGTATAAGAATGTAATTGTTGTTACATTTTAGACTAAATTTCAGCCCAAAAAAAGATATCTTCTATAACAGAAGATATCAGTGATCAACTATTTAATTCCAAGCGCTTTCTTCGTTTGTGGTCCTACAATCCCATCAGGGGTTAGTTTGTTATTCTTCTGGAATTTTTTTACAGCTATTTCTGTATTGTTTCCAAATGCCCCATCTATCCCCTTTGTACTATATCCAAGTGTTGTTAATCTTTTTTGAAGCTCATGTACTTGTGGTCCGTTGCTTCCTTTCTTTAAAATTGAAATTGTATTCCCCACTGGGACACTCTCTAATCCGCTAACCTTATATCCATTTGTAGCTGCTATGGAAGCAAATGATTTACTGGAACTGGTAATTATGACTGTTGTGTTCTTTTTAACCTTACTATATAACCACTTTACATCTTCATTATACATACGGATACAACCGGCACTTATATATTTTCCAATGGAATTTGAATCATTATTTCCATGTATTGCATACGTATTCCCAGGTGTATTTCGTGCATTAATCCCTAGCCAACGATTGCCTAGAGGATTTTTAGGATCTCCTCCTCTAATTTTGCCTTTATAATAGGGGCGATTCACAATCTTTGTAACTACCTTAAACTTTCCTTCAGGAGTGTAAGAGGATTTTTTTCCAGTCGCTACGATAAATACTTTCACTAATTTATTATTTTCATAATAGGCCAGCTGATTATTGGACTTATTGATGATAATCAGCTGTTTTGATGCTGCATCTGAAGAATTACTATATCCACCAAAACAAAAAAAGAACATTAAAACAAATACAATAAATTTTTTCATGTTTTCCCCGTCCCTTATTTAAGTAGCCTGCATAAACGCGCATATACTATCCTATGCATGAAGCGAAGCTAGTGTGACATTTTTTCAAAGGAAAGGTAAACTTAAGAAGGAATTTACTCAAACTGGATTTTATCTTTGCAAAATTACTAAATAGAATGATGGGCACTGTTTGTGGTCATAATACATACATTATTGAAGTGAAACCGGAGGTGGGAAAAGATTGTCACGCTTAAAAGTAGAGGACTACCTTGAACAAGGAATGTACGGTCCAAAAGAAATAAAGCCTGGTGAACGAAGGGAATTCCTTGGCACGTTACGAGAGCGCGTTATTGTCGTCCTAAAAAAGCCTCAAGTATTTGAACTAAATGTATATCCAGAGATTGAGGAAATGATGAAGCAATTTCCTCTGTCAAATTTGTTTTTAAATGGTCAAATGGACTATCAATACCTAGGGAAATATATTAAATTGGCTAATCGACATAATATTCCTTACAAAATTGTCCTCAACAAAGACCATAACTCCGAATTAGGCCTAGTACTAGCAGAAAAAAATGCCATATATAGAGAAGAGATTTATATTGAGAGGAAAAAGCAATTCACTCAAGTTAAAAAGAAAAACAGTGTTAAAGCATTTATCAAACAGTTGGTTAGAAAATTTATCAAAAAACGCTGAAAAATGCAATCAGCGTTTTTTTAGTAAACTCCGTTTAGGATTGTTTGAAATTTATGATTGATTAATGAAGGTATATTCATTAACCCTAATAACTTAAAGGAGGCCTATCTGCTTTATTAATAGGCCTCTTTTTATTTAATCAGATAGCAAATCTGTTAATTTATGTAGTTATCTTCCTTAATCTATAAAACTTTCTGAAGTTTCCTATAATCGTTTTAAAAACAGAATAAGCAGGGATGGCTATAAGAATTCCAATGAATCCGTATATTGAACCGGCAGCAAGCAGCAATAAGATAATGATTAATGGGTGAATAAAAAGTCGTTTCCCCATAATATTCGGGGTAACAATTGAACGACAGTAAGGACAATGAGTACTATTATAGCCAGCCCTACATTTTGCTGTAAGGCAATGAAAAGGGCGGGAATAATGCTGATTAATGGACCTAGAAAGGGTACAACGGTAAAAATCATTGCGAAAAGGGCTAATACGAGTGCATAATCGAGTTCAATAATAAGGTACCCCTCATACATAAAAGTCCCTATAACGATTGAAACGATGAATTGGCCAATAATATAAGTTGAAAGGGTTTTCTCCACATCTTTTAAGATTGCGTTTCCTTCTGGTTCAACTTCAGTCGGAATATATTTTAATAAAAATGGTCTTAGCTTATCTCCATCCTTGTAGTAATAAAATAAGATAAATGGTGTAATAACCAGTACAGTTAGAACACTTGTAATCGCAGAGAATATGGTATTAACACTTTCTGTAAGTTTTTCATATGACATTTTCTTTCAAGCCTTGTATATTTACCATACCAAAATCATTTTGTTCTATCATGACTTCAGATTCCTTAGAGAATTCCTTGCATTTGCTTGGAAGGTTTTCAGATAATTTTTGGAATTGATCCACGACTACAGGACTTCCAAAGTAGCTGCTTGTCCCAATCATTCCAAATATAATTAAAAAGGAAAAATGCTGACTGTCTTTAGGATAAATTTAGTTGAAAAGTTGACGACTGGTCGTAATATATAGTATAAAAGTCCAGCCACAATGATTGGGAAAAACATTGCTGCAATGATTTTTTGAATCGGTAGAAGAATATAATCAATCATGCCTAGTAAAAAAATAATAAAAATTATTAAGATAATCGTACATGCATATTTAAAAAATGGTTTGTTTATCCACAAGACAATTCCCCCTAAATCTCATCTGCTACGTTAAACAATATTACCAACAGGATGGTATGATTAGAAGGGGAATAGGTATAACTTGACATTCTATGGTTCGATTACAGACTGTTTTCGAGCGAGATGTTGTTCCTATCTTTAGAGATCTCATATTAACACTGCCTTTGAATTTATTACTGTTTCAGAACGAATATTTGTTTTCTCAATGTCTAAATTCTAATTAAAATACCAATTCATTCTTTAGTTAATATGAAAAAAACCTCCATTGGAAAATGAAGGTCTTGTTTAAAAAATTAGGATGATTTTTTTATATACTTTATTTCTTCCACAGTTTTCTTGTCCTGACGTGCATATGCTCCGTAATACAGACCGCCTACGAGAATTGCACCACCAACAGCATTTCCAAGGAATACTGGGATAAAGTTCATAAAATACTCACCCCAAGTAACAGCACCAACGAAAATTCCTGCTGGAATAACAAACATATTGGCAACAATATGCTGGAATCCAAGTGTAATGAAAGCAACAATCGGCAAGAACAATCCAATGATTTTTCCTGTAGTATCTTCAGCGCTGTATGTAATCCAAATAGCCAATGCTACCAGCCAGTTACAGCCGACAGCTGAAATAAATGCTTCGATAAAACTGGCATCCACCTTTGATTTTGCTGCAGCTATCGTTTTATCCAAAAAGATGTCAGATTCGGTCAATCCAAGAAGATGGCCGAAAAAGTAAGCGACAAAAATGGCCCCTGCAAAATTAGTTATCGCAATTAAGATCCAGTTTATTGATAATTGTTTAACAGATACTTTTTTAGCAAGCGCAGCCATCGATACCGCCATCATATTTCCTGTTAATAATTCTCCGCCGGCAATAACAGTTAGTATTAAACCTAACGGGAATACTAAACCACCTATTAAGTTATTCAGTGTGCCCCACTCATGTGGTAGGCCTGCTGTGACCTTTATGTTGAATAAATAGCCTAGAGCGATAAAGGCCCCACCTAGGAAACCAAGTATCACTAAACTAGGTAGTGGCAATGTTGCTTTCTTTGTTCCTGCCTTTATAGCAATTTTTGCCATTTGTTGCGGGTTATAATAACTCATTTTACTCCCCCTAGCTGATGTTTCAAAAAAAATGTTTGAATCTGTTACTTATTATTTAGTAGTAAAAGCCCTTGAATACTTACTAATCAAAGATTACCAACAATTATTATACAATAGTTTGAAAAATATACTATAACGAAATAATTAATTTAGGATATTTTTATAGAAAAAACTAAGCATTTTTCACAGTTTAAGGTGGTTCATATATAATGCAAAAAGAAAATGCTAGTAATATAAAGCCTGAATTTTTGTGAATTATAAACTTCCTTTTCAGAATAACAAAACGATTTAATTCTTTTGAGTTTGTGAGAGAGGGGGAGTAGGAAAGCTAGTAATATGTATGAAAAGGAAGGTAGGACTATGACTTTACTTATTTCTCTTTAAGGAATAAATGTAATTCCTTGTGGAAAATCCCTGTAAGTACCCATACAGTAATTGTTTTCAATCTTTATAAAATATGAAGTCTGAAGAAAAAATAATAAAGAGTAAAATCTAAAATGAAATAGGCATTATCACAGCAAATTCCCGATAAGGAAGTTACCTTGATAATGCCTTGATCTAATAGATATATCTATCTAAATAGTCAGTAAAACTAGTCTGGTTTAAGATGTTTTACTTAATGTATGAGAAAATCCTTGTTTCTGTTCTCTTTGCATTTTTTTGATATCTAAACGCAGCCAGATGGAAATGACGAAAGCAATTGCGATTAATCCAGCGAAAACATAGAACACTGGAATATAACTGTTTGTACTTTCTCTAATTGCGGTAACCAGCATTGGTCCACAAACTCCGCCAAGAGACCATGTTGTTAAAAGATAACCATGGATAGCACCAATTTCTTTTGTTCCAAATAAATCTCCAGCAAATGCAGGGAGATTTGAGAAACCTCCACCATAACAACTAACAACTAACAAAATAAGTCCTTGGAACAATAACGAATTTGTAGTAGTTGGGAGTAAAAGGAACGCACCGATTTGAATAATAAAGAAAATGACGAAAACATTTGGGCGGCCAATATAATCAGAGGCTGCTGCCCAACCGAGTCTGCCTCCACCATTAAAGATTCCCATGATACCAACCAGTGTTGCTGCGCCAGCTACAGACAATCCAACTACGTCTTGAGCCATTGGAGATGCCACAGAAATCATCATAATCCCTGCACTAGTATTAATTAATTTCATCGACCAAAGCATCCAGAAATGTTTTGTTTTAACCGCTTCTTTTGCTGTTAATTGTCTTAGATCTTTCTTAATTTCTTTTTTTCCTGACTCAATATCTTTTTTCATACCTTCAGGAATCCAATTCGCTTTTGGTGGTGCAATATATGAAGCACCTAAAAACATAAGAATGAAATAGCCTGCTCCTAAAATATAATAAGTAGAATAAATTCCAACGGATTCCATAAGGCTTGCTGCAACTGGGGCTGTAATAAGAGCTCCAGCACCAAAACCGAGTACAGCCATTCCTGTTGCTAGTCCTCTTCTATCAGGGAACCATTTGACAAGAGTAGATACTGGTGAAATATATCCAATACCCATACCAAGACCACTTAAGACTCCATATGTTAGTAAGTAAAGTGGAAGTGAATCGATCATGACAGCCAAACCAGAACCGGCTTGTCCTAAACCGAATAATACAGCAGCAACTAAGGCTGACTTTCTAGGACCATTCTTTTCAACAAATTTACCAAAGAAAGCTGCAGAGGTTCCTGCAAGCGCCATCATAATTGTAAATGCTAAAGTTACTTCAGTTTCTGACCACCCCATAGTCTCAACTAAAGGTTTCTTGTATACGCTATATGCGTATGCACCACCAATGGAAAGGTGAATAGCAATAGCTGATAAAGCAATTAACCACCTGTTTTTTGTCATGTTGTAACCCCTTTTCGTGAAAAATAAGAGAATTTGCATGCGTTTTATCTATAATAATATGAGTTGCATGCGTTTTATCTATCTCGTGGGATAAGTATATAAGATTATTATTTAGTAGTAAACTACTAAATTGAATTTTAATAAAAAAAATGTCGCTATAACATTCTTATAAAAAACCGAATCGGCTTAAAGGGAATTTTTATTTAATATAAATCTCACTTAGTAAAAGGAAATCAAATTTAGGTGAGAGACATTTATTAGCAGTAGTAGAATGTTATATCGAATCCATGTATCTGAATTATGATTGGCAATTTGAATGTGGCAAATACCCTTAATTCGCTCCATTCTATCTATCTTGAATCGGTAATGATTTTTCTTCAATATTGACTGTCTTATGTAATGAAGATGGTAATCTCCAATGGCAAACGCAAAGGTTGCACATTGGCATAATTCAACGTTATTTGTTAAAATTAACCTAAGACTTTCTAAAGGAATCTTCAGAAGTCCAATCAAGCCATTAGAATTAAAGGATTTTAATAGAAATAATAAAAATTTTATTCTTACAAAAAAGGAATATTAGAGACTTTTTTTAGGAATCATAAGTAAAGTAATCAAAAAAAATTCAATTATTTTAAAAAAATTCCGACAATTTAGTCATAAGGGCTTGAACTATGATTCCTAATAGGAGTAAACTAAGTTAAGATAGATTTTATGGAAGTGAAATCTTGTAAAAATATTCAACAAGGGGTTTTGGTAATGAAGGAACATGACATGCAAATCACGCTTAGTACAACAAAGAAAGAAAAACCACAAGCGGACCAGCTTGAGTTCGGTAAGCAGTTTACCGATCATATGTTTATTATGGATTACACACAAGGGCAAGGGTGGCATGATCCAAGAATTGTTCCTTATCAACCGCTCGCATTAGAGCCGTCAGCGATGATTTTTCACTATGGTCAATCTGTGTTTGAAGGATTAAAAGCATATGTATCACCAGATGATGAAATTATTTTATTCCGTCCGAAAAAGAATTTTGAACGCTTAAATAATTCAAATAGTCGCCTATGTATACCAGATGTTGATGTGGATTTCGCGTTAAAGGCCTTAAAAACCTTAATCAGCGTTGATAAAGAATGGATTCCTCGAGCAGAAGGGACGTCCTTATATATTCGACCTTTCATTATAGCTACTGAACCTTATCTCGGAGTTTCTCCATCAGATCGCTATCAATTTATCATTATTTTGTCACCGGTTGGTTCTTATTATAAAGAGGGAATTCACCCTGTTAAAATAGCGGTGGAATCAGCTTTTACACGTGCCGTAAATGGTGGTACAGGAGAAGCTAAAACAGGCGGTAATTATGCATCAAGCCTTAAAGCTCAAGAGGAATCTGAAAAATTGGGATATTCTCAAGTGCTTTGGCTAGACGGAGTAGAAAAAAAATATATTGAAGAAGTAGGAAGCATGAATGTTTTCTTCAAAATCAATGGTGAAATCATTACTCCAGCTTTAAATGGTAGCATCCTTCCTGGAATAACACGCGATTCTATCATTGAATTGTTAAGACATTGGAATCTTCCAGTAACGGAACGACGTATTTCCATGGACGAAGTGTATGAAGCCTATAAATCAGGTCAATTAGAAGAGGCTTTCGGTACTGGTACCGCTGCGGTTATTTCTCCTATAGGTGAATTTTTATGGAACGGTGAAGAAATGATTGTTCAAAACGGAGAGACTGGCGAAATATCTAAAAAACTTTATGATACATTAACTGGAGTTCAAACAGGCATTATTAAAGATGAATTAAACTGGACGATGAAAGTAGAAGAAAAAGTTACACAATAATATTTTAAAATAAAAAACCTTCTATGAAGGTTTCAGACTGTAGGCAAACTCGATAAATAATTGAGTTTGTCTACAGTTTTTTTGACTTGAACGTTGATTGGAACGTAGGGCACTCGCTTTCCGCGGGCGGTCCGGGAGCCTCCTTTGCGCCTGTGGGGTCTCCCTTGGATGCGCTTTTCCCGCAGGAGTCTCGCACCTTTCGTTCCAATCAGCTTTGTTTTAACATTTAGATAGAACCCCTTTTGCCAACAGTCTTTTTTGTATTATATTCTTTTAAATAATGATCTTGTGACGCAAAGCGACAGCTATAGCCTCTGTACGATGATTGACTCCTAATTTCCTAATGGCAGAAGAAATATAATCTCTAACAGTGTATTCACTTACCCTCATCTTTGGTGCCATTTGTTTTAACCCTAAACCATTGGCTAAATTTTGTAGGACTTCGACTTCACGCTTACTAAGAAGGTATGAGGGGGGAGAGGATTCCAAAGTTGAACTGACAGCCAGTTTCAAATAATGGGAAAGCTTCATTAAATCATGCTTTGTAACAGGTTCGTTGGCATGTATTGGGTCAACTAAAACAAAACCAATAACCATTTCATTGACTATAACTGGAATTACAGCTAATGAAGAGATTGCAAATCTTTTAACGTATTTTTCAGGTATTGATGATTTCGTATGGTTAATTGTTAAATATACTGGTTTGTTATTAATGAGAGCTTGGTGGATGGGGTATATATTACCAATATTTTCTTTGACATGATGTAACGAAAAGGTTTCTTTACTTGTGCATGAGTATATCCCTTCACCCATACCACTTAAACAAGAGTAACTGAACAAAGAGGCACGTTGAAATGAAAAAAAATCTACACAGCCCTTTACGATCATTTTGGATTTATTTCTCATATCTTTTTGTAAGGAAATATTTTTAACATGATTCAACAAGGTTTCCTCAAGCATTCGACTTTTTTCCTCCCTACATTTTCAGTGATAGGTTAAAACTTACTGATATCTTACAATATAAGGTAGGTCCTTACAAATTTGATTATCTGCTTAAGTGTTTATAAGTTTACGATTCCCTATTTTAAGGAGGATAAAAAAATGAAAAGAACAACTTTGACGACCAGCAGCCGAAGTTTTAGAGAAGATACTCTTCCGTTTAAACTCTATCAAAAGGCAAAAAAATTCGGTGTATGGAATCCGCGTGACATTAATTTCAGTCAGGATATAGAAGATTGGAAGTCGTTTACTAGTGTTGAAAGAGAAGTTATATTACGGATTATTTCGCTTTTTCAGGGTGGAGAAGAAGCAGTGACATTGGATTTACTGCCGCTTATTATGGCTATAGCTAAAGAAGGTAGAATCGAAGAGGAAATGTACTTAACAACTTTCTTATTTGAGGAAGCAAAGCATATGGAATTTTTCCGTTATACTTTAGATCAAATTGGTGAAACAGGTGATCTAACGGTTTATCATTCAGAAACCTACAAATCTATTTTTTACGAAATATTGCCTGAGGCGATGGAGAAGCTGATACACGATCAGTCTCCTGAAGCATTGGCGGAAGCGGCCACTGTTTATAATATGTTTACCGAGGGAGTGCTTGCGGAAACCGGGTATTTTGGGTTTTATCAGACACTCGAAGACAATAAAATGATGCCTGGTTTATTAAAAGGGGTTGGTCTTTTGAAAAAAGATGAATCACGCCACATTGCATATGGCACTTTCTTGCTACAGAGGATTATCAGTGAGCATCCACATATTTTTAGACAAGTTGAAAAAAGAATGGCAGAACTTGCCCCACTTGCCATCGCGTTAAATAAGGAGGGGTATGACCGGTATGGCAATCCATTTGATAATGATAAACAAGCAGTTTTAGATTTCACCATGAAACAATTAGCCGTTCGGATGGAAATATTGGCGCGCGCCAAAGGTAAGAATATTGAGGAAATCTATCATAGTAATGAAAAGGAATATGGAGTTTTGTAAAAAGAATGATGAATAGGTTATGAATGTGCGGTATATAAAGAAATCTTTTAATTCATTTAATTAGATGGTGGATATACAGCTCAATAATAATTTTTAAAGCAGTTAGGAACTCTACATCGTTCCTAATTATAGATTTGATCCATTTCATTGAACTTTATATAAACCAATGCATTGTAATTATAGTTGTTAAAAATGGAAGAGCATTGTTGACAAACCTGATGTGTACTGGAAGATCCCGACGACAATACTTCCAGTTGAACAAAACCTGCCTATGATGATGGAGCTTGCTGATTAAATTAATATTTTTAATATAACCGTTGTTTTTGAAGGTACTAATGATCAACTAAACCGAGGTGTATTTTAGGTTTAAATTCATGAAAATCATTTATCATAATTGAAATCTGTTTGAGCAAAAAGGAGGCGGGTATAATGAAACGTCCGTCTCCTTTCTAAATGTTAAAAAGATTTTAAGCAATCTTGATTCAATTTAATTAGTTATTGCTTTTTTCCTAAGTTTTCTTGTGCCATTTGTATAAGTTCTTTTACCATACCTCCTCCTAACTTTCCACCAATTTTTCCAGCTTGCTTTGATGTCAGTTGACCGTTATAGTCATTTTTCAGTGGTACGCCAACATCTTTTGCAACTTCAAACTTTGCATCTTCATGATACTTAGTACCTGCAACTTTGGCTTTTAAATCATCAAGACCTTTTCGAGCCCCAGGTACTAGGATTTTATTTCTTCTTGTCATAAATAATCACTCCTTATTTTTTAGGTTAACCTAAAGTAAAGAAAATGATCATTATCCTGATTTATTTTATTCTTTTACTACTTTGTTTTTTACGTCAACATAATAGGGCTTTTTATTAGAGTTTGATTAAAAGGAGTTTTGTAATAGACCAACTATTTTACGCAATTATTCAAGAGATTGGATTCACTTAGTTTATGATGCAGACTAGAATAGGCAAAACAAAAAACAGATGAAATACTTGAAAAAAATTGAGATCTAATACGGCATCTGTAATATGACGAGAGAATTATCTGATAGGGATGTTTTATTTAATCAAATATCGGCTATAAGATAGTATAAAAATTTGAAGGAGTAAAGAGATGCTGACTGCGAAATCATGTTTGTTAACGAAAGAAGATATGACAAATCCTGATCGAGTACCTCTATGGTTAATCAAGGAATATCAAACTTTCCACAATACGGTGATGGATAAAACATTTCCTTGTTATTTTGGTATGAAGGCCGAAAATAAAGGTGAGCTTCGGTATGCATATATCACACAGGACGATTGGTCCAATCTCCCTAAAGCTGTGGAAAGCTTTCTTGACTTATTCCAGGAACCTCCATATGTCAGACATGGTTTGTTTGTTTTTATGGAGCCAGAAAAGCAAGAAGGAGATTTAGAACTATATCGAAAACAATTTTGGGAAATTCTTCAATATCTTCATGTGAAGGATAAGAAACCTTGGCCAAATGAAAAACCAAAAGATCCGGATCATTATTTATGGGATTACCATTTTGCAGGGGAACCAATTTTTATCTTTGGTAATGCCCCTGCATATAAACAGCGTAAAACCCGTGATTTAGGAAATAGTCTTGTACTAGGCTTCCAACCCCGAATGATCTTTGAAGGATTAGAAGGGACAGAAAAAGGCGGAATAATGTCACGTGAAAAGGTGCGTGAACGAGTAGAAAAATGGGATAATCTCCCGAAGCATCCGGATATCAGCCACTTTGGCGATGTAAATCACAATGAATGGAAACAATTTTTTATTGGTGATGATATTGAGCCGATAAAAGGAAAATGTCCTTTCAATCATATAGAAGAAAAATAAACGAGAGCAAAGTGCTCTCGTTTATTTTTCTTCTATATTATAAGCTGGTAACTTTAAAAAAAGGGGACTTAGAAAGTTCATCGTAACTCAAGAACTCCGATAATTATTTCTTTATATGACTGTAAAGAATTTAAAACACAAAATATAGTAAAAAACCAAAAAAACATATATCAAACATATATCTTGTTTTATTTTATTAACACAATTATAATGTGTAAGTAGGAATTGCAGTTACTTCGAGATATCTTGATTAAATATTTCGATAGAAACTGTGCTATTCACATACACATATTAATTACAATTGGGGGAACTAACTATGTCTAAAGTATTATTAATTAAAGCAAACGATCGTCCAGCAGAGCAAGCAATCAGCGTGAAAATGTATGAATCGTTTTTAAGCACATATAAAGAAGCAAATCCTAACGATGAAATTACTGAATTGGATTTATTCAAACTTAACTTACCATATTACGGAAACACAGCAATTACAGCGATATTCAAACGTAACCAAGGTATGGAATTGACTGAAGAAGAATTAAAAGAGGCTGATAACGTACAAAAATACTTGAACCAGTTTCTTGGTGCTGATAAAGTAGTATTTGCATTCCCATTATGGAACGCTACGGTACCGGCTCCACTTGTAACATATATTTCTTATCTTGCTCAAGCAGGTACAACATTTAAATACACTGCTGAAGGCCCAGTTGGTCTTATTCCTGAGAAAAAAGTGGCTGTACTTAATGCTCGTGGTTCAGATTATGCTTTACCTGGAATGGATGCTGCTGAAATGGCAGTGAAATTTGTAACTATGAATTTAAACCTATGGGGGATAAACAACCCAGAAACAGTTGTTATCGAAGGGCACAATCAATATCCAGACCGTACACAAGACATAATTGCTGAAGGATTGGCTAAAGTTGTAGAAACTGCAGCTAAATTCTAATTAATATTTAAGTAATAACCAGTATGTATTTTTAGCATACTGGTTTTTTTATGCAGATTTTTCTTAAAGTCGCTTATAATAAAGGGTAAGCTTATAAGTATGAAAGGAAGTGCCAACAAAATGCAAACGTTCAAAACCCGTGACGAAATCAAAGAGGAAGAAACTTGGAATCTAAATGATATTTACGATAACAAGGATAAATGGGAAAAGGAATATCAAGAAGTCCTTAAGATGACAGAAAAATTAAAAACTTATGATGGACATATTCAGACAGCTCAAGACTTGTTTGAGTATTTACGGTTAAGTGAGGAAACTGGTTACATTTTTAATAAACTCTATGTATTTGCGATGCTACAAACAGATTTGGATACACGGGTTACTACATCACAGGCATTGCTTGATCGAGCAAGTCAGTTAGGCCAGAAAATTAGTAATGCTTCAGCATTTTTTATGCCGTTTCTTTTAAGCCTAGAAGAAAATACGCTTAAAGGGTACATAAAAGAAGTCGAGGGTTTGAAATATTTTGAAGAAGATTTACTTGATTCTTATCGCTATAAATCCCATGTGTTATCGAAAGAGCAGGAAGAGGTTCTTTCCCATATAGGTGAAGCCTTTTCAGCACCACAAAAAACATTCGGGATGATTAATAATGCTGACATTAAGTTTGGTGAAGTGACAAATGTAGATGGCGAAAAAGTAGAGCTGACCCGAGGATTGTATTCAAAATTGATTGAAGATGACAATCGTGATATTCGAAAAGAGGCATATATTGCGTATTATCAGCCATATGTACAACTGAAAAATACGATTGCTTCAACACTTTCAACAGCGATCAAGAATAACGTGAATCTCTCAAAACTGAGGCACTATCCTTCTGCATTAGAAAAATCATTGTTCGGCGATCAAGTTCCAAAAGAGGTATATGATAACTTAATTATGTCTACTAAACAAAATATAGGACCGATGCATAAATACATCCAGCTGAGGAAAGAGCTTTTGGGTGTAAATGAATTGCGCGCATACGATTTAAGTGTGCCATTGGTCGAAGGTGCAAAAGAAGAAATATCATATGATGACAGTTTTGCTTTAATGATTGAGGCATTGAAACCGCTTGGTGAAGAATATACTTCTATCTTAAAAACCTTTAAAGAAAAAAGATATATTGATGTCAGAGAAACGCCTGGGAAACGCTCTGGGGCTTATAACTTAGGACTCTATGGTGTTCATCCATTTATCTTACTAAATCACCGAGATGATCTTGACAGCGTATTTACACTTGCTCATGAATCTGGTCATGGGATGCATTCATACTATAGCTCAAAATATCAACCGCAAATAACAGCAGGTTATTCCATTTTTGTAGCGGAAGTTGCTTCTACGGTGAATGAAATTCTGCTGATTCGCCATTTAATTAATACAACAAAAGACGTTCAAAAGAAAAAGCACTTACTAAACCATTTTATCGATAGCTTTAAGGGAACCTTCTTCACACAGGTGATGTTTGCAGAATTTGAAAAGATCGTTCACGAGAAGGCAGAAAATGATGAACCACTTAATGCCGAAGTGTTTAATACAGCGTACGAAACAATTTTCCGCACTTATAATGGTGATGAAATAATTTTCGATGAAGAAGTGAAGTATGGCTGGTCACGCATTCCACATTTTTATCGTCCATTTTATGTGTATAAATATGCTACGGGTTACGTTTCAGCTATTACAATTGCAGATAAAATTCTTTCCGGAGATCAAAAAACCCTCGAAAGTTATTTGACCTTCTTGAAAAGCGGTAGTTCTGAATTCCCGTTGGAACTGCTCAAGAAAACAGGCGTAGATTTAACTAAACCTGAGCCTATTGAAAATGCAATGAGGATTTTCAGTGATTTAGTAGAACAATTTACAGAGCTGACAAAGGGCTAATGTAAACCATTTCTTCCAAAAGAGCCCATGGTATGATGAAATAAAAAATGCTATAGTTAGACTATTGGCGTATGAGAGGCCCAATCTTTTGATTGGGCCTTATTTTATATGTTAAAGAAGGCAGATGTTATCACGAGGCATGTTTTACATAAAAAGCCTAGTGCCTTGGTTATTCACTGCAAAAGCGCCTAACTAATGGGCGAGTTCTTTATACATCCAAAGGCATATTTTGTGAGGAAAGTGAAAAATGAATTCAACGGTTAACTATATAAAAGAATGGCAACAGGCACTTCAACTTGAAATTCTGCATTTGAAAAAGTACGGAAGCACAAAATACCTTGTTTCGAATGGCCATCTACTTACAAGTGATGGTTCTTTCACCTACTATTTTGAAACAAGCTCTTCGATAAAAATTCCTGTGGGTTCCATTATTCGATTGGAATGGGGAGGTATAAAACAGGATGGTAGGGTCTTATCATCGGAAGGGAAAAGTATAATCATCGCTTTTGAACGGTCTTTAGGTGATTTAATCAGCGAAGCTTTTTTATACCATGATCCCTGGGAATTACTAGAACAATTGATTACCCGCCTAGATGAAATCAAGAGAAGCAAAAAGAAAAGGCTTCGGATTAAGCGTTTAATGGATCCATCAATGCCCCAAAAACATCCGATAAATGAAAAACAAAGCAGTGTAAAAGAATTATATGCACGTTCAAAATTTAATCCTGTCACTTTTGTCTGGGGACCTCCAGGAACAGGAAAGACTTATACATTGGCACGTACGGTTGCAAATCATTATTTTCAAGATAAAAAGATCCTAGTTCTGTCACATAGCAATCAAGCTGTCGATGTACTGATGGCTGAACTATCTACATTTATTAAAAAGAAAGATCGTTTCCATGAAGGGGATGTGCTTCGCTATGGTTCACAAATAGGTGATTCTCTAGCCATCCATGATGATATTGTTACAGGCCAACTGTTAGGGAAGCATGAACCAGACTTGATTACAGAAAAAGAGCAGCTTGCAGAAGAAAAGCGGTTGTTAAAGAAGGATTTAGCTGGTTCATTCAGCAAAAGAGATACCGATCAATTAATTGAAATAGAAAAAAAATTAGCTAAAGTATTAGAGAAAATTCGTCAAAAAGAGATGCTGCTTGTGAAAGAGGCTAAAATTATTGGAATGACCTTGGCTAAAGCTGCTAGCGATGAAACGGTATACCAAAAAGAATATGATCTAATCATTTTGGACGAAGCCAGCATGGCTTACGTACCGCAAGTAGCTTTTGCGGCAGCCTTATCCAAACATATTATCGTTTGCGGTGATTTCAAACAATTGCCACCAATTGCTTCTGCACGTGATTCGCTAGTGAAACTTTGGCTGAAAGAAGACATCTTTCATCGCGCGGGGGTTGCACAATCAGTAGAAGAGGGGGAACTTCATCCTCATTTATTTCTCTTAAAAGAACAGCGCCGTATGCATCCGGAAATTTCAGCCTTTACGAATCGTGTTGTCTATAACAATTTTGTTGGAGACCATGATAGTGTTTTAACAAGTAGAGAAAGCATAAGATCAGCGGAACCGTTTGCGAATCAGGCAGCTGCACTTGTCGATACAAGCTTTTCAGGTGAATATTGCATGACAGAACGCACTTCCCATTCAAGAATGAACCCATGGCAGTTGCTTTTGTCCTTTCAGCTTATTCATGAAGCGTATGTTGGCGGGGCCCGATCAATTGGTTATGTTGCTCCATATCGTGCCCAGGCCGACTTGATGGAAAAACTATTGGATGACTTGTATAGTCAAGAAAGGCAAACAGCGGACATCATACCTGCAACTGTACATCGTTTCCAAGGAAGTGAACGGGATGTTATGATTTTTGACACGGTTGATAGTTATCCGCAAAATCGTGCAGGAATGTTGTTGACCGGCAGAGAAAGTGAAAGGCTTATAAATGTGGCGATAACAAGGACTAAAGGGAAGTTCGTACATGTTTGTGATACTTCTTTTGTTAATAAACATGTTTATCGAAGTAAAACACTTCGTCAGCTTGTTGATCATCAAATCCAAAACGGTCAGGTGGTCGCAAAGAAAGATATTGGAAAATGGGTGAAACATCAGCATCCCCGTCTGAAATGGATACATGCCCGTAAGTTGGACAACTTATTAGCAGATATAGATTCCTCTAAACAAGAAATTATTGTGGCTGTGCCAGATTTAAAAAAATTGTCAGAGGAGTGGAAGCTGATTCTAATGAAACGAGACCCTGAAGTCAAATTGACTATCATTTCAGGGAATAGAAATCCGGAAATCTTTACAGATTATTTCATTTACATGCCAGTTTCCTTCTCTTTTATTATCTTTGATGGTCATGTTGTCTGGTTAGGCTTGCCTGTAGAATCGAATAATCGAGTGCAACCTCCCTTTGTAGCGGCTCGCTTGGATTCACCTATTATTGCAGCAGAAATCTTATCTCAGTTTAAAAGAAATGAATAATTTGAAGGAAAGGCCCATTTTAGGGTCTTTCTATATTTTTATATTCCTTAAAACATCTTGTTAGAATATACGGTTAAACAAACAGGGTTCCATTTGTAGATCAATAAAAAATGTATATTTAAAAAATAACCTCGTTAGAATATATAATATACTCCTATTTACCAATCCAGCATATCCACTTATTATTTCAGCTAAGTGTCACAAACTAAACTAACAACGAGCGTAAAAGGCGACATTTTATAGTTAATGTTTTACTCTAATAATACAAAGAGAGAATTGGGAAGAAGGGAACCCTAATGAAGCTAAGCATTTTAGATCAATCACCAATTGCATCTGGTCAATCAGCGCAGCAGGCATTGAAGGATTCACTTATACTCGCGCAAGAGGGAGATAGACTTGGCTATAGCAGGGTTTGGTTTACGGAACATCATGATTTACCAGGACTAGCCTGTTCTGCTCCGGAGGTATTGATAAGCTATATTGGTGCACAAACAAAAAATATTCGAATTGGAGCAGGGGCAGTGTTGCTTCCTCATTACAAGCCGTATCGCGTTGCAGAGACCTATAATATGCTTGCAACACTTTTTCCGGGCCGAATTGATATCGGCATAGGCCGTGCTCCTGGTGGATCTGCAGAAGCGACTATGGCATTATCCAATAATTATCTGCAAAATGTATACAAAATGCCTGACCTTGTAAAGGAATTATTGCATTTTCTTCGAGAGAAATTTCCGAAAGATCACCTTTTTGAAAATACTTCTGCTGCACCAATCCCAAAAATTCCACCTGAACCATGGGTACTTGGAACAAGTGAAAAAAGTGCAAAACTCGCGGCGGAAAATGGGGTTTCATACGCATTCGGTGAATTCATGAGCGACAATGATGGGATTATGAGTCTTCAGTATTATCGTGAACATTTTCAAACAAAAGGAATACTGAATGCGCCTAAAACAATAGTAACGGTTTCCGCACTTTGTGCCGAAACCGAGGAACAAGCGAAAGAGATAGCTCTAAGCAATACACTTTGGAAAATTCAAAGTGGCCTTGGAGAAAGAAAATTGGTCCCAAGTATAGAAGAGGCGAGGGAGTATGTTTGGAATGAAAAAGAAATAGAACTGAAGGAAAAAATTGATAAAAAAATGATTTTGGGAACACCTTCAAAAGTGAAGCAACAGCTTTTGGAGATACAGAAGAAATATCAAGCAGATGAAATCATGCTTAATACAATAACTCATAAGTTGGAGGACCGGCTGAAGTCGTATCGTTTGATTGCTAAGGAACTGCTCGATTAATCAGGCAGAGCATTTTGTGTGCAATTTATCTGCATTTTTTATATGATGACTTTGCGTCCAATTAATCATAATTGAAGGAAAGAAGTTGAAGATATGAATGCCGACCAACCTGCAAAAAAACTTAGAGACATTTCTTTTTCCGTACTGGACCTAGCTTATATTGTCGAGGGCGGTACAGTATCAGCAGCCTTTAAAAATACAGTAGATTTAGCTCAGCATGTGGAGAAATGGAATTATAACCGTTTCTGGGTAGCAGAACACCATAGCATGCCTGGAATCGCAAGTTCTGCGACATCTGTATTAATCGGTTATGTTGCTGGCAGGACAGAAGAAATACGTGTGGGTTCTGGGGGCATAATGCTTCCAAATCATGCACCACTCGTCATCGCAGAACAATTTGGAACGTTAGAAGCTATGTATTCTGGTAGAATAGATTTAGGACTAGGTCGTGCTCCAGGAAGCGACCAATATACTGCAATGGCTCTTCGTGGAGATATCCGTAATAATGGCCAAGATTTTCCTGAGCAGTTAGCGCAGCTCCGCAGTTATTTAGATGCTGATTCAAAACATAATCGAGTCCGTGCCATTCCTGGTGAAGGACAAGATATTCCGATTTGGCTACTTGGTTCAAGCGGCTTCAGTGCTGCATTATCAGCACAGCTGGGATTACCATTCTCATTTGCAAGCCATTTTTCACCTGAAAATACTCAACCTGCTTTAGCACGTTATCGTAATAATTTCCAGCCATCCGACGTTTTAGATAAGCCGTATGTAATGGTTGGTGTCAATGTATTTGCAGCAGATACTACTGAAGAAGCACAAAGAATAGCTACCTCTTATCAGCAGCAATTTTTAAACTTGATTCGAAATACACCTGGACAAATGGCTCCGCCAGTTGATACGATGGAAGGTATTTGGACAGAATATGAAAAAGCCATTGTCATGAAACAACTGAACGCTTCAATTGTCGGAAACCCGAAAGAAGTTGAAGAACAATTACAGACCTTTTTAGATGAAACTCAGGCGGATGAAATGATTATTAACTCTGCCATTTATGATCATAACGCACGCCTTCGTTCCTATGAAATCATTGCAGAAGTTACTGGAATGAAATAAGTGTAAATGTGAATGAGCTTGCAGATTATGTGTCTGCAAGCTCATTTTTAATTACATACCATACCTAATTACTTAGAATCTTATAAATAAAGTAAGGAGAGAAGCATGAAACAGGAAGAACCTTTATCACTATTATTTCACTTCACAGATAAACAAGATATTAAAAAACAGTTATATTTTACGGAACCGAAAGAAGTTTTTATCGCCCATTCTATACAGGATGTCCTCCCTCAATTCCAAAAGGTCCAGGCAGCAATCGAGCAGGGATATTATGCAGCAGGCTATGTATCTTATGAAGCCGCGCCTGCTTTTGAAAAGTCTTTTAAAGTAAAAGAAGGAGCAAAAATGCCGTTATTGTGGTTCGGTATCTTTGATAAACCGGAAGAGTTCCCGGGAAAAATAACTGGTTCATTTCAATTAAATGATTGGGAATCAGAAACGGATTCCCATACATATCATTCTGGGTTTCAAACGATAAAAGCTGAAATCGAGAAAGGCAATACCTATCAAGTGAATTATACGATGCGATTGCAATCTATGTTCGAGGGGGACGACTTTGCTTTCTATGATCGGCTAAAGAGAGCACAACGATCGAACTATAGTGCTTATTTGAATATCGGGACACATCGAATTCTGTCGGCTTCTCCCGAGTTATTTTTCCGCTGGGAGGATGGTCAGCTAAATACTCGTCCAATGAAAGGGACAGTCAAGCGTGGGATTACCGTGAAAACGGATCAGGCAAATGCGGACTGGTTAGCATGTTCTGAAAAAAATCAGGCTGAGAATTTAATGATTGTTGATTTGCTCAGGAATGACCTAGGAATGATTGCTGAACAAGGGAGCGTTCAGGTACCGAAACTTAAGGAAATTGAAAAGTACCCGACTGTGTGGCAAATGACATCAACCATTACAGCTAAAACGAAACCAAAAACAACGATTATTGATATATTCAAGGCGCTTTTTCCTTGTGGATCGATAACAGGAGCACCGAAAATCAAAACGATGGAAATTATTACTGAACTTGAGAGTTCTCCACGTGAAGTGTATTGCGGTGCAATCGGCTTTATCACCCCGAAATGTGAAGCAGTTTTCAATGTACCTATTCGGACGGTTGTGATCGAAAAGGAAACAGGAAAAGCTGAATATGGGGTAGGAGGAGGAATAACCTGGGATTCTGCCTTTCTGGAGGAGTATGATGAAGCCTTTTTAAAAGCTAAATTATTGTCAGAGGAAAGACCTACTTATCAGTTGTTAGAGTCGATTAAACTTGAATATGGTCAGTATTTTTTATTGGATGAGCATATTGATAGAATGATTCAGTCCGCTGAATACTTTGACTATCAGTTTTCTGAAACGGAACTTAGAAATCAGCTCCAAAAATATGCAGATTCACATCATGATTCGATGCAAAAAGTACGGATTCTGCTTTTTGAGAATGGGGATTTTGAATTATCAGGACAAATAATCAAGACTATGGAATCAGAAGTTTCAGCTATCATAGCCGAAAGTCCAATATCAACTGAAAACCCATTTCTCTATCATAAGACGACTAACCGGGAAGTTTATGAAAAATTTCAAACAAGGCACCCTGAGTTCTATGACGTTTTACTTTGGAATGAACAAGGATATATTACAGAGTTCACTAACGGAAATGTTGTAGTAAAGATAAACGGAGATCTGTTCACCCCTCCAATAGAATCAGGATTGCTTGCAGGGACTTATCGTCAGGAGCTATTAAGGAAGAAAGAAATAAAAGAAAAATTAATAACGAAGGCTGATCTACACAATGCTGAGGAAGTTTGGTTTATTAATAGTGTGCGAAGGGGATTAAAAGTAAATCTTACATTTTAATCCAAAAATGTCCTGGTAAAAGAATACTGTAATCGTACATAGCAATTTGCTAAGTTATAGTAGATGATGAATATTGTTATATATGACTAGGAGGGAAATGCTATGGAGAAACAAAAAATTGCAGGTTTATCTTTGATAGAGTGGAAAGAGAAATATCCTTTACTAAAAAAACTTATAAAGACAGATGAAGTTTTTTGGTTGAATCCCAATTATGGAAGCAATCATGACATTTCAATCGTCCAAGCTGAACATGTTAAAACAGCAGAGGAGAGATTAGAGCGATTTGCCCAATATATTGTTCATGCTTTTCCAGAAACAAAACCAACGAACGGTATCATTGAATCACCATTAGTTGAGATTCCTTCGATGAAAAAAAGTATAGAAGAGTCGTATATGACAAATATTTCCGGTAAACTTCACTTAAATGTGACAGCCATCTACCTATTTCGGGCTCTATCTAGGCACGTGGTGGTATATATGAGGTGTTAAAACGAGCTGAGGAAATTGCCATGGAGCATGGTGGTCTAAAGCAATCAGATAATTATGAGATACTTGCAAGTGAAAAATTCAAAGAGTTATTTTCACATTATTCCATTGCGGTTGGTTCGACAGGGAATTTAGGACTGAGCACTGGGATAATTAGTGCCTGCCTTGGATTTAAGGTTACTGTACATATGTCGGCAGATGCCAAGCAGTGGAAAAAAGATAAACTAAGAAACCTTGGTGTCATTGTAAAGGAATATGAAGACGATTACAGTAAAGCCGTCGAAGAAGGGCGAAAAGAAGCATCTCTTGACCCAAATTGCCATTTTATTGATGATGAAAATTCAAAAGATTTGTTGCTAGGCTATGCGACAGCTGCAACACGTCTGAAAAATCAATTAAAAGGAATGTCGATCCCGGTTGACGAAGATCATCCTTTATTTGTTTACTTACCATGCGGAGTAGGTGGTGGCCCCGGCGGTATAACATATGGGCTAAAATTGGCCTTCGAAGACGATGTCCATTGCTTTTTTGCAGAGCCAACACATTCGCCGTGTATGTTGCTTGGATTGGCAACGGAACTTCATGACAAAGTCTCGGTACAGGATTTTGGAATTGATAACAAAACGGAAGCAGATGGACTAGCGGTCGGAAGGTCATCTGAATTAGTTTCTAGTATGATGACATCAATTCTAAGCGGCAGCTATACAATACAGGACAAAAGATTATTTGACTTGCTTCGAGAACTGGCTGAGACAGAAGGATATTATTTAGAGCCATCTGCCCTCGCAGGAGTATATGGACCAGTTCAATTGTTCAGTAGCGAAGAGGGAAAACAATATCTCAAGGATCAAAAACTTCAAGAAAAAATGAAACAGTCCACACATATTATTTGGGCCACAGGTGGCAGCATGGTACCAAAGGTCATGATGGAAGAATATTTAACTAAAAGTTAAAAAGAAAAAGGAAGTTTACAATTGTGAACTTCCTTTTTCTTTTTAAAACCCCCAGGAGTTCAATAAAAGATGAATAGCTTTTTCCAATTCTGCTTCAGGTATCCCTGCAAAGCCTAATATAATTTTAGGAGGATGTTCATCTATTTTCTCAATGGAATAAGTGGAAAGCCCGTATATTTTAATGTCGTCATCAGCCGCTTTTTGAATTAGTGTTTGTTCATCCATCCCATTTTTCACGGTGAGAACAATATGCAGTCCTGATCGTTCACCAATGATTGATATTTGTTGATGATAGGGTTTAATCAAATCAATCACTTTTTCTAATTTACGGCGGTAAACTTTCCTCATACGATTTAAATGTTTTTCAAAATCTCCCTCCCTCATAAACTCTGTTAAAACATGTTGGTCAATCCTTGATACGGTTGAATGGTAGAAAGATAATTCCTCTTGATACCTCTGTAACAACGGAGCTGGAAGAACCATATAACTGATACGAATTGAAGGCATCAATGATTTGGAAAACGATCCTAAGTAAATCACTTTTTCTCCAACATCCATACTTTGTAAAGAAGGAATCGTTTTTCCACTATAACGAAATTCACTATCATAATCGTCTTCGATAATATATCTATTTGCTGCCCCTTGGGCCCAATTCAACAATCGTGTACGTCTGTTAACAGATAGAATTGTTCCATAGGGGAAGTGATGGGAAGGGGTTACATAAACTACATCAATTGAAGACTGCTCAATAGGGTTGACCTTCACCCCTTCTTCATCAACTTCTAATGGAAATACATCATTTGGATAGCTACGTAAAATACGATAAATCAAGTGATAACCGGGATCTTCGACTCCGTATATGGTGGTTTTATCAAAAAGAAGAACAAGCTGCTGTAGTAAAATTTCCAGTCCCGCACCAATGATAATCTGTTCAGGGACACATTGGACCCCACGAGCATGATATAGATAGTGGGCAATTTCACAACGTAATTCATATTCACCTTGAGAATCTCCCAGTAAAAGAAGGTCTTGATGAGATTCATCGATTTTATTTTTAATATACTTTCGCCATTTTTCAAATGGAAAGTTCTCAGTATCAATTTGGCTTGGGTGAAAATGATAGAGCAATTCCCTTACTTTATTATCATTCTGTTCTAATGGAACATTGTCAGTTTGCGTATACTCTAAATCCTCAAATGTTTGTATGTAGTATCCCTTTCTTGGAATAACTTCAACGTATCCTTCAGCAGTTAATTGTTCATAGGCAGTCTCGACGGTATTTTGACTAATCTGCAGAAACTCCGCTAATTTTCGCTTCGATGGCAGCTTCGTTCCAAAGAGAAGACGTCCATCAATTATCTCTTTTTTAATATGCGAATATAATTGTTCGTATAATGGTTCTCCACTCATACGATTTAAGTTACAAGTTAACATATTCATTTTGCTTCCGCCTTTTTTAAATAATTCGTATCTGACCCCATTAAATTATTGAAAACTGACACTTTCAATACGGTCATCTATTTTTTATACTAATTAACAAATCTAAAAAATGCAAATATTAGGGGGGAAGTAGAGGAAAAATCATTAGGAAC
>NZ_JBNNTG010000009.1:0-117004 GCF_050278525.1 Peribacillus sp. NPDC096540 | reverse complement strand
AACTGACCCCATTAAATTATTGAAAACTGACACTTTCAATACGGTCATCTATTTTTTATACTAATTAACAAATCTGAAAAATGCAAATATTAGGGGGGAGTAAAGGGAAAATTATTAGAAACTGACCCCATTAAATTATTGAAAACTGACACTTTCAATACGGTCATCTATTTTTTATACTAATTAACAAATCTGAAAAATGCAAATATTAGGGGGAAAAGTAATGGAAAAATTATTAGGAACTGACACAGTAAAAAGAGGAATGGCACAGATGCAAAAGGGTGGCGTAATTATGGACGTCATTAATGCAGAACAAGCAAAAATCGCTGAAGCAGCAGGTGCTGTTGCTGTCATGGCTTTAGAAAGAGTACCTTCTGATATTCGTGCAGCTGGTGGGGTGGCAAGAATGGCAGATCCTCGAATCGTTGAGGAAGTATTGAATGCTGTTTCTATTCCGGTCATGGCTAAAGCAAGGATTGGTCACATTGTTGAAGCAAGGATTCTGGAATCAATGGGTGTTGATTATATTGACGAAAGCGAAGTGCTGACACCTGCTGATGAAGAATATCATTTGTTAAAAAGCGATTTCACAGTACCTTTTGTATGTGGATGCCGTGACTTAGGCGAAGCTGCACGCCGGATTGGCGAAGGAGCATCGATGCTTCGTACAAAAGGAGAACCTGGGACAGGAAATATTGTGGAAGCTGTGCGACATATGAGAAAGGTTTTGTCCCAAATTCGTAAAGTGAGCGTAATGAGTGACGATGAATTAATGACAGAAGCAAAAATCTTAGGTGCTCCTTATGAGATTCTAAGAGAAATTAAGCGGACAGGTAAATTGCCTGTAGTTAACTTTGCAGCAGGTGGAATTGCTACTCCAGCAGATGCAGCACTGATGATGGAACTGGGCGCAGATGGCGTATTTGTGGGGTCAGGTATATTTAAATCAGAGAATCCTGAAAAATTTGCCACTGCAATCGTTCAAGCGACTACATATTATACTGATTATGAATTGATTGGCCGGCTGTCAAAAGAGTTAGGTAGTGCAATGAAAGGTATTGATATTTCTAAGCTTGCTCCATCAGAACGGATGCAGGAACGTGGCTGGTAATATGATAACCATCGGTGTTTTGGGTTTACAGGGTGCTGTTGAAGAACATTTAAATCAAATTAAAGCTGCGGGTCAACAAGCTATAATTGTTAAAAAACCTGAACAGTTAAAAGAAATTGATGGCTTAATTATTCCAGGCGGAGAAAGCACTACGATGAGAAAGCTCATGGATCGTTACGGATTTATGGAGCCCATCAAGACCTTTTATGAACTAAAGAAACCTGTCTTCGGTACATGTGCGGGAATGGTATTGTCCGCAAAGAAATTGGCTGGGGATGAAGAGGCTTATCTTGGTTTAATGGACATTTGCGTGAAAAGGAATGGATTTGGACGTCAGAGAGATAGTTTTGAAGCGCAGCTTTCAATCAAAGGAATGGAAGAACCATTTACAACTGTCTTCATCCGGGCACCATTCGCGGAGGAAATTGGTAAAGACGTAGAGGTATTAGCTCTTTATGAAGATCATGTTGTTGCTGCGAGACAAGAACATGTCCTGGTTAGTGCTTTTCATCCAGAATTAACAGGGGATAATCGTTTTATACAACTCTTCATCGGAATGGTGAAAGAATCTATCGGCAAAGTTGAAGTCAAAATGTGTTAAATATTATTGAGCTGTCCTATTTTATTAGGACAGCTCAGTTTGTAGACAAAAGGGGTTCGGAATGTTTTAATTCCGGACCCCTTTTGAAATTCCCTTTGAATTTTGCTCAAGATTAAGAGATTGGAAGCATCGTCATCACCAAGTTTTAATACTCCTATTTTAAAACAAAAAAGACTGTAGGAAAAAGGAGTTCTATCTAAATGTTAAAACAAAGTTGATTGGAACGGAAGGTGCGAGACTCCTGCGGGAAAAGCGTGTCCAAGGGAGACCCCGCAGGCGCATTGGCGCCGAGGAGGCTCCCGGACCGCCCGCGGAAAGCGAGTGCCTGGAGTGGAAATCAACGGTCAAAATTTAAAAACCTAAAAAAAACTGTAGACAAACTCAATTATTATCGAGTTTGTCTACATGCAAAAGGCTGTCCTATTTATTAGGACAGCCTTTTGCATGTAACAAGGATAAAGGGAACTATAAAAATAATTATTCCGCTTGAATTTATTATTCAATAAATCTATAATAAAAAGTGAGTAAATACTTACTTATATATTTTGAACGATGAAAGGGGAATTTTTATGACAGCAAGAGTGGCAGTTATTACAGGTGGAGCAAGTGGAATTGGTCGTGCAACATGTTTAAAATTTGCAAAAAAAGGGGACAAAGTCGTTGTTGCGGATTTTAACGAAGCCATGGCAGAAGAAACCGTTGAACTGATTAAGGCAGATGGCGGAGAAGCTATTTTTGTTAAAACAGATGTTTCAAAGCAAGAAGATGTTGAAGCATTGGTTAATATCGCTGTAGAAGTTTATGGAAGAATTGATATCATGTTCAATAACGCTGGCATAGGTGGTGGTGGCATGATTCTAGAACAGAATATGGAAGGGTACTTTAAAACGATTGGAGTAAACCAACACGGTGTGGCTTTTGGCATCATGGCAGCCGGACGTAAAATGAAGGACCTAGGCAGTAAGGGAGTTATTATAAATACTGCTTCGGTGTTTGGCTATTTAGCTTCACATGGGACTTTCGCATACCAGGCTTCTAAAGGCGCTGTAAGAATGATGACACAAACAGCTGCTTTGGAATTAGGTGCTTATGGAATACGAGTAGTAGGTATCGCACCAGGCGGTGTGGATACTCCAATTATCCAAGGATATAAAGATATGGGAATCATCGATAAATTGAATGCAAGCCAAATGCGCGGCAAATTAATTAAGCCGGAAGCAATTGCGAATGCTGTTTATCTACTATCATTAGATGAAGCTGATGCGATTAATGGCAGTATTGTTATGGTTGATGATGGCTATGCATCTTTTAAATAATTTTGAAAAGGAAAACATCGTCCTAATCCGACGATGTTTTCTTTATATGCCTTTTATGACTAATGCAAGTATCATAGACCAAAGGTTATATTGACCGATTGGTATCATCAGGCTATTATGGAAAATAGATCGGACAAGCCGGTCTTATCTTTTTTAAAAGAAGGTTGATATTTTTGAAAAAAGGGCAGCAAACAAAAGAACGGATCATTAATGTAGCCCGGACTCTTTTTGCCAGTAAAGGTTTTGACATGACCAGAACGAATGAAATCGCTTCTGCCTGTAATGTTTCCGAAGCTACGATTTACAAATACTTTGACAGCAAAAAAGATTTGCTTTTGGCTACGATTACTCCAAGTGAAAAAGAATATGCGGAAGATGTGACTAACATCCTTTCTACGGATGAGCTTGTAGAGAATCACGTTATCACATTGATAGAAAGAATTCTTGAAAATAAAGAACAGTTTTCGATATTATTTCGAGAAACTCAATTCGATCAAGAAATTTCTAAACAATATGTTGAGCAAATCTTCAAGCCAAATGCTAAGCTTATTGAACTTCAGAAGAGAATTGATACTGGAGAGATTCACTATATTTCTGATATTATCTTATTTAATGTAGGAATTATTTCTTTTACATTAGCTTTATCGACCCATTATGAGATTCATCAACAGAAAACGGAACCGTATTTTACTGAGGAACGAATAAAGAGTATTGCTCAGCTTTTAGTATATGGGATTCATGGAAAAAGAAAAAATACATAATTAAACGGTCATGTTTAAGGCGTATGAGTCAACAAGCCGCAAATATGACCGTTGCTTTATCTAATATTAGTATTAGTTATTCAAGATTGTACCTCTAGACTTGACGATACATAGTGCAAACTAGTGTAATCCGAAGAATGGAACTATATCTGTTATTTTGGAGGTGCAAAAATTAAAAGGTCAAGGAAGAAACAGTTTGAAATTTAAGGAAAAATAGAGTGGGATAACTGATGAAAGTTTCTGAATAGGTTATTCGCATCAATCCCGAGTTAAACACTTGACTTTTATTTTTCTGAATATTACGATGATTATATGATACATGACTTACCTAGGCAGGGTTCTTATCCGATTTATTAGTGATTGAGTGATTTTTATTGAATCAGCAAGTCTTATCGCAGATAAGAAAATAATAGGAGGAAATTTATATGAGCGAAATCGTAATTTTATCAGGCAGTCCAGCGAATCCATCAAGGACTGACATCTCTCTAAAACATGTTCGATCACTAGTTGAACAAGAGGGGTTTACCACTGCTTATTACTCTATAACGGATTTTTCCGCAGATGATCTGTTCCAAGGCCGGTATAATAGTGAAGATATAATAAAGCTTTCAAAAAAAATTCAAGAAGCTAGAGGTATCATTATTGGTTCACCAGTATATAAGGCATCGTACACAGGCGTATTAAAAGCTTTGATTGATTTGCTACCTGAGGGTGCATTTAAAAATAAGCCTGTTCTGCCAATTATGATTGGTGGAAGTAACAGGCATTTATTGGCGATTGATTACGCACTTAAACCTTTAATTTCAATTTTAAAAGGTGAGCCGTTGCAGGGCTTATATTTTGTAGATAAGGAAATAGATAAGCAGAATCCAGAAAGCCCAATAAAAGATGGCGAATTAGTTGATCGTGTGCAAAGTCAGGTGCAAGAATTTGTAGAAGCAATTCAAATAAGGAATAATTAACTGCTGTTAATAGACTAAAAGCAAAGGCTTAAGATTTTGAACTGCTTTTATTTTCATGAGATTAAAGATTATGTATGTACAATCAAAAAACTATTTATCTCTAGGTATTAGCAATTAAACAACTTAAAAAGAGGTAATTAATGAAATAGACTCAATTTTTTGGAGAGCTTCTCTAAAAAATTGAGTCTATTATCATATATAAATTATACAATTTTCGTTCAAGGAAAAGTGGATATAATAATAACAGTTCACCCATTTTATTAATCCAAGTTATTTTATATGAAAACTCCATTGACAAGGAATAAATATATGATAATATTTAAAATAATAAAACTTATCCAGAGCGACGGAGGGAAATGGCCCTTTGAAGTCCAGCAACCTGCATGGTGAATGCAAGGTGCTACATCCAACAAAATGTTGATCATTTTGGAAGATAAGGTAAATAATATTACCTTAAAAATCTTTCCATTATGGAAAGGTTTTTATTTTCTGTAAAATTCGTTTGCAAACCTTAACATTGTAAGATGTTTTGGAATATATAAATTTAAGAAAATTCATATAATAAGCGGGCAGCTATACGATAGGCTAGTCTCGAATTTTCTTAAAGGAGGAACAGGCGTGGAAAAAGAGAATCAGCTGGAGGAAATATTTGAACGCCTTCAAGATATGCTTAAGTCGATGAAATATGGATCCATAACACTTATCGTCCAGGATGGTAAAATTATTCAAATGGAAAGAAATGAAAAGCTGAGAATTAAATAAGGTATCTGCTGACTAGAAAACTAGAGGTGGATTTAACTGATATAAAAGAGAGTATTAGTTAAATTCGTCTCTTTTTTATAGAATTTTTTACGCTTGAGAAAAAATCAGCGTGTATATTAATCGCAAGTTACTCTATTCTGTGAAACATTTAGCAAGTTTTTTAGAGGGGGCTTTAAGATTGACTGCATTAGTAAACTATGAAAATTTCGACACAGGGATTTTGCCTGCATTTCCTGAGGACAGTGAGACAAAAGGTGCTTTAGAGGTTCTTGAGTGGGCAAATTCCCAATATGGAAACAAACTCATTTATGCATGTAGTTTCGGCATTGAAGGAATAGTACTTACGGATCTATTGGCAAAGGTCAATCCTTCAGCCAAAATTGTTTTTCTGGATACAGATGTTCATTTTGAAGAGACTTACAAATTAATTGAACAAGTTAAAAAGCGCTATCCGCAGCTTGCAATTGAAATGAAAAAGCCGGCATTGACACTTGAGGAACAAGCATCTGAATATGGAGATGAGTTATGGCTCCGTGATTCAAATAAATGTTGCAGCATACGTAAGGTCGCGCCGCTTACTGAAGTACTTTCAACGGCAACTGCTTGGCTCTCGGGACTACGCAGGGAGCAATCTGAAACAAGAGCATTAACGGAATATATTAATCAAGATAATAAGTTTAAATCAATTAAAATATGCCCGCTTATTCATTGGACATGGAAAGACGTATGGCGCTATGCCCATAAAAATGGACTTCCATATAATGTTCTTCACGATAATGGATATCCTAGTATTGGCTGTAAAACATGTACGGCACCTGTTATCAATGCCGATGATTTACGCTCGGGACGTTGGCAGGGCGCGCAAAAAACAGAATGCGGATTACATTTATCTTAATAAATAGAAAATTCAGGGGGAATTAGCATGACAGTTAGCTTACCGCACGGAGGAACGTTGATTAATCGTTGGAAACCAGACTATGATATTACTAATATAAAAAACTCAATCGAAATTGATGAGATTGCTTTAAGTGACCTGGAATTAATAGGTACTGGGGCCTACAGTCCTATTAAAGGATTCTTTACAAAAGATGACTATCAAACAGTGGTTAGGGATATGAGGCTTAGCAGCGGGCAGGTCTGGAGCATCCCGATTACTTTGCCACTTACTGATGAAGTAGCAAATGCTCTTACTCTAGGGGAAGAAGTAAAGTTGAATCATAAAGGAGAAACATACGGAGTTCTCACTGTTTCTGATATCTTCAGACCTGATAAACAGTTAGAAGCCACATTAGTTTATCAAACGGATGATGAGAAACATCCTGGTGTGAAAAACTTGTATAACCGTGGTGAAGTATATGTCGGTGGGGAAATTAAATTAGTTAAACGAATCGAACGTCCGCAATTCCAAGATCATTATCTGGATCCTGTTGACACAAGAAAAACTTTTGCTGAAAAAGGCTGGAAAACTGTTGTTGGATTCCAAACAAGAAATCCTGTTCACCGTGCACATGAATACATTCAAAAGACAGCTTTAGAGATTGTAGACGGTTTATTTTTAAACCCGCTAGTTGGTGCCACTAAATCGGATGACATACCAGCTGATGTACGGATGGAGAGTTATAAAGTTCTATTAGAGAAATATTATCCTAAGGATCGTGTCTCCCTAGCAGTTTTCCCTGCTGCTATGCGTTATGCAGGTCCAAGAGAAGCCATTTTCCATGCTATGGTTCGTAAAAATTACGGATGCACCCACTTTATTGTTGGCCGTGACCATGCCGGTGTGGGCGATTATTACGGCACATATGATGCACAAAAAATCTTTGGTAATTTTAAACCTGACGAGTTAGGAATCACGCTATTATTCTTTGAACATAGCTTTTATTGTAAAACATGTGGAAATATGGCTTCTGCTAAAACATGTCCTCATGGTAAAGAAGATCATGTCATCTTATCCGGAACGAAGGTTAGGGAAATGCTACGTAATGGTGAAATTCCACCAGCTACCTTCAGTCGTAAGGAAGTCATCGAAGTGTTAATCGAAGGCCTGAAAAAGAACGAAGTATATAACTAAACTAGTTTAAAATAGATGTAAGCAGTAGAGGGGGATTATTATGAGTAATAGCACGAATGTAACTTGGCATGAAGCGTCATTAACTAAGGAACTCCGTCGTAAGCAAAACAGACATGAGAGTACAGTTCTATGGTTCACCGGACTCTCAGGGTCCGGAAAATCAACGATTGCAAATGCAGTCGCCAAAGAGTTGTATAACCGAAATATTCGAAGTTATGTCTTGGATGGAGATAATATTCGGCATGGCTTAAATAAAGATTTGGGTTTTTCTGAAGAGGATCGGACTGAGAATATTAGACGGATTGGCGAAGTTTCTAAGCTTTTTGTGGATAGCGGTCAGTTCGTATTAACGGCATTTATTTCCCCTTTTCGAGCAGACCGTCAAATTGTACGCGATTTGCTTGAAGAAGGCGAGTTTATTGAAGTCTACATAAAATGTCCGATTGAAGAATGCGAAGTGCGTGATCCAAAAGGTCTTTACGACAAGGCACGTAAGGGAATCATTAAAGACTTTACGGGAATTGACTCTCCATATGAAGAACCTGAACAGCCGGAAATCGTTTTAGAATCCAACCAATATAGCGTTGAAGAGTGCGTCGAACAAGTAATCAACTATTTGACAGCTAAGAGCAAGATTTAATCGAGGAGGATAAAGTAATGGTATATGAGAAGTTCTGGTCTGAAAATCCGGTAATTGCGAAAAACAAAACCGAAGTCTGGAAATTAGAAAAAGATGGCTTGAAGATCTTTGACGATATTCCTCATTATGCAGAAAATGGATTTGAATCCATCCCTAAAGAAAAGTGGGATATGTTCAAGTGGGCAGGTCTATACTTGCAACGTCCAAAAGAAGCAGGTTATTGGATGATGCGTGTCGTTATTCCTGGTGGTATCCTTACTTATGATCAACAAATCACACTTGCAAATATCGCGAAAGATTACGGTAGGGATGTTTATGACATTACAACCCGCCAAGCCATTCAGTTTCACTGGTTGACTATTGAACAAGTGCCTGATATTTTAAACCGTTTAGAACAGGTTGGGATGACTACTGCTGGTGCTTGTGGTGATATCACACGGAATATAATCGGAAATGCATTAGCTGGCATTGATCCTGATGAACTTTTTGATACACGTGACGTCCTTTATAATGTATTTGAGTATTTCCGGCTTAACGAAGATTTTTCGAACCTTCCAAGGAAATATAAAATGTCAGTCAGTGCTAATGTTCATAATGCTTCCAATGCCGAAATCAACTGCGTTTCATTTAATCCTGCTACGAAGGTTATTGATGGAAAGACAGAAGTTGGTTTTCACGTTAAAGTAGGGGGGGGATTATCCTCCGTTCCAATGCTAGCAGAAGAACTTGATTTATTCATTTTACCGGAGAAAACAGTTGAAGTGGCAGCAGCCATTACTACGATTTTCCGTGACTTCGGTTATCGTGAAAAGCGTCATCGCTCTCGTTTGAAATTCCTTGTCGCTGATTGGGGTCCAGAACAATTTAAGGGAAAATTGCTTGAATACACTGGTCCACTTCCAGAAAAGGGAGAAAGTGCATTAAAGGAATGGAATGCTGGCTATTTCTATGGGATCCATAAACAAAAACAAGAAGGACTTAATTATGTTGGAGTCAATATTCCAGTTGGACGTTTAACACCAGACGAAGTTATTGAGTTTGCTGAACTTTCTAAAAAATACGGAAACGGGGAAATCCGCAACTGTAATTCGCAAAACCTAATTATTCCTAATGTTCCGGATGCAAAGCTTGAAGAATTAAAGCAAGAATCAATCTTCGAAAGATTTCCATATCAACCAAAAAAATTCATTGGTTATTCCGTTTCTTGTACAGGCATCGAGTATTGCAACCTGGCACTTGTTGAAACAAAAAACCGGATGAAAAATATTGCAGAAACACTGGACAAAGAAATTGATTTAGATGTACCGGTAAGAATGCATATGGTAGGTTGCCCTAATAACTGTGGTCAACGAGCTATTGCTGAAATCGGGTTGCAAGGTATCAAAATGAAAAACCAAGACAAAAAAATGGTCGAGGCTTTTGAAATATACGTAGGCGGAACACTAAATGCAGGTGGAAAGTTCAATGAAAAATTAAAGGGGAAAGTGGAAGCTGAACAGCTTTATGACGTATTAAAAGAGCTTATCCTATTTTTCAAAGAAACAAAGCTTTTGTCTGAAACTTTCTTGGATTTTGTAGAGCGAGTAGGAAAAGCAGAATTACAAAGTAAACTTGATAATATTTTAGCAAAGGTTGCCGTTTAAATAGAGGAAGGTAAGTAGAATATGAATCTATACCGTTTTGAAGTCACTATTAAAGAAGAACTAATTCATGTCATCATCGCCGCAGATTCAGATGAAAAGGCCTTCCAGCTTGTTGATATCGAGCTGGAAAAGCGTTTTTTGAAAATGCCAGAAGTGGATGACATATCATTATACGAAAAAAGAAAAATTAATAATGGAGCAGGTTACGTTTTATCGGAATTCGAAACAATTCTCTAAGGGAAGGCAGGTTGCAAAATGGGGAAAGTATATCTAGTAGGAGCCGGTCCTGGAGATCCAGATTTAATTACAATAAAAGGATTAAAGTGCATTCAAGAAGCCGATGTCATTTTATATGACCGTCTTGTCAATAATGAACTGTTGAATTATGCAAAAGAAGGGGTCGAATTGATTAATTGCGGTAAACTGCCGGATTATCATTTGTTGCAGCAAGATACAATCAATCGATTTCTAGTTAAATATGCAAAAAAAGGGAAAATTGTCACGCGATTAAAAGGTGGCGATCCCTTTGTTTTTGGAAGAGGCGGAGAGGAAGCGGAAGCCCTTGCAAAAAATGGAGTGAGTTTTGAAATTGTGCCAGGCATCACGGCTGGAATTGCTGCCACAGCCTATGCAGGAATTCCAGTGACCCATCGAGATCATGCTTCTTCATTTGCAATTGTTACTGGCCATCGGAAAAAAGACGAAGATGATAATATCAAGTGGGAATCTCTTGCAAAAGGTATTGATACATTAGCCATATACATGGGAGTGAAAAATCTACCGTATATTCAAGGTAAACTTTTGGAGCATGGAAAAAATCCAAATACCCCAGTGGCTCTTATTCATTGGGGAACGTTAAAAACACAAAAGACTGCTGTCAGTACATTAGCTAATGTGGTAGAAACAGCCAAAAACGAGCAAATTTCCAATCCTTGTATGATAGTTGTAGGAGATGTGGTCAATTTACGAGAGAAGATTAAATGGTTTGAACAAAAACAAGCGGAAACTTTGTTGGCAAATGAGGCCTTTTAATGGAAGCTATATTATATATTTGCCATGGAAGCCGTGTCAAAGAAGCATCTACACAAGCGATTGATTTTATTCATGTATGCATGGAAGGACAATCTAACACAATTCAGGAGTATTGCTTTTTAGAATTACAAAGTCCTACGATAGAAGATGCCTATGATCGATGCGTGCAACGCGGAGCGACGAAAATCATTGCTATTCCAGTTCTACTGTTAACTGCTGCACATGCAAAATATGATATTCCAGTAATTCTATGTAAAATGAAAAAACAGTATCCAGAGATTGAGTTGAAGTATGGAAAGCCCATAGGGGTCAGTGATAAAATGGTTGACATTTTAGTAGAAAGATTGAAAGAGACAAACGAAAAGGTAACAGAGAATTCACTAGTTTTATTAGTTGGGAGGGGCAGCAGTGATCCCGACGTGAAACGAGATTTAAGCCAATTAGCGGGTTTACTTAGGCGCAGGTTACCAAAAAGCCAAGTACAAGATTGTTATCTGACTGCTGCTTCACCAACTTTTGCAGAGGCATTGGAAATGGCTGAAGATTCCCAATCAGAACAAATTTTTATTATTCCTTACCTTTTATTTACCGGTATTTTAATGCAATCCATTCAAACAGCTATTAAAAAGATCCAGAAAAAAGGCAAGCAGAATTTTGTTCTATGCCGATATCTCGGTTATCATCCGAAGATTGAAAAAGCATTATCAGAACGAATTCACGAAGTGTCTGAGGAGGGTGCTTATGTATCCAATTACTCTTAATATTGAGAAGAGAAAGTGTATCATTATCGGCGGTGGTAAAATAGCTTACTTTAAAGCAGGCCCCTTACTAGAAGCAGGTGCTGAAGTAACTGTTGTAAGTCCTGAAATATGCGAAGGTTTCCAGAAGCTACAAGAGGAAGGGAAAATCCATGTTTTACTTAAAGAAGTAGAAGAAACTGACTATAAAGATGCTTTTTTAATCATTGCTGCAACCAACTCCTCAGAAATTAACGAGCAAGTCTATAAGAACACATCTCATAGCCAACTTGTTAACGTTATTAGTAATCAAGAGCTGGGCAACTTTCATATACCAGCCACAATGAAAAGAGGTAAGCTCTCAATTAGCGTTTCTACCAATGGTGCAAGTCCAAAACTGGCAAAAAAAATCCGAAAAGATCTACAGGAAGTTTATGATGAGTCATATGAAGAGTACCTTGAATTTCTTTTCGAAGTAAGGATGCATATAAAAAAGAGTTCATTATCAAAAGATGAAAAATCTCAGTTACTAAAAGATTCAATTGAGGATATTTATAAATATTCCCTTAAAGAAAGATATCGTTTTTTAGCTAGGCTTTTGCCAGTAGAAACTAAATAAAATCATTGGGCTGATCAGAAAAACTGAAGGCACCTAATCAAAATGAAACAATCATTTTGGTTAGGTGCCTCTTTGTGTCTGAAGAAAAATTTGAATGTTCTATTTACTAGCGAATTGTATGTAGGTGGGTCGAGGGTAATTTAGGTTCTATCTATGTAAAAAAAGGGGGCAGTCATGAAAAAGTTAATCGTTTTAGCCTTTATCGGGTTTTTAGCCCAATTAATAGATGGTTCACTTGGAATGGGGTATGGAGTAAGTTCAACTTCCTTATTGTTGACATTCGGGATCGTACCTGCAGTAGCATCAGCATCTGTTCACTTATCGGAAGTTGTAACGACAGCTGTTTCAGGAGCATCTCATATAAAGTTTGGGAACGTAGATAAGAATATGGTCTATCGATTGATTATTCCAGGTTCGGTTGGAGCATTTGTGGGTGCTTGTTTTCTGAGCAATTTGCCAGCTGAATTAGCAAAACCGTATATTGCCATCTTTCTATTTGGCTTAGGAGTATACGTTTTGTTTCGTTTTCTATTTATTTTCAAGCCGTCTAAGGAAAATGAAACAGTAAAGCCATTAACAGCGAAACAATCTATCCCGCTAGGACTTTTTGCAGGGTTTTGTGATGCAACAGGTGGAGGGGGATGGGGACCGATAGCGACGCCTGTTCTATTGTCCAAAAAAGGAATGACTGCGAGGAAAGCTGTCGGGACAGTTGATACTAGTGAGTTTGCGATTGCTTTTTTTGGTAGCCTTGGCTTTATCCTTTCCCTTGGATGGGAAGCGGTTAATTGGCTTTGGGTTGGAGCTCTGATTATTGGTGGAGTAATTGCTGCACCGATTGCAGCCTGGCTTGTTCGTATGCTTCCTGCTCAATTAATGGGGGTTTTAGTAGGCGGTTTCATCATTCTAATTAATGTACGAACACTTTTATCTACATGGGTACCTGAAGATGCACACATCTATATATATGCAGTTATTGTCATTGGCTGGATTGCGGGGATTTATTTTACAATAAATAAGATGTCTTCGGCGAAAAAGCAAGGTTACATCGAACAACAGAAGAATGTTTCTTAATAGCGGTAGGAGGCAGAAGTTGATATTACAGGTTTGTTTTAATAACTAATATATAAAAACTCGTAGGTACATAGAATACCTACGAGAAAAGTTTTTTAATAAAAGCAATATGTTATTGAGTATGAAATATTTGTAATAGGCTAAACGTTCAATGATAATAGGCCTTGGTATTTGGCAGCTGAGAGAGCAAACTTTAGGCAATACTGCCATACCGTTTTCTTTTTAACTCCATGATAACATCACCAATTATACCTATATTTATAAGAGAATTTGTTGCATTAAAAAAATGATATCACATGAACCATGACACACCGACATATTGGCATGATTTATTCACTTTTTTATTCCTTCATAATCTACTCCCGGGTTTAACGGGAAAATAGGTTTAAAATACGAACCTAATTATTCTTATGTTAAATAGTCTACACCTGTTCCAATGCAATATATGTAAATGAACATTGAAATGGCTTATTTTATTAACAAAGAGACGTATTCGCCTTGCAATAAAGAGACCACGACTAAAACCACCGCATCAAATGGCTACCAGACATGTTAGTTCTTAACGTTTTATTCTTATTTAGACTTTATAGAACATATTTGACCATTTCTGGAGTGCGTGTTTAAATGCCTCATTGAATACTTCAACTCCTACATTATTAAACTATAAATAACCTGTATAAAAATTTCATCCCAACTCCCTCATTCAATATTCCATTCTTTATAAAATCACGATGTGTTAATATTGGTATAAAAGGGTTTTATTGTAAGGATATATGAAAAGGGGGGATTTGATTGGAACTTACAAAGAGAGAAAAATTGATTAGAAGAATTGACCAGCATCTTCGTGTAACGGCTAGGCAGCTTATAATGTTCGATACAGAAGAAGAGACGCTGAAGTTTCTAATAGATTCGTTTCAATCAGATTTAAACTGTGACTTTGTCTGTATTCTTTTGAATGAAGATGGATATTTAATTCCAAAGGTATTCAATGGTGAATCTGATTCATTCATAGAAAATTTCCCTATTAATATCAGGAGTAATAGTTCTGACCTTTTAGAATATCCCATGGCCTTTTCCGATTCGGAAGTAGAGAATGTACATGAACTTTCGGATGTGATTAGAAAAGAAAAGATACAATCATGGTTCACTGTTCCTTATACAGGGGATTACGGAGTATCAGGTGTCTGTTTAATTGGTTTTAAAGATTTGGTTCCTTTATATCAAGAAATGGTATTGATTTTCACTGACTTTGGAAAAGATATTGCGGTTGCAATCAAATTAGCAAAGCAAAGAGAAGAACAGAAGAAAATCGGAATAGAGTGGATTACAGAAAGTCTATCTGTTAATTCACCAATAGAAAAAACTATTGGGAAAATAATAGAGAGAGCGGGAAAGGGAACGCAATCCAAGAAAGCTTGTGTTTATTTATATATGGAAAAAGATAATAGTTTCATTTTGCAAGAACCATGTTTTGGACAACCACTGTCACTAAAAAGAATCATTCCCCAGAATAATAAACTTATCGACTATTTTCCATATCTTGCGGCATGGGGTGGTAAAGCATTAACAGTTTCCTTAACGCTGAATTTAAAAACGATTGGTGTGCTCCATGTAGAAGACAAGGAAACTAACAACGGAATATATACAGAAGATGATTTACAAACTTTAAAATTACTGGCTCAACATATGGCTGCATTAATTGAGAATATCCGATTATTTGAGAGTGAAAAGGAGCATAAGCAAAGATTGCATATGCTGCTAGATTATCAGCAGGCTTTGGTAAAAGAAACGATTGAGCAAGATAGTTTTGTTGGTATAACCAATACAATCAGCGAACTTTTTTCTAGTTCGGTCTTACTCTTTGATCGGTTCATGAGACCTATTGCCCATTCCATGTATCCATTAGATAACACTGATGTTCAGTTACTTATTGAACAGGCGTCTTACCAGGTATTTCAAGGGCGTAATCAAGAAATTTGGCAGACATCCATGGGTGATATGGAAAAAAAACTAATGATCTGGCCAATTAATCACGGGGGAGATCTTCTTGGACATTTGGCTATTCATTTAGACCAAAATGACTTGGATGACTTTTTTAAGCTAAGTGTCAATATCGCTAGAAATATATTCTATTTACAATTTATTAAACAAAAGCTTGTGTTTGATACGAAAGAACAGGTTAAGGATGGTTTTATTAATAAATTATTAGTGCCTAATTTGATAAATGAAGAAGAAATCATTCAATATGCAAATGTATTCAATTGGAATTTATTTTTACCTCACCGTATTTCTGTACTTTCTTTTAATTTTGGAAACAAAGTTGAATCTGAAAATGGAATTATTGAGTTTCAAGAGAAAAAAACCTTGTTATTTAACCGGGTGAGGGAGTGGATTGCAGCTTTTGATAAAGAAATTCTATTTGCAACTAAAGGGGAATTATTTATATTAATCGTCCCAATTTCAATTGAGAAAGATAACCCGAGGGAATTTTGGACTAAACTCTTTACCTATATCAAAAAGTGGAGTAAGACTGAAATTTCAAAGCCCTTCTATTTAGGCATCGGAGGAAAAGCAGCAGCAATCGGTGACTATTTTGTTTCATATCAACAAGCTGTGGAATCGCATAACGTGATCATAAACCAGTTTAAAGAATCGAATTTTGTTCTTTATGATGATTTAGGAGCATACCCTCTTTTTCATCATTTGAAGAACAGTTCATCGACCCGATTGTTCATAAAAAAATATCTAAGCCCTATTTTAAATGACTCTGATGACAAAAATAATACCCTTTTTCAGACACTGCGAGCTTATTTAAATAATAATGGAAGTATTAAAGAAACTTCTGAGGAACTTTTCATACATCGCAGTACACTGCAGTACAGAATGGATAAGATTCAGAGCCTGTTGGAAATAGAATTGACTAGTTCTGAGCAGCGATTTAATTTGCAGCTCGCATTTAAATTAAATGACATCATTGATTTGTAATTCGACATGATGATGAAAAACTAAATACTTTTTCCTTCACGGTGCAGGTATTTTTGACTGCACTATTTTTTTATAATTAAAATACAGAATATACAATAAACAAGTGTGGTTTTTAAAAGGTTTGGTGATGAGACTTACAGAAAAAATGAAAGCGATTACAGGAAGGGGCTAATAATATGAAAGACATACAGACGATTCTTGAGAATGCTTACAAGGCTGAACCGGATAAGGAAGCAATATTCGATGGCTATAGGAGAATTACCTATAGGGAGTTATATTCAGATGTAGAAAATCTGTCATCAGCGCTTGCTCATTTAAATATTACAAAAGGAGATCGAGTGATGGTCTGCTTGCCAAATTGGCATGAATTCGTCACTATTACATTCAGCCTTGCTAAAATAGGAGCGATCATTGTTCCTTGTAATACAAGATATAAAGCAGAAGAGCTTTCATACATATTAGAAAATTCGAGGTCAAAAGCAGTGTTTCTAATAGACAATAATAATCATATAGAGATTTTTAAGAATAAGGTGAATAAAACAATAGAAAGTCAAGAACTTGAACAAATCTTTACGGTTCGATGTAAATCTGAAGGATATAGGTCTTTAGAAGAATTAATCGAGCTAGGAAAGGAAAAGTCTATCCCTAAAATCATGATTGATTCTCAAGAAGATATATTTTCAATTCTATATACATCTGGTACGACTGGCAATCCAAAAGGAGTAATGCTGACTCATTATAATGTATTAGAAACTGCTCAATTAACAAATGTTGCATTGGAAAGTTCGAATGAGGATGTATTCCTAATTCCTGTTCCTGTATTTCATATATTTGGAATGGCTGCATCGATTGTGCCAGCCATAGAGGCTGGAGCAAAAATGGTTTTGTTGGAAGAGTATAAAGCATCAAAAGCCTTAAGACTAGTAGAACAAGAGAAAATAACAATCCATCAAGGAGTCCCAACTATGTTCATTTTGGAGCTTAATCACCCTGAATTTGCAGACATGGACTTATCCTCACTAAGAACAGGGATTATTGCTGCAGCTCCATGTCCCGAAGAAATTGTTAAAAAAATAAGAATCGAAATGGGATGTAATATTGTTGTTGCTTATGGTTCTACAGAGACGTCCTCTACACTTACTGTAACATCCTTGGAAGATGATGATATGATTCGCTCTCAAACAGTTGGAAAGCCTACTTCCGGTTCAGAAGTAAAAATTATTGATGCAAACAGAAAAGAGATACCTACAGGTGAAATTGGAGAGATAATCTGTCGAAGCCCTGGGGTCATGAAAGGTTATTTTGAGATGCCTGAAAAAACTAGTGAAGCCATTGATTCAGATGGCTGGTTTTATACGGGGGATCTTGGAACGATAGATGATCAGGGGAACCTCCGAATTGTAGGCAGGAAAAAAGAGCTGATTATTAGGGGAGGTTATAACATCTATCCCCGCGAAGTCGAAGAATTGCTTTATCAGCATCATAGTGTATTAGAAGTGGCCGTTATTGGTCTGCCGGATACAGTTATGGGAGAGGTGGCCTGTGCTGCTATCAAATTAAAACCAGGTAAAGAGGAAACAGAGGAATCCATTCGGGAATTTATTGAAGACCGTATAGCAAATTATAAAGTACCTGACCGTTTTATCTTTTTAGATGAGCTGCCAATGACCCCTAGTGGGAAAATTAAAAAGATATCGTTACAGGAAGAATTGAGAGCGAAATTGCATTCTACTTTACGCTAAATTTAATTCCTTATTCTAAGCGGATACTAAATATTATTATTGTTTCAAAAAAACATAGACGGAGCAGGTCCAATAAATGGGGAAACCATTGAATTAGCCATAAAAGAATTCGAAACGGATGGTGAAGTAGTAAATTGCTGGTGGAATAGGCACGTCAACATAGATAAACACGAAATGAGGAATGACTCGGATGCGTCAACGTTCCCGTTACCCGCGCCTAGACTAAGGAAGTATCGGTGTTTCGGTTTAAGACAGTTGTCCAGCATTGAGCATGTTTTGATATAAGAAAGAGTTTAAAGAAGAATGAAAGATTAATTAAAACAATGGAAACTGACAAAACAAGCAATATCTCTCCCTTATGGTTTGGCGTTATTACTTTACCATAAGGGAGACTTTTCCTCTTTTTTTGCTTTAGATTTAACCACTTTTTGGTGAAGAGTATCTTTGAAAGGCAGACAAAATTTGAAATTAGCTAGCGATAAGAATTAATCAAAATAGAGCGAAATTAAAGCACCTTTTATCATTTGGTGTTTTTTTCTTTTGAGATTAACGAAGTACCCCTTTTGGCATTTTGATATTTTTGCTAAAGAAAAGGTAAAATGCCACATATTATGTTCAAAATCTGTTGACTTTCTCGACAGTAAGTATGAATTACAAGAATATTACCAAATTTTATATTTTATGTCATTTAAGCTCAAAATATGCATGATTTTGTAATGAAACTGTAAAAAAAAGTGCAATGAATGAGTGATAGAATTAAAAAAAGAGATTTTCTGGGGGAAAATATAAAATATGAAAAAAATTATAGCTGCATGTGTTGTGACCGGTTTGTTGCTATCCAATCCATTAGTTAGTAACGCTGAATTAGGTGATCGTACGTTGAAAAGTGGAATGACACATACCGAAGTTAAACAATTACAAGGGGTTCTAAAGAAAAAAGGATACTTCACTAGTAAAAACACGACTACATATTTTGGGACGGTTACGAAAAGTTCAGTAGTGAAATTTCAAAAAAGAAAAGGCCTAAAAGCAGATGGTATTGTCGGGTCGAATACCTATAAGGCTTTGGGGATAACCCCCAAAAACGCCCAAAAAGCAAACAGTTATTCATCTGCTAAGCTGGTAAGTAACGCTAAAAAACATTTGAATGTCCCTTATGTATGGGGAGGGAGTACGCCAAAAGGTTTTGATTGCAGTGGATTTGTAAAATATGTTTTCCAAGAAAGTTCCAATGTGACTATGCCACGAACGGTTGGGGAAGTATACAAGAAGGGGAAAAAGGTTTCTTCCCCAAGTGCTGGGGATATTGTGTTTTTTGAAACCTATAAATCAGGTGCCTCTCATATGGGGATCTATATCGGTGGGAATCAATTCATTCATAGCTCCTCCTCAAAAGGTGTAACGACAACTTCGATGAATAATAGTTATTGGTCGGATAGATATATAGGAGCAAAAACATATAAATGATAGAGTTGCTTTTCTGACAAATAAAATATGGGGTTTAAAGCCAGTTCTTTTAAAAAAAGACTGGCTTTTGCTTTTTTAAATACAATAGGGTTATTATAAAGACTTCTCCATTAGTTTTATTGAAAGATTCATGAGCTTCATTTTTTTCCGCTTTTTGCTTTTTGTAGGTTCGGTCCGGCTCCTTCTTTTTCGTAAACACTATCTTTACTTGTGAAACAGAGGTGTTCTGGTAGTCTTAAGTCGTCTCCCGTCGTGAGTTGACGGTTTTGAAGATAAAGGGTGTTGGAAGTCAGAAAGAGTAAAAAGTACGTGTGATGTGAAAATTATGTTGTAGTGGCTGTTATTATTGAAGATTAATGGACGAGGCTGCTAAGTTATTAACTGATTTTATTTAAAAAAGCCAAAGTCACACCAAAATATGTGCTTCAATCTCCTATATAATATGGATTGTTTATCAATAGGGGATGAAAGATAGGAGAGAAAGTCATGCAACTAGAAAAATTAATAGATCGAAGAAAAACACATTCGGTTAAATGGTACATAGAAGATCAAGATATTATTCCATTATGTATTGCCGATATGGATTTTCAAGTTTCAGAAGAAATAGTAAATGCTATAAGTCAAAAAGCCCTGCACGGAATTTACGGCTATAGTACATTTTGTGAGCGTTATTATGATGCTGTTCAGTATTGGTGGAAAACACAATACGATTGGGAGTTAAAACGAGAATGGATTTCTTTTAGCCCGGGAATCATTCCTGGGATTAATTTATTATTAAAAGCATTAACACAACCGGGTGATGGAGTTATTGTACAAGACCCCGTATATTATCCGTTCTTTTCAACGATTGAAACACAAGGTTGTACCATTTTAAACAATTCTCTCATTTATTCGAATGGTGCCTATGAAATGAATTTTGAAGATTTTGAGGAAAAAGCATCACTCCCCAATACGAAAGTATTTATTTTGTGTAGCCCTCACAATCCAGTAGGTAGAGTGTGGAAACTGGAAGAATTGAAGAAAATTGGAGAAATTTGCGATAAACATGGTGTCTTTGTTATTTCGGATGAAATGCATGGGGATTTAACTTACTCAGGTTATAAACATATACCATTTGCAACGGTTCATCCAAACCATTTAAAATTTTCTATTACATGTGCTGCACCGAGTAAAACATTTAACATTGCGGGAATGCAAAGTTCTATTTTTATTATTCCGAATAAAGATGTTAAAGAAAGGTATGAGGCGCTTTTAACAGGATATGGATTAATGCGTCCAAATGCCTTTGCCGTGGAAGGAACGATTGCTGCCTACTATAAAGGGTTACCTTGGCTGCAAGAAGTAAAGGGGTATTTGGAAGACAATCTTCAATATGTTTCTTCCTTTCTAAAAGAATATATTCCTTCAATTAAAATTGTGAAACCAGAAGCAACCCATTTGATTTGGTTAGATTGTCGTGATCTAGGAATTTCATACGACAAATTGCATACGTTCTTCTTAGAAAATGTAAGAGTTCGCCCTGATGAAGGAAAGAAGTTTGGTAGCGGTGGCCATGGTTTTGAACGTATAAATATTGCATGTCCGCGTGAGGTTTTAACTGAGGCTTTACTTAGAATGAAAGCTGCAGTAAAAGGAAAAGAAGAAACCTGCTAACGATTGTCGCTAGCAGGTTTCTTCTTTATCTTACACATGAAATAGCCTACTACCTTTCCATTGTGTTATTCGGGTAGCACTATAGACTTTTATAGAAAGGAAAGACCCTTTCTGACATTCTGGTAAGTTTCGTTTCGGCATTAAAAGGTCCGTAACCAAAGACTATATGGCTAATGCAACATTTCGTAGTTTCTTATTCCATTTTCAGCAATCATACCGAACGATCCGAAAGGAAAGCATCCATATGTGTTAAGTGATAATAAAGTAATTTAAATTATAGTGTAGTTAAATATTTTTCAGTTTTATACAATAATTTAAAAGAGAATGGAAAAGGGGTTTTACAATGGAAGGCATTTCCGATCATTTGAAAGAAAACCTAGATATTTTGTTTGTTGGCTTTAATCCAAGTATCCGTTCAGGACAGACAGGTCATCATTATGCTAATCCAAACAATCGCTTTTGGAAAATTCTCTTCGAATCTGGCCTGACACCTAGAAAATATCACCCAACAGAAGATTCTTCATTACTAGATTTAGGCTATGGTTTTACAAATATCGTTTCTAGGCCTACAAGAGGTGCAGATGAAATTACAAAAAAAGAGTATATAGAAGGAAGGAAACAATTAAAGAAAAAAATTGAAAAATACAAACCTTTACTAGTCTGTTTCGTTGGTAAGGGTGTCTATCAGGAATATCGGCAAATACGAAACATTGCATGGGGACATCAAAAAAATTCTGCATCGAACGAAACAATGGAATTTGTTGCTCCATCATCAAGCGGTTTAGTAAGAATGAGAATTGAAGAAATTATTGAAATATATAGAGAATTGCCATTACTGATCGACAATTTAAAATTTAGTTAAAATAAGGGTGTAGTTTTATTTGAGTCAGGATAGTGCGGAATGAAAAAGTGCTACTTATTCCGAGGTTAATGCAGCTGAAGGTTTTGGCAGGGCGTTTAAGATTGTATACCGACATTATTGGGATACTTAAGCATTGGTTTTGCAGCAGGGGTAGTCGAAAAACGTCATGATTAAGTATGATTGAAGTGGCACTTATGTCTCTTTTACTATTTGCAGGATCCGGAAAAATGCGGTATGGAGTTCGCATTGCTTGCTATGTTTATTGGATTATTTATTTTGCAGATTTTAAGTAATAAAAAGTTATTCATAGATCTTGTAGTCGCTTTTAGTGCCATATTAATTGTGGTTACTATAAGTTTTATCATTCCTCGAAGTACAGGCGTTATCGTTGCAACAATATTAGCTTCAACGATAGGGATGGTGAATGAAATAACAGGATATTTCATTCTTATTATCTTAGGTACTTCAATATGCGATTTTTCTTTAAAAAAAGGCTCAATAAAGATTAAACATTATAGCGACAAGACGATATTACTAGTAGTGAGTAACCATTACTAGTTTTTTTGTGCTCATATATATAAGTTAGCAAAAAATTATAAAGTTTTTATTAAATAGGCATATAACTCTTTTTAATGAATATTAAAAGCTTGATTATCAAAAGAGTCCTTTAGTACATAAACTAATGTAAGTGAACTTCTAGAATGTAGTTTCTGATAACTGAATTGAAAGCGCTTCTAATTTAAAATAAATGACAAAACGTTTAGAAAATGGAAGGCTGTCAACAATGAGAGTAAACAAATAGCTTCGGAGGTGTATAACTAATGAATGTTAACGGTGCACTAGAGGTTCTTGATCGTATGCGTCTTTCCAATGGTGCGTATACAGCAAGTGTTTCCAATGATTATAATTATGTCTGGATTCGGGATGTTGTTTATACAGTATTGCCTTTTTTAAATGATACATCCGATCGTTATGAGAAAGCGTACCATGCTTTATTTGAGTTATTTCGAGCCTACGAATGGAAAATAGATATTCATACTGAACAGAAGCCCCAGTATCTTTTTGAATATATCCATTCTAGATATTCCACTGATCTTAAAGAACTTCCGGAAGAGTGGGGGCATGCTCAAAATGATGCGATTGGTGCCTTTTTATGGGGAGTAGGTGAAGGGTATCGGCATGGCAAAAAGGTGTTAAGAGATGAGCATGATTTACGGATTGTTCAAAAGTTAGTCAAGTACTTGGAATGCCTTCAATACTGGCAGTCAGAAGATAATGGTATTTGGGAAGAAAATATTGAAATTCACGCTTCCAGTATCGGTGCCTGTGTAGCTGGTTTGAATTCCGTTAAAATGCTGGTCAATGTAAAAGAGGAATTAATAAAAAGGGGAGAGGAAACACTTCGTTTCATGCTTCCAAGAGAAAGCTATACGAAAGAGACGGACTTAGCCCTTTTATCATTAATTTATCCATACCGTCTTGTTGATCGAGATATAGCTCTTAAAATATTGCAAAATGTTTCACAACGTCTTGAAAGAACATACGGCTGTATACGATATGAGAGGGACCTTTATTATAATGAAGGCCAAGAAGCAGAGTGGTGTTTCGGACTTCCATGGCTGGGATTATGCTATCATGAACTCGGTATGTTGAACAAGGCAAAGGAATATATAGAGAAAACAAAAAAAATAATACCAGATAACTGGGAAGTTCCTGAGTTATATATTGGAGGCAGTAATATTCCTAATGGAAATACTCCACTGGCATGGTCTGTTTCTTTATCTTATTTATTCTTAACAAAAACTAAAATGATACGTACTGAACAAGTAACATGAAGTTTTCGTGCATCGCTACTTAGAGCTCTTCCAATAAAATGGGAAGGGCTTTAATTTCGTGCAATATTTTTACATAAAATGGTTAAATTTTACGAAAAATGTTTTAATGTTTAAAAAAAGGGCATTAATTACAATAACTTCACCTCCATTTGAAGGATTAATATAATTTCCATCGAATATATATAATATCTGGGGAAGAAAGGGAAAAATGCTATCGAGTTCATGTTGATGGAGGGGTAAAATTTGAATACAATTATCGACCAGCTACAAGAGATTTATCCAAGCGATTTTGATTTGTATTTATTTCATGAAGGCACCCTTTATGAAAGTTATAAAATGCTTGGGGCACACTTTGTCACATCATCAGGTAAAACAGGTGTCAGATTTGCCGTTTGGGCACCCCATGCCAAACAAGTTTCAGTAGTCGGTAATTTTAATAATTGGGACGGAAATGATCATTCTATGGAACGGATCGAGCGTTCAGGTATCTGGGTGTTGTTCGTACCAGGATTACAAGAAGGAGAGCTTTACAAATACGAAATACATACACCCGGAAATAAACGTATCCTTAAGTCTGATCCTTATGCTTTTTATTCCGAAGTAAGACCAAATACAGCCTCTATCATTAAAAGGTTGGATAATTTTGAATGGCAAGATTCGAAATGGATAGCCGATAGGAAAAAAGAAAATATTTATCAAAAACCTATGTCGATATATGAAGTTCACCCGGGAACATGGAAGCAGACAGAAGACGGGGAATTTTATTCGTACCGTGAACTGGCTGATAGATTAGTTGACTATGTGATTGATAATAGTTTTACACACGTGGAAATTATGGCCATAATGGAACATCCATTCGATAAATCTTGGGGATACCAGGTTACTGGATATTATTCTGTTAATAGCCGTTATGGTTCACCGGATGACTTTAAGTATCTTGTGAATCGCTGCCACCAAAATGGTATAGGGGTTATTCTTGACTGGGTTCCCGCCCATTTTTGTAGAGATGCCCATGGTCTTGCACGATTTGATGGAACACCTCTCTATGAACCAATTGATCATACTAGAGCCGATCGCCCGATATGGGGAACTTACAATTTCGATTTTACTAAACCAGAGGTAATTAGTTTTCTGATATCAAATGTGTTGTTTTGGATGGACGTTTATCATATCGATGGGGTTCGTGTCGATGCGGTATCTTCTATGGTTTATTTAAATCATGACAACCCTTTGCCGGTAAAGTTAAAAAACCAAAATGGCGGCGAAGAAAATATAGAGGCAATACAATTTTTGCAAAAACTAAATGAAGTGGTTTTTAAGAAGTATCCAAATGCTTTAATGATGGCTGAAGAAGCAACAGATCGGCCGCTAATAACTTCTCCTACCGATATTGGCGGTCTAGGTTTTAATTATAAATGGAATATGGGATGGACTAACGATATTCTTCGATATATGAAACTTGATACGAGTGAAAGACCAAATCACCATAGTCTTTTAACCTTTTCATTTTTCTATGCTTTTTCAGAGAATTTCGTATTACCATTTTCACATGATGAAGTAGTTCATGGCAAAAGGTCTTTGTTGAATAAGATGCCAGGTGACTATTGGCAAAAGTTTGCGAATTTGCGTTTACTCTTTGGTTATTTTATGACTCATCCCGGAAAGAAACTTCTCTTTATGGGTGGGGAATTTGGTCAGTTTATTGAGTGGAAAGATGAGGAACAATTAGATTGGCTGCTTTTGGAATATGAATCACACACAAAGCAAGCACATTACTTCCGTAGCCTTCAAGAATTTTATAGAGAAACTTCCTGCTTGTGGAGACTAGATCATGATCAGGAGGGTTTTGAATGGATAGATCCCAACAATAGTAGTCAGAGTATTCTTACCTTTATGAGAAAAGGTAAACGCAAAGGCGATTATTGTATTGTAGTCTGTAATTTTTCTGCTCAGGTTCATAATCATTATCAAATCGGTGTACCATCTCAGGGGAAATATATAGAGGTTTTTAATAGTGATTCAGTAGTTTTCGGAGGGTCAGGTCAGGTTAATAAAGAACCCATAAATGTAAAAAAAGAGCCTTATCATAATCAACTATTCAGTATGGAAATAACAGTACCTCCATTAGGCGTTTCAATTTATATGAAGCAAACAAAAAAAAGACGTGGGAGAGTGAACGATTAATGGGAGCGAAAAAATGGGTAGCAATGTTATTGGCAGGAGGGCAGGGTTCAAGATTAGGTGAATTAACTATTGGGTTGGCAAAACCAGCTGTTCCGTTCGGGGGGAAATATAGAATCATCGATTTTCCATTGAGTAACTGCACTCATTCTGGTATTGATACTGTTGGGGTACTAACCCAATATCAGCCATTGATACTTAATGATTATGTTGGTAATGGTAAAGCTTGGGATTTAGATCTAGATGTTGGAGGGGTTTCAGTTCTTCCTCCTTATCAAGGAAAAGAAGGTGGCGAGTGGTATAAAGGAACAGCCAATGCTGTTTATCAAAATATCCAATACATTGATAACTATGATCCTGAACACGTGCTGATCCTCTCAGGTGACCATATTTATAAAATGGATTACAGCAAAATGCTTGATTATCATATCGAAAAAAATGCAGAGGCCACCATAGCTGTCATTCAAGTACCTTGGCAGGAAGCTAGCCGTTTTGGCATTATGAATACGAATGAAGCTGATAGGGTTACTCAATTCGATGAGAAACCAAAATATCCAAAGAGTAACCTGGCTTCTATGGGTGTTTACCTTTTCAATTGGAAGACCTTAAGGAAATACTTAATTAACGATGAAAAAGATGTGAATTCATCCAATGATTTCGGCAGCAACATTATTCCAAAGATGCTTGAAGATCGAAAAAAACTTTTTGCCTATCGTTTTAATGATTATTGGAAGGATGTTGGAACTGTTGAGAGCCTTTGGCAGGCACATATGGATTTATTGGAGGAAACACCAAATTTCCAGTTAGATGATCAGCAATGGAAGATTTTTGCTCGAAATGCAAATCACCCTCCGCAATATATATCATCAGAAGCAGAGGTCAGCCAATCACTTATTAATGAGGGCTGCATGATACATGGAACCATTGATCATTCAGTTTTATCCTATAATGTTCAGGTGGGATATGGCTCAACGATTAAAGATTCAGTCATTATGCCTAATGTTACGATAGGTGAAAACGTTCATATAGAAAGAAGTATTATCGCCAGTAATTGTGTTATAGAAGATGGTGCTGCAGTAGGAAATTCAGCCGTTAATTCCGAAATTACCTTGATAGGCGAAAATCAGACCATTACAAATCCAAACAAAAAAAAGATTACTCTTAACTAGAAAAAGGGGACGATGTTATGGATAACGTGTTGGGAATTATTAACTTAATCAATGAGAGACAACATTTAAAAGAGTTGACTGCGCACCGTAATGTAGCATCTGTGCCATTTGGTGGACGCTACCGTCTGATTGACTTTACGATGTCGAACTTCATAAATGCAGATGTTTCAAAGGTAGCCGTTTTCCCAAAAGAAAAATATCTTTCTGTTATGGATCATCTTGGTTCGGGGAAAGAATGGAATTTGGATCGGCGTTCAGGCGGATTGTTCATCTTGCCTCCTATCCATCCAGATGAAACTGTGACAGGTGATATGAAACAGTTTTATGATCATCTCAGCTTTTTTGAGAGGGCTGATGCAGAAACAGTTATCATTTCTCCTGGAAGCCATGTATGCAAAATAGATTTTAATGAAGTACTTGCTTATCATAAAAAACATAAAGCAGATATCACAGTCGTCTATAAAGATTATGTAGGGGAATTGATAGAAAAACCAATTTATCACACCTGCTCAGTTGATTCAAATGAAGATATCACGGACATAAGCTTTTATACGATACCTAGACCTGGAGACCATGTTTGTTTAGAAACCTTCATTATAAGTAAAACCCTTTTGATGAATTTGATCAAAAGCTGTGTAGCTAGTGGGGAAAATGACTTTTTGAAAGATGCTGTAAAAGCAAACCTTCATCGTTTTAAGGTTAAAGGATATAATTTCACTGGAGACATGCCATTTATCCACTCGATTGAAAGTTTTCATTCAAGCAATATGAATTTTTTGAATCCCTCAGTTATCCGCTCTTTCTTTGGTGATACATGGGATGTTTATACAAAAATTAAGCATGAAGCACCTACCAAATATTCACGATCATCTAAGGTTACCAATTCATTGATAGCCAACGGTTGTGATATTGAGGGGACTGTCGAAAACAGTATACTCTTTCGTGGGGTAAAGGTAAAAAAAGGTGCTATTATAAGGAATAGTATCATCATGCAAAAAGGTGAGATAGAAGAAGGCGCAATCGTAGAAAATATTATTACCGACAAAGAAGTAAAAATTACTAGTGAGAAAACTGTTATTGGCATAAAACAGCCGACTGTAATAAAAAAAGCGGAAATTATTTAATAGAGGAGGTGCGGTAATGAATATTTTATTTGCTGCTTCAGAATGCGCCCCTTTTATAAAAACGGGAGGGCTAGGAGACGTAATAGGTGCGCTCCCGAAAGCGCTAAAAAAACAGGGAGTCCATGTAAGTGTTATTCTTCCAAAATTTGAAGATCTTCCTTTCCATTTTAAACAGGATATGAAACATATAACGAGTATCGAAGTTCCTGTTGGCTGGCGTCAGCAATTTTGTGGAATAGAAAAGCTTATTGCTAATGGTATTACATATTATTTTCTTGATAATGAATATTATTTCAAAAGACATGGAAGTTATGGGTTTTTCGATGACGGTGAGAGATTTGCCTTTTTCTCCCGTGCCATTTTAGAGGCTTTACCTTATTTAGAAGAAAAGCCGGACATCATTCACTGTCATGATTGGCAAACTGGCCTGGTCAGTGTACTGAAGAAAGCTCATTATCACAATCATCCTTTCTACCAAGATATTAAAACAGTATTTACGATACATAATTTACGCTACCAAGGAGTATATTCAAAAACTGTTCTAGCAGAATTATTGGATTTGAGTGAATTGTATTTTAATATCGACGGCCTAGAATTCCATGGAAATGTTAGTTACCTGAAGGCAGGGATAGCTTTCTCAAACATTGTCACAACTGTGAGCCCAAGTTATGCAGAGGAAATTCAGACTGCTTATTATGGGGAGAACTTGAATGGTTTCTTAAGTAAGCGAAGTGGTGATCTTAAAGGAATTATTAATGGGATTGATTATGAAGAATATAATCCTGTCACGGATGAATTCCTTGCGGTTCCCTTTAACACCTATGATGGCAAGATGGAAAATAAACGTCAGTTACAAGAATTATTGAATCTTCCAGTCAATGATGGCATCCCTGTTATATCAATGGTAACCAGGCTGGTTGATCAAAAAGGAATTGACCTTATTCTTCATGTTTTTTATGAAATGATAAACCAAGGAATTCAATTCATTCTTCTAGGTACCGGTGAAGAACAATATGAATCGGCCTTCCGTAATCTAGCTGATCAATATCCAAATCAAGTTTCAGTGAATACATACTTTGATGAAGGATTGGCAAGACGGATATATGCAGGGTCTGATTTATTTTTAATGCCTTCTCAATTCGAACCATGTGGAATCGGGCAACTCTTGGCGATGAGGTATGGTACATTGCCAATAGTGAGGGAGACAGGTGGTCTTCGGGATACGGTTATTCCATATAATCAATTTACTGACGAGGGAAATGGTTTTAGTTTTACGAATTATAATGCACACGATATGCTTCATACAATTGAACAATCAGTAGGAATGTATAAATTTCAGCCGAAAAGATGGAAGAAATTGGTTGAAAATACAATGAAACTAGATTTTAGTTGGGTTGCGTCATCCGTAAAATACCTTGACCTGTATGAAAGCTTAATTCCTGTAAAAGTTAGATAAAGAAAAGATAAAACACTTACGAAATTTGTCTTCGTGAGTGTTTTTGTTTCTTTTGCAGTGAAATATGGGTATATGACAGATATATAAAATATTTCAGTGTGGGAGAATGAAAAAATGAGAAGAAGAATGGAATTTGTATTTTTATTTATTTTAATCGCTTCGGTTTATATGATCATTTTTAGTCAGGTTAGCTTCAACACGAAGCTATTTTTTATTGGATTATATGTTTTTGTTATGTTTATTACAATTTACTCACTGATGCTAGAAAATAGATTTGCACATGATACTCTTCTATGGATGTATGTGCTTTTATTTTTCCCTGTATTTGGCTATGTTTTTTACTTGTTTTCTGGCCAGCTTTATTTAAAGGGGCATTTGTTCCAAAGTAAAAGAAAAAAAGATCGGGAAGAATGTAAAAGTCTTGTCACTCATGTATCTTCACCAGATCTTACGTTCTTGAACAATCATCAGAAGTCCTTTGCAGCTTTTTCGAAGAATGCTACTGAGACGACAATAAGTACAGCCTCAAAAACGGAAGTGTTGAAGAATGGAAATGAAACGTTTTCAGAAATCATTAAACAGTTAAAGAAAGCGGAAAAATTCATACATATTGAGTATTATATTTTCCGTTCAGACAGACTTGGCACGGAAATTATAGATATTCTAATTGAAAAAGCAAAAAAAGGTGTAGAAGTTTTATTTATTTTTGATGCTGCAGGTAGTTTAAGTCTTTCAAATAATGAAGTTAAGCGGATGAAAAAGGCAGGTGTTAAAGCATTTCCATTTTCGCCATTAAAGCACGGATTTTTCAATCAAAAGTTTAATTTTAGGAACCACCGAAAAATCATCATCATTGATGGGAAAGTTGGTTTTGTGGGTGGTTTGAACATCGGTGAGGAGTATTTAGGAAGAAATAAAAACATAGGATTTTGGCGTGATACACATATGGTCCTTGAAGGAGAAGCAGTTTACATGCTCCATACGGTATTCCTGTTAGACTGGGAATATGTAAGTGGAGAAGATGTTTTAGAAGAACGTCCAGAGATCAATACCAGAGTTGAAAATGGAGATGGAGCTGTACAGGTTGTTGCCAGTGGCCCAGATACACAGCAGGGAATCATGAGTGATTTTTACTATTCCCTGTTAACTTGTGCAACAAAATCAATCTGGATTGCAAGTCCATACTTTGTACCGAATCAAGCGATCAAAGCAGCGATAAAGCATGCTGCCATAAAAGGGATACAAGTCCGACTTATGGTTCCTGCAGTAAATGATGGTTTTTTAACCCAATATGGTAGTCGTTCTTATTTCGGTGAACTTCATCAATTTGGTGTAGAAGTTTACTTGTACAAAAAGGGTTTCTTGCATCAAAAACTTATCATTGTAGATGGTGATATTGCTTCTATTGGAACGGCAAACATGGATATGAGGAGTTTTCAACTGAATTTCGAGGTGAATGTCTTCCTAATGGGCAGCAGTTCCATTAACGATTTAGTCACTCATTATCAAGAGGATATGAAGGATAGCGAAAAACTAGATCCAGTAAGTTATAATAATCGAGGTTTGCTGGAACGCTCAAAAGAATCTTTTGCCCGGTTATTTTCCAATGTACTCTGATGGGCAAAAAATCAAATCAATAGTATAGTTGTGGTAGAAAAGAAAAGTTTGCTATAAGGAGATTGTAAAAGAATATGAAATTGGTTTCTTGGAACGTAAATGGAATTCGAGCTTGTGTAAAAAAAGGATTTTTAGATTACTTTAAAGATGTGGACGCAGATATTTTTTGTCTTCAAGAAACAAAGCTTCAAGAAGGGCAAATTTCCCTTGATCTAGAGGGGTATCATCAATATTGGAATTATGCTTTAAAAAAAGGTTATTCAGGTACAGCCATCTTCACGAAGGAAAAACCTCTTTCAGTGAAATATGGTGTAGGGGAACTCGTTGAGGAACCGGAAGGCAGAATTATTACACTCGAGTATGAGAAATTTTATATGGTTAATGTTTATACACCAAATGCTAAAAGAGATTTATCAAGGCTTGATTACCGTCTTGAATGGGAAGATGAAATTCGTAATTACCTGAGAGCGCTAGACTTAGTAAAACCAGTAATATATTGTGGGGATCTAAATGTAGCACATCAGGAAATAGACTTGAAAAACCCTAAACCAAATGTTGGGAATTCTGGTTTCACATTAGAAGAACGAGGTAAAATGACTGATTTACTTGATACAGGGTTTGTTGATACGTTTCGTCATTTTTATCCGAACCAGGAAGGTGCTTATACCTGGTGGTCATATATGAGTAAGGTAAGGGAGAGGAATATCGGATGGAGAATCGATTATTTTATTGTTTCTCAACGTCTCGTGGATTCTTTAATAGAGGCCAATATTCACTGCGATATTATGGGCAGTGACCATTGTCCGGTTGTTTTGGAATCGGCTCTTTAACTCGGATAAATTCGGTTAAATGGGGATACTATGGGTTATCCATACTCAACAGGAGGTAAAACATTATGAACACATTTATTGTGAGTTTCCATCAAGAAGATAATGTAGACAGCATGCAAGTGCAAAAATTGACGACCTCAGAATTTGAAAAATCAACATCACGTGGATTCCGCAGGTTATTTGAACTGGATACAAATCTCGGATCTTTCGTCTTTTTTGATGCAGAGGATGATGAAGGAGATTTATCACATCTTGTTCTACAATATGAAGAAGATAGTCTGGATCCTAGTGATTGTTACTCGTTCTCCAAAAATGATTTTTATGAATTCATGGCCCTATATTTACAAGGCATGGATGAAATGGATGAGGAAGAGGATGAAGAAGACAACGAAGACTATGGACCAATCCATCATCTTGCACATTTGATGTTTCACGTAGTTGAGGAAGGAAAGTCCGTTAAACCGTAACCAATTTAGGTAATGGCTTGAATGGTACTTGTGTGCTTAGTGAAAGGTGTGAGATTGATCAACAATTAACACCTAGGGAGTATCACTTTATTCTCTAAAAATCATGTCGTAAACAAAATCACGTCTTGTATTCAAATCGTGTGATAGCCAATAGATTATAATTCTTAAGGAAAGGCCCATCTTGAAAAAGATGGGCTCAGACTGTAGACAAACTCGATAAATAATTGAGTTTGTCTACAGTTTTTTTGGGGATTTGTAAAATTTGAACGTTGATTGGAACGTAGGGCACTCGCTTTCCGCGGGCGGTCCGGGAGCCTCCTCGGCGCCCTTTGCGCCTGTGGGGTCTCCCTTGGACGCGCTTTTCCCGCAGGAGTCTCGCACCTTTTGTTCCAATCAACTTTGTTTTAACATTTAGATAGAACCGATTTTTCTAACATTCTTTTTTTGTTTAAAAATAGAAGTATAAAAACTTGAGGTGATAAGGATGCTTTCTAAACATGATTCTATTCAGCGAGATCAACTTGAAATGATTTCTTTAGATCAACTGGTGCCAGGGAACCATTTGGTTCGTAAAATTGAGGCCGCCATTGACTTCTCTTTCATTTATGACTTGGTGAAAGATATGTATTCAGAGGTAGGACACCCAAGTATTGATCCAGTTATTCTAGTTAAACTGACATTCATTCCATATACCTTCGGTTTTCGCTCGATGCGTAAGACCATTGAAGAGATAGATACGAACATGGCCTATCGTTGGTTATTAGGTTACGGCTTTCATGATAAAGTACCTCACTTCTCTACCTTTGGAAAAAACTAAGAGCGTCGCTTTAAAGATACAGACCTGTTTGAACAGATTTTCTACCGTATATTCAAGGCTGCTACGGAGAAAAAGTTAATCAGTGCAGAACACGTTTTCGTTGATTCCACACATGTGAAGGCGAATGCGAATAAGCGCAAAATTGAAAAGTAAATCGTTAGAAAAGAAACAAGTGCTTATCGAGAACGTCTTCAAAGTGAGATCAACCAAGACCGCGAAGACCACGAAAAAAAGCCAATCCCTCAAGAATTGTTTGATAAGGAAGAAGAGAAAGAAATTAAAGATAGTACAACCGATTCAGAGAGAGGATACCACGTCAAAGACGAACGTACAAAACAGTTTGTCTATTCATTCCAAGCTGCCTCAGATCGAAACGGTTTTGTAGTCGGCACGATTGTAACACCAGGTAACCCACATGATAGTAATATCCTAGAGCCACTAGTGGAAAACGTGATTAGAAGAGTTGGAAAACCCGAAGCTATTGCCGCAGATGCAGCTTATAAAACACCTGCGATTACGAGATACTTATTTGTACAGGAGATTACACCTGCCTTACCATATACACGACCAAGCACAAAAGAAGGATTCTATCGTAAACATGAATATGTTTACGATGAATTCTTTGACTGTTACCTTTGCCCGGCAGGTGAATCCTTGAGGTATTCGACAACCACTAAAGAGGGGCTATCGTGAGTACAAATCACCGAAACACATTTGTGCAACGTGTCCTTTTTTAGCACAATGTACCGAAAGTAAAGATCATCAAAAAGTAGTGACACGTCACATTTGGCAAGAATACGTGGAAGAAGCATATCATCTTTGCCATCAAGAAGATAAAACCAATTTATGCGAAATGCAAAGAAACAATTGAGCGAGTATTCGCAGATGCAAAAGAAAAGCATGGCATGCGTTGGACAATGTTAAGGGGACTTAAAAAATTGTCGATGCAGGCGATTCTTACTTTCGCTGCCATGAATTTAAAGAAGATGGCCAACTGGACTTGGCGAGGACCAGAAATGGCCTAAATAATGACCACGGAGAGGTCAACTATTCTCTCAAATCCAATAAAAAATCAAAAAGGTTTCGGAATGCGACCATTCCGAAACCTTTTTGTCCAAAATCTAGGCCCATCTTGAAAAAGATGGGCTTTTGCAGTCAATTAATTCAGCTTGCTTTATTTTTCAACCGATCCAGTAAAAATCCACCTTTAAAATACCTTGGTTCATATGAAATAATGAAGGCTTTAGGTTCAAACTTTTCAACTGTTGCAATCAATTCTTGCTCTCGGTTTCGTTTTGTTAAAATTTCCATTCGATAACGGTTACTGTCCCTTCCTTCACCGGTATAAAGAGTGACACCGAATCCAATGTTTCTTAAAGTATCAATCAAATATTCATTTTTTGCTTGAGTATTAACGGTCACATTAATGTAACCGATGGCGAGTTTTTGCTCAATTTTCGTTCCAAAAATAATCCCGATTCCAAAACCAACTGCATATACAACCATGGCGATTATGCTTTGGTCACCGCCAAATACAAGAGATAAACCAAAAACGTAAACTAACATTTCTGCAATGCCTAATATAGATGCCAGTACGGTTATATTTTTCACTAAAAATATAGTCCGTAGTGTATAAATTGGAACATAAATAAGTTGCAATAATAAAATGAGCAGAATTTCTTTCAATTGAGCACCTCACCAATTTTTTTTATAATTTCTTTGATATTTCATATAGAATCGCCCTCCCATATGAAACATCTTCCATAATCTAATCATAAGACTATGGATGAATTCAATGGAAATATTATGTATTTATTCCCGGCATTTCAAATCATAGTAAAACCTATAATTTAATATGCGTTAGAAGTTCATAATACTCTTTTTTGCTTTAATTTGGTATTATTATCCTAAATAATTTATATGGGGGATTGTCTATGGTTAATTATAACGGAAGAATATTTATAGCTAAAGTTAATTCGGAAAATGGAGAAGTGTCGGCAAATACATTCTTTTACTATTCACAAGAAGGGAATATTCTTACAGCAAGTTATGAAGGGGGAGAGATTATTAAAGGAACGTTAATAGGTGTTGTTAATTTGGATGGGTCACTGGAATTTAGGTACAATCATATTAATGAAAAAGGTGAAATTAGAGGAGGAAGCTGTCTTTCCACGCCGGAAATGTTGCCTGATGGACGAATCCGATTACATGAAAAGTGGAAATGGTTAGATCTCGAGCAGTGTGAAGGTCATTCCATCATTGAAGAAGTGAAAAAATAAAGATTTTACATAGAGAGGTTTGTGGACAATTACTACTATTTGTTTAGTACGACATGGTCAAACAGATTGGAATGCACTGGGAAAACTGCAGGGACAGACTGACATCCCACTAAATGAACAAGGAAAGATACAAGCACAGAAGTGTGGTGAATTTTTGTCTAAAGCAGATTGGGATGTAATTATTACAAGCCCCCTAAAAAGGGCTAAAGAAACTGCCGAAATTATTAGTTCCTATATTGATAGGCAAGTAATTGAAAAATTAGAATTCATAGAAAAGAACTTTGGCGCTGCTGAAGGAATGACAGCGGATGAAAGAGAATCTGCATTCAGGGATAAAGTATATCCTAATCAGGAAAGTCAGGAGTCTTTACGAGATAGGCTGGTAAAAGGGCTTCAAGAGATTCAGCAGAGGTATCCGGAGAAGAAAGTGATACTAGTTGCACATGGCGCTGTGATTCATTTTATTTTACGATTGATGTCAAATGAGACAATCGTATCAAAACAAATGAGGTTATTTAATGCTTGTTTAAGTACGATTAGATTTGAGATGGATTCCTGGATTATTGAGGATTTTAATCAAGTGAATCATCTATCTTAATCCTAAATAATTTTCAAAAAGTTCTTTAGGAAGAAAATATGAAATAAAAGTATAACTGCTATTTAGTAGCTTATAAAGGAAAGAAGGAAATCATGACTATAAAAACTGCATTGATTTTAGGTGCAACTGGAGTCGTTGGTACCCATTTAGTTAAAGAGTTGAGTAACAGCAATAATTATAAGGAAATCCACTTGCTAACTAGAAGGGAAATAGAATCTAAAGAACCTAATTGCGAAGTCCATGTTGTGGAGTTTGATAATTTAGTCAGATATGCAGATTTATTCAATGTCACTGATGTTTTTATTTGTTTAGGTACAACTATTAAGAAAGCCAAATCGAAAGAAGCTTTTCGTAAAGTTGATTATGAATTTGTTATTGACGCGGCGAAAATGGCGAAAGCCTCTAATGTTGAGAAATTTCTCGTCATTACAGCCATGGGAGCCAATTCCAAATCCAAGTTTTTCTACAGTCGTGTTAAAGGCGATGTGGAAGGAACACTACAACAACTAGAATTGAATTCTGTACATATATTTCGCCCGTCCTTACTTCTTGGAGAACGAAAGGAATTTAGGGCAGGTGAAAAAATTTCTGGTATGATAGGTTCTTTTGCTAAATTTCTCTTTGTGGGTCCTTTACGTCCATATCGTGCCATAGAAGCAAACAAAGTAGCTGCTGCAATGTATGCTGCGGCCCAAAAGCCGACACTAGGGTATCATTTCTATAATTCTGATGAAATAGAGAAACTTACAACAAGGAGTTAATCATTAATTAGTGAAACGAGCCTTCATAAGGCTCGTTTCTTTAAAATTCGAAGCAAAAACTGAAATTTAATGTAAAAGCAAATTTTTATGGTGATTCATTCTGCTTATCAGGAAAAAAGGATCCGGGTTTTGGATGTACCTGTTAGCAGGGGAACATTTGGAGTTGAAAGGAATTTTGACTATAATCGAAGTGAAGATCCAGAAGTACTAGAAAAAGCCAGACCAGTGTTGAAGGTAATGAATGTCAAAATAATCATTTGGTAGGCCCTATTGGTGCTGGAAAAGCAATTAAAGCAATTTATCAAATGTTGTCAGGCATTCTGATGATTACTTTGCAGAAACCCTGGCTTTAGCTGAAAAACTTGATGTTGAACATTCGCTTCTTAAAGGTGATAATTCCTATGAGGGGAAGCTAAAAGGAATCAATGTACCTGTTTTGGTTATTCACGGTACAGAAGATACAGTGCTCCCATATGAGCATGGTCTAGCTCTTGTCAACGAAATACCTTATTCATCTTTATTAACGAAAGTACAGGTCATGAAAAACATTTCGATGGTCGGGATCATGTAATTTACACGCTATTTCCAACCATACTTCAATCTTGTAAGCATTTACTGACTCAATTAAGCTTAACAATTAATAATCCAAGAAGGGTTACAAATTCGATTGTCCCGGCCCATAAAGAAATTCGGATTTACATCAGATCTAATCTCCGGATGAACTTGATTCTAACAAGGATTTCCACTACAATTCGTAGTGGGGGGTAAAAGATGAATATTAAAAATTTTAAATATGATGAAGTTGGACTGAATCGTTTCTTTGGTCCCTTGGAAGCTAATATCATGGAATATTTATGGGATAAAAATGAACAGAGTATTAAAGCGGTGCAGCAATCCTTGGAGCTTGACAAGCCTATCAACTTTAATACTGTAATGACAGTCATGAATCGTCTAGTTGAAAAAGGCATTCTTGAAAAGAGGTCAGAAGGAAGGCTTTCATTATTTCGCCCCGTGCAATCTAAAGCGGAGTTTTTAGAAGAGCAATCAAAGAAACTGACTGAGAATTTGCTAGATGAATTTGGTGGTGCTGTCATTAGCCATATGCTTGATGCCATGAAAGACGCTGACCAAGCTTTAATTGAAAAATTGGAACAAAAAATTCAATCGTTAAAAAAGGATAAATTATAATGTGGAAGAAAAAGTCTTATTTTGTGATAAGCCTGAGTCTTTTAATTGCCGGTGTAGTATGGAGCCAAATGGGAGCGTTTTTGGTACACATCTTTTTTGGAGTAAATATTAAAGCCAACTTTTTTAAACTTTGCTCTAGTCTATTCAAGGAAGGTTCAGTATACTACTTTGTGGTCATCACACTGCTCATTATAGTAATATCCTATAGTATATTGATCACCCTATTCAAAATTGCAGAGCAATATTTCCTTTCCAGAAGGTTTAAACAAAAGCTTTTTATCTACAAAAACGTAGAAAAGACAAGGTCTATAAATGAAATATTCAAACGGGCCAACAAAGATATCTTAGTTGTGAATGCTAATCAACCTCTTGCTTTTACGCTTGGTTTCAGGCGACCTTTCATTGTGTTCAGTACTGGTTTAATTCAATTATTGGACTTTGACGAGCTAGAAGCAGTAGTAGAGCATGAAGCCTTTCACCAAAAAAAATATGATCCATTGGTAATCTTTATTTTACAGTTGATCTCACAGGCGTTATGGTTTGTCCCACTGAAAAAAATGGTGTTATAAAAATTACAAAATAATAAGTGAATTACTAGCCGATGAATATGCGATTAATAAAATGGGGACTGAAATAGGCATAAGCGCAGCTTTGTTAAAGTTAATTAAACATTGTTGCTCTGATAAATCCTCTCCCATCCTTGTCCACTTCTCGAATGAATCAGTTAACTATAGACTTCAGGAATTAGTTGATCCTCAAAGTACAATTCCTTTAAGGGCTGATATTACCACGATTTTTGTTTCTATATATGTTTTGATTATACTATTGGGAATGACTATAGTGATTGTCGGATGACTTTCACTTGATTTTTTTATACCTTTGCACTACGCTTTGTAGTGTAAAATACAATAAAAGGAGATGTGTTATGAAAAATCAAGAAATCGGTACCTTTTTATTAAGAGTAATGTTGGGAATTACATTTTTGATGCATGGTTTGTCAAAATTCCAAAGTGGATTGGATAACATTTCTGGATGGTTTCAAAGTATAGGCATTCCGGGATTTATGGCCTATGTAGTTGGTACAATTGAATTGGTTGGAGGAATTGCTTTAATCTTAGGTCTTGGAACAAGAATAATTTCTGCCCTCCTTATATTCATTATGGCTGGAGCAATTGTTTATGTGAAATTTCCAGCGGGCTTTATGGGGAATGGAGAAGGTACAGGATTCGAATTAGACCTCATTCTTATGATCATTGCACTTCACCTGGTATTAAATGGAAGTCGATTCCTATCGATAGATTCTAAGTTACCAAACCATAAAAGAGGACAAGATTCAGAAATAAAAGCGAGTTAATAAGAATATACAATATCAAAGTGGTAAGTTTTATGCTCACCAAATTGAAACGAATAGACTAAAGTCAAAAAAAGAGCTTATCAATTGAAGTGAACCCAAAAATTAGACACTTTTTTTAGTTAGTTAGGGAGCATTGAGGGCATGAACCGAGTAATCTACTGGGCTCATGCCTTTTAATTTCACCTTGAATCGTTGATTGTAGTAATGGATATAATCTTCTAGTTCTTGTTTTTCTTGTTTGAAATGCTCAAAAAATTGTTAGTCTTCAAGTAATATTTATTGACGAACATACGTTCTTTGTTATAAAATACAATCATGGGTAATAATGGTATAGTGGTTATTATCACTGACAAGTTTAAAAGGAAGCTTGGAAGTTACTCAAGATTTGTAAAAAAATTAGAACCAAAGGAGCTATTTAATTATGACAATGCGATTATCTCCCTATTTAATGATGAACGGAAATGCGAAGGAAGCGATCCAATTTTACGAAAAAGCACTGGGTGCAAAAGTCCTTTTTAATCAAACTTTTGGAGAAATGCCAGAAAACCCGGAATTTCCTTTACCAGAAGAAGCAAAGGATCTTGTGTCACACGCAATGTTAAAGGTCGGTGAAACAGACATCATGTTTTCAGATATGTTTCCAGGCCAAACTAGTCAAACTGGAGATCAAGTTACGATCTGTATTTCAACTAACGATATTGAAAAATCAAAACAAATTTTTGAATACTTGTCGCAAGATGGACAAGTAAAAATGCCGCTGCAGGAAGCTTTTTTTAGCCCTGCTTATGGGATTGTATCGGACAAATTCGGTGTAACTTTTCAAATTTATACAGAGGGTCAACAATAATTTTTTTTAGTATAAAAAATAGCCCCATGTATGAAGCCAAAAGCAGCCGATTTGATGACTCTTAGTTGGAAAATTACCTATTTTCCCGTTCCAACATAAAATCAATAGTTGAGCTTGTATAAATCCAGATTGGAACATCATATATTGATTCTCACGAAATAGCGGTTACTTTGAATGAAATCAATAAGAAACAATCTATGCGAAAAAAAATTATTTAATGATTGAATCTGATTAGGCAAAAATTATAACTTAGTTTTTTACTAATGAGGAAATGATTGACTATAACCGTTGCCCAAGGTAACCAACATAAGGCGCAATTGATTGGTGAAGAATAATTAAATCCCAATTTCTCATTTATATAACTGAGAGATTGGGATTTTTTTCATGCTGGCATATTCTTAACGTTGTTAATCTGCGTTTTGCTAGGGGTACTCCTTATGGATTGATTTTTTCAAACAAATTTAAATTATGAAAAGGAATATTACAAAAATAACCTCGTTAGAATACAAGGTTAAACCATATTTAAGCAGTTAAGTATCAATCATCATTTTCTTAAATCCGGAAGCTTTTCAAATAATATAATCAAAAATGAATTTAACATGGTGAAAAATAGATTTTTAAAAGGGAATTCAATACTTTTGTTGAACATGAATATTATGGCCCATTGTGACAGTTTGATGATTTTTATTATTGTGACCGTTTACATCTATATATTTAACCTATTTATCTTGATCATAGTTGTGGATTACAAGATATTTCACATTGATGTATATCAACAAAATCATTAGCGAATGGAGGTTAACCCATGGTTAACACGATGGCGATCAATAAGAATGATTCACGTTCCTTCCTCACAGAAGAACACTTATTATTTAAACAATCAATTCGGGAATTTCTCGGCAAGGAAGCTATCCCCTTTTATGATCAGTGGGAAAAAGAGGGGGAAGTACCTCGCTCATTTTGGAAAAAGATTGGGGATAACGGATTTTTATGTCCATGGCTTGATGTGGAATTCGGTGGGGTAGGAGCAGATTTTGGATATTCAGTTGTTCTGGCAGAGGAATTGGAAATACTTGGATCAGCCTTAGTAGGAATATCAATTCATTCTGATGTTGTAGCCCCGTATATTGCTTCATTTGGAACAATAGATCAAAAACAAAGGTATTTACCCAAGTTCATTTCAGGAGAAACGATTTCTGCCTTTGCAATGACAGAGCCAGGAATGGGTTCAGAATTAGCGAATATCCAAACTACAGCCATCAAGAAAGATGGGTATTATATTGTCAATGGAGCCAAAACGTCTATCACAAATGGCTTTAAAGCTGACTTATTGATTGTAGCATGTAAAACTGATCTTGATGCTGTTCCTTCCAATGATGGAATCAGTTTGTTGCTCATTGATAAAGATACACCAGGGCTTACACGAGGCAGAAAGCATGTAAAAGCAGGCCAGAATAGCTCAGAAACAGCCGAACTATTTTTCGATGATGCTTCAGTTCCTGTTGGGAACCTCCTTGGGGAAGAAGGGAAGGGCCTTTCATATATAATGCAAAAGCTGCAGCAGGAAAGACTTATGTGTGCGATTGGGTCTTTAATGGCAGCTAAGGACATGCTCCACTTAACGATGAATTTTATAAAAGAACGAAAAGCATTTGGTAAGAAAATAAGTAAATTTAATAAGGCACAGTTTACCATTGCTGAAATAGCGACCGATATTCAGCTGGGTAGAACGTTTGTTGATGGTTTGATCTGTAAACATATGAATGGGGAGAATATCATAACTGAAGTATCGATGGCTAAATACTGGATTACAGAGATGTCAAAGCGAATATCTGAAAAGTGCATGCAGTTACATGATGGATACGGAAATATGGGTGATTATAAAATTGCCCGGCGTCATCGAGACATTCCTGTGACAACATTCTATACAGGGTCTGATGAAATAGTGAAAACCCTCATCGCTAAAAATATTGGGTTTTAATTCAATTTTAATAACTTAAATCTATTAACTACCTTTATTAAAATGAGGTAGTTTTTTTCATTCTATTTCTTCAATATAATTACATTGAACTAGTTTATTTTAATAAAAGGTTTAATGTTTTATCGTATGGGTATAAGAGACTGTGCATATGAAAGCGGAATGTATTTGTAAAATTTGTAATTATATGCGAATGGAATCATGGAGGTGCTTGTTGTGTTAAAAATTGAAAATGTATCGAAAGTCTATAAGGGAGGAAAGAAAGCTGTTAGGAATATAACACTTGATATTAAAAAAGGAGAGTTCATCTGTTTTATTGGTCCGAGTGGCTGTGGGAAAACAACGACAATGAAAATGATTAATCGCCTGATTGAACCATCCGAAGGTAAGATATTCATTAATGGAGAAAATATTATGGAAAAGGATCAGGTGGAGCTAAGAAGACAGATTGGGTATGTAATTCAACAAATTGGTCTTTTCCCTCATATGACGATTCTTGAAAATATCACCCTCGTTCCAAAACTACTTAAATGGAGTGAACAAGAGAAAAAAGAACGTGCGCTAGAATTGTTACAGCTGGTTGATATGGGTCCTGAGTATCTAAAACGGTATCCCTACGAACTGAGCGGCGGGCAGCAACAAAGAATTGGCGTTCTCAGGGCTCTTGCATCTAATCCACCACTCATTTTAATGGATGAACCCTTTGGTGCTCTAGATCCGATTACCCGCGATGCTCTTCAAGAGGAATTTAAAAATCTGCAGCGCACACTTAATAAGACAATTGTTTTTGTTACCCATGATATGGATGAAGCGATTAAACTTGCTGATCGCATTGTGATATTAAAGGCTGGGGAAATCGTTCAAGTGGGAACCCCGGATGAAATTCTCAGAAACCCAGTAAATGAATTTGTTGAAGAATTTATCGGTAAAGAACGATTGTTACAAACAAGACCAAATGTTGAGTTGGTAGAACAAATCATGAGTCGTAATCCCATATCCATTACAGAGGAAAAGTCTCTTACCGATGCCATTACTATCATGCGAGAGAAAAGGGTGGATTCTTTACTTGTGGTCGATGAGCAAAATGCTTTGAAAGGGTTCGTAGATGTAGAAACGATCAGTGAATATCGAAAAAAAGCTAAATTTATTAGTGAAGTAATCAATACTGAAGTCTATTCTGTAAAACAAGACTCATTAATCCGTGATTCCGTTCAAAAGATATTAAAACGGGGATTCAAATACGTGCCGGTAGTTGACCAGAATAAACATTTGGTCGGAATTGTCACTAGGGCAACATTAGTGGACATCGTATATGACAGCATATGGGGAGAGGAAGAAAATCAAGTAGCTGAAATTGTTGAAATGTTCTAGGAGGTGTATGAGATGGAAACATTGCTCGATTTTTTACAAACGAATTGGCAAGAATTGATTAATAAGGCATGGGAACATTTATACATATCCATGATCGCTGTGTTCCTTGGAATAATAGTCGCCGTACCACTTGGCATTTTGTTGACCCGTATGAAAAAATGCGCATCTATTATTATTGGAATCGCAAACATCATGCAGACGTTACCAAGCTTGGCAGTACTAGCATTTTTTATTCCATTCCTTGGTGTTGGGAAGACACCCGCTATTATAGCGTTATTTTTCTATTCTGTTTTACCTATTCTCAGGAATACGTATACAGGTATTAAAGGTGTAAATAAAAATTTACTTGAATCTGGTAGAGGCATTGGGATGACGAGTTGGGAGAGAATTCGTCTAATTGAATTTCCACTTGCACTTTCCGTCATTATGGCTGGGATTCGAACTGCTTCCGTTTATTTAATTGGCTGGGCAACATTGGCTTCCTTTATTGGAGGCGGAGGACTTGGAGATTACATATTTATTGGTTTGAATTTATACCAAACAGAATATATTATCGCAGGTGCTGTACCGGTAATCATCATGGCCATCATGGTGGATTATGTTTTCTCGATTATTGAACGAAAAGTCGTACCAAAAGGATTAAAAGGTATGAAGGAAGTTGCTTGAGGAGGAATACCATGTGTAAAAAAATAAGAAAAACGAGTTTTACTACCCTTTTATTGTTTTCAATATTCATCAGCGGATGCTCGTTGCCTGGCTTGGGGTCATCTTCTGAAAAAACGGTTAAAATTGGTGCGCAGAGTATGACTGAATCCGAAATCTTGGCTAACATGATCGCACAACTTCTTGAACGAAATACAGACCTTGATACGAAGATTATTAAAAATTTAGGTTCGAATTTCGTCCAGCAAAAAGCGATGGAAAGCGGTGATATAGATATTGCCGCAACTCGATATACAGGAACGGACTTAACGAGTGTTCTTGGACAGGAAATTGAAAAGGATCCAGTAAAGGCAATGGATATTGTTCAAAGGGAATTTAAAAAACAATATGGATTTAAATTTTTCGATTCTTATGGATTCGATAACACATATGCCTTTACGATTTCAAATGAATTGGCAGAGAAAAAAGGCTATAAAAAAATATCAGATTTGGCTAAAGATGCAGGGAATTTGAGATTAGGTGTCGATAGTGCTTGGCTTAAAAGAAAAGGGGATGGCTATAAAGGGTTCGTCGATACCTATGGATTAGAATTCGGAGAAACCTATCCGATGCAAATTGGACTAGTATACGACGCAGTCAAAAATGGTCAGATGGATATTGTCCTAGCATACTCTTCAGATGGACGGATTAAGGTTAATGATTTGAAGCTTTTAGAAGATGACAAACAATATTTCCCTCCTTATGACTGTTCACCAGTCGTTACCGAAGAATTATTGGAAAGATACCCGGAGATAGAAGATGAACTTAACAAGTTAATTGGCGAAATTTCTACCGAAACGATGCAGGAACTGAACTATGAAGTTGATGGGAACTTGAAAGAACCATCTGTCGTAGCGTCGGAATTCCTTAAAGCACATAAATATTTCGAATAAATGGGAGGTACAAACTAATGGAAACCTTACAACAGTTGGGAACGTATTATTCCCAAAATTGGATGTATGTACTTACTGAGTTTTATCGCCACTTTTTAATGTCTGCTTATGGTGTATTATTTGCAGCCATCATTGCCATCCCGCTAGGTATATTCATCGCGAAGCATAAAAAGTTGAGTAATTGGGTGTTTTCGATAACTAATGTCATACAAACCACACCAGCCTTAGCAATGCTTGCTCTTCTAATGCTAGTAATGGGACTGGGGACAAACACAGTTATTTTGTCATTGTTTTTATATTCTTTACTACCAATACTAAGAAATACATATGTAGGAATTACAAACATTGATTATGCCTATTTAGAATCGGGTAAGGCTATGGGGATGACGAAGTTCCAATTACTAGTAATGGTCGAACTGCCATTATCCCTGTCTGTCATTATGGCAGGTATTCGAACGGCACTTGTCGTTGCGATTGGTGTAACTGCTGTCGGCACATTCGTCGGTGCAGGTGGACTGGGTGATATCATTGTCAGGGGAACCAATGCTTCGAATGGTACTGCAATTATTCTTGCAGGAGCGATTCCGACAGCATTAATGGCTATTCTATCTGACCTTTTACTAGGCTGGCTAGAACGAGCACTTTCACCGATTAAAAGAAAGAAATTAATACAATCGGAAGCAAAATAGGAAAAAAGAGCAGTTACATATTTCATGTATCTGCTCTTTTTAAAATAAGGGTATTAGCGTTTTTTATTTCTAATATAGGGTAACTATAAGAACAGTTGTAAAAAAAATAAGGGGAATCTATCATGAAACTTACACCAGAACAACGTATTGAACTCCATGGTTTTAATAATCTTACGAAATCATTAAGTTTTAATATGTATGATATTTGTTATACAAAAACAAAGAAAGAACGCGAAGCCTACCTCGAATATATCGACGAACAGTATAATGCAGAAAGGCTTTCGAAGATTTTGCAAAACGTTTCGGATTTAATCGGAGCACACGTTTTGAATACGGCGAAACAGGACTATATTCCACAGGGTGCGAGTGTAACGATGCTCGTTTCAGAAGGACCTGTCGTCGAAGTTCCGACTGGTACCTATGAGGAATCCCCAGGCCCTTTACCGAATAATGTTGTCATGCAACTGGATAAAAGCCACATTACTGTTCATACATACCCTGAATTTCATCCGAATGAAGGTATTAGTACATTCAGGGCTGATATCGATGTATCTACTTGTGGAGAAATCTCTCCTCTAAAAGCACTTAATTATCTTATACATTCTTTTGACACTGACATTATTACAATCGATTACCGTGTCCGAGGATTTACACGAGATAAAAATGGACGGAAATTATTCATTGATCATGATATAAATTCCATTCAAAATTATATCCCTGATGAAGTAAAGAGTTTATATGATATGATTGACGTCAATGTGTATCAGGAAAATATATTTCATACGAAATGTAAGTTGAAAAGATTTGATATAAATAATTATTTATTCGGTTTCACAGAAGAAAAATTAAATTCAGAGGAACGACAGGAAATTATAGAAAGACTACAAACAGAGATGGATGAAATCTTTTATGGAGCTAACGTTCCGCATCTTTTAAAGAAAAACAAGCATTCCAATTAAGGAATGCTTCAAACTGTAGACAAACTCGATGAAAATTGAGTTTGTCTACAGTTTTTTTATGGCTTGTACAATTTGAACGTTGATTGGAACGTAGGGCACTCGCTTTCCGCGGGCGGTCCGGGAGCCTCCTCGGCTTGCGCCTGCGGGGTCTCCCCTAGACGCGCTTTTCCCGCAGGAGTCTCGCACCTTCCGCTCCAATCAACTTTGATATAAAATTTAGATAGAACCTCTTTTGTCTACAAACTGAAGCATTCCAATTAAGGAATGCTTTAGTTTGTGAATATTAATTTAAATGTAATACCCGGACTAATACATAACCAAGAAATGATAATAAGATTGAACCGAGTAGACCAGCAACAAATGGTTTCCCACCATATTTCTTGAATATTACAAGATCTATATTTAATCCGAGTCCCGCCATAGACATTGCCATGAGGATATAAGAAAGGGAAACAATGGATTCAGCAATAGCTTTAGGTACAACTCCTGTAGAATAAAGAGCACTAGTTGCTAAAAAACCTAAAATAAACCAAGGAATCTGGATTGATTTCCATGAAAATTTCTTCCCAGGATTAGCTGTTCGCTCTTTCAAATTCATTATGAATCCAATTAAAATTGCAACAGGAATGAGCAATGCAACCCTTGTTAACTTGACCATGACTGCCATATCTATTGCCTCATTTCCACCTGGTGCTGCAGCGGCAATTACATGAGCAATTTCATGCAGTGTCGCCCCCGAGAAAATTCCGTATCCCTGATCTGATAATCCTAGGAATGGGTAAAGAATGGTGTAACCAAATGTAAAGGTTGTTCCCAATACCGCAACCGTTGCCACGGCAATCGCTGTGTCTTTTTCTTTTGCTTTAATTTGTGTGGAAATTGCAAGGACAGCCGCAGCTCCACAAATTCCTGTTCCACAGGCTGTCAAAATACTTAGCTTTTTATCAACCTTAAAAAGACGGGTCAATCCATAAACTACTAATATAGCAAATACAAGACTAATAGCTCCGACAGCAAAAGTTTTTGGTCCAGCATTAAAAATATCTTTTAAGTTCAAACGCATCCCTAACAAAATAATTCCAAAACGCAAAAGAATCTTACTAGAATAATTGGTTCCCGCGACCATATAATTAGGCAGGCCAACTATTGATTTCCAAAACACACCTATTAATATTGCTATGACGAGCTGCCCCATTATATGAAGGAAAGGGAGCTCTGCCAAGTATTTTGCTGCAATAGCAATTAGTAGGGTTATAGCTATCCCCTTAATAAAGCCAAGCCTTTTTGTTTCTCCAATTGTTTTTCCCAAGTTAAACACTCCATCTATATTGTTTCCTTTACTTTAAGGGTAAATTAAAAATAAGTGAAATATATATTTGCTATTGTAATAATTACATTTACTTATGATAAAATATTAAATAAAAATAAAGGAGGTATCTATGGATCCTTTAAAGGTTTTTGTAACCGTAATCGAACAGAAAAATTTCTCAAGAGCAGGTGAGATTCTTAACCTGTCACAGCCGGGAGTTAGCCTCCATATAAGGAACCTGGAAAATGAATTGGGGACGAAACTGATTTACCGTTCTCCGAAACAGGTTCAAATAACAGAGCCTGGAAAAATCTTATATAGGCATGCAAAGCAAATGCTGAATCACTATGAGACAGCAAAAAGAGAAATTAATGATTTTAATAACGTGGTAAGTGGGACTCTAAAAATTGGGGCTAGTTTTACAATAGGAGAATATTATCTTCCGAAAGTTTTAGCGGAATATGCTGTTCAATATCCTCTAGTTGATATTCAAATTATTATTTCAAATTCTAATGAAGTCATTCAAGGCGTACGTTCTAACCACCTTGATATAGGTCTGATTGAAGGGGAAACGGATTATAAAGATATTGATGTCAACTCATTCATGAATGATGAAATGATTGTCGTCGTTCCGCCTGATCATCCACTTTCACAAATGGAATTCATGGATGGTGCCATGCTTCAGGATCAAACATGGGTACTTAGGGAGCAAGGGTCCGGAACTCGAACGTATTCTGATAAACTTATAAACAGACTAGAACTTAACATCAAACGAAGTTTTATTTTTAGCAGTATTCAAGGAGTAAAAGAAGCAGTTATGGCAGGTCTTGGCATTGCACTATTATCCCGATTAACCGTTCAAAAAGAACTGAAAACCGGTGAATTGAAGACCTTTCATTTGAAAAATGAAGCCTTTATTAGACCTTTTTCAGTGGTGAAAAAGAATGATTTCGAAGCATCAAAAGCTTTGGAGTTATTTTTAAATAAAGTGAGAGAATTTGCGATAAAAGGACAATTAAAATGATACGGAATTCTAAGCATAAAAGCTAACCCTCTCATTTACACGATTGAGGGGCTTGGCGTTTGATTTAATCGAAAACGCTTTCGAATTATTTCTTTTCTTTAAGAACCCATAATAGCCTAGATTTCAATTGTAAGGGAAGTTCGCTAATTTCGGGGTGCAATTGTAGTTACAATGGGTACACAGATTCTGTTCTATTTAGGACATATGATAATCCCTACGGTAAAATGTTATTGCGGATAAAACCGGAAATGGAAACTTCAAAGAACACGTAGAAATGGCAGTTAAATACCAAGCCGAACGAGCAGGTAACTGTTTGGGATGGATAAAAAAGGAAATCAGTAACCCTCAACCAACATTTACGTATGTTCGCTTGATTACAAACATATTATTTAATAGGAAGAGACAAGGATGCTTTTTCGGTCCTTTTATTGACTTCTATTTTATATTAATTTGTAAAAGGAGCGTCCACATTGGCTATAGAGGAGCAGAAAGATAAGCGAATTTCTGTTTTCGACAGAATTATAGGATTCATGCCAAAATTATATGTGATTGGGACTATTTTGATTTTTGTTTATACACTGGTTGCGATGGCTCTATTAGGAATCCAAACGTGGAAGGAGCCTGATAAAGCCGTCAATCCGGTAAATACACAGAATCCAGCTATTTCTGAAGGCTTTGAACATACATTGATAACGTTAATCATAGAACCGATTGTAACATCTGAGTTTTATCAAATAATCTTCAACACATTATTTCTTTACCTTGTGTGGATACTGCTTTTTCTTTTAGCACCGATTGCTTTTTACCGCCTTAAGCACTTTAAGTTTTTTAATATAGAAATTGAGATTGAAAAACAAGATGCTGCTGTTTTTGAGGTGTTCAGCGTGAGCAGTTCAAAAATGAAATTTGCAGCATATTTGACATCTGAGGAATTTCAGCTGGAGATATCAGAGGTGATTGCTAATAGCAAGGACTTTAAAGCTCCTTTAATGTATACATTGGATAGTACTATCGAGTTTTATTCCAATCAATTAGGACTTAACTTTACTTATGATATTTATAACTTAAATCAATTCAAAAAAGCTAAACTGCCTAAATCCATCAAATCAATGCTTGATAAGTCCGTCCAAACTGGTGATCCATGTATAACGAATAAAAGCAACAGTGACAGTGAATATTATAAGAATTTCCTCTTGCATTATTATGAAAACCTAGACGGAAAATTTGTCACGGTTATAAATAGTTATCAAACGGAATTCGATACCTTCGATAAATCACTAATTAAGATTCTACACAATGTCATATACGATTATTATCTACAATATAACTATATATATAATGTAACGTTGACGATGGAGAAGATTGATGAAATTTCATACAATAAATAAAAACCACCCTACAAGTGGTTATTTTTTTTTGTAAGGTGATTGTTAATTATATTTTGGACGATTACATTATTACCAATAAGCTCAGAAGATTTCTTTACGTGCTGCTCTCTAAAATCCATGTTTTTTATTTTCTTTGACTTTTTCCCTTTTTTAAAATTATTGAAGGCATTTAGAAATGCTATTTGGATCACTCCCCTTATAGATTAGTATATTCATATTATGGATAAAGTTTCTAATAAAAAAGTCTCGTTAGAAAAAACTTTTAAAGGTTTTGTATATAAATACGAGCCTTTAATAAGGTTAATTTCAATATAGTATTTTTAATAGATTTTTCTAGTATAAGTCAAGACGAAGTCTACATGGCGCTTACATTTCTGGTTAGCTTTGTGTAGTTATATTTACTAAAACAACATGAGTTTCTTTCTCACAAAGAGAAATCTGTCTTATTGCATCTAGCTTGAAGACACCAGGATGAGCTTCCAACACCATTTAATCCCCATGGTAACTTTACAACATTGACTTTCTGCTTCATGATTATTTTAAATTTTAGCACTTATAGCCTCTTCGTATTTCATGATTTTCATGAGTGGGATTGCCCAGTAACTATTTAACCTAAAAATTGTTATAAAACTAGAAGTGAGTGAACAAAAATCAAAGGATTCTTAGAACATTCCAAAGAGGGAATAAGGTTATTTTTATATTGAAATCAAGGAATAATCTCACTTTTTTTAAAGAAATAAAGAAATTCAGTGAAAAATATTGTATAGTTAAAAAGCAAGGTGTTCGAACAAACATTCGATATTGATATGTAAGATAACTTCTTAGAAGAACAGGAGAGAGACAGTGAACGGGACAGCGCATATGGCATTAGGAGCAGCAGTGGGGTTTTTAACAGCAAACACACTTCAAACCGATCCAACCACTACTTTATTTTTAGTTGGGGTTGGTGGTGTTTCAGGTCTAATGCCCGACATGGATATTGACGGAAAGTTAAGCAATAGGATTACCTTTTCACATAAGTTCATCCGAACGTTAGCACAAACCTTCGGGATTCTCATGATTATTTATAGCTTTTTGGAAGGTTCTGAAACGGAAAAGTGGGTTGGTGTAGGAGCAGGAATTGGAATTATTATAATATCTACTTTTATAACCCAAAGGCATATGCTGACACTGACAGGACTAGGGGTATTAGGAGGCGGCCTATCTTTACAGGAAAACTGGTTATGGCTGTTAGGTATTTATATAATCCTAGCATCTTTCACACCACATAGAAGTTATACGCATTCGATTGCTGGCATCGTTTTCTTTGGCGTCATTGCACATCAATTCGAATCATCTTTGGGGATAGAGGGGATTTTCACTACTTGTATATTAGGTTACATAAGTCATTTAATTGCGGATATGAAATTTTTACCTTTTAATAGACGAGGAGTAAAGTTATTCTTGCCATTTTTCTCTAAGGAATTTTAAGTAAAAGAAACAGTGGTTCTGTCAGAACCACTGTTTCTTTTACTATTAAATATGGCTAATGTGAAAAAATATAAAATAATAGGATATAGTAACTATGTAAGGATAAATTCAACTTATTTTCTAGTCGTTTTCCTATATCTACTATTTTGGACAGACGCTTAGATAGACTAGTGGAGATGCATGAATTCATAATAATGTATGCAATCAATCAAAATGAAAAAGTATAAAAATGGAAGAATAAAAAAGATGGATTGTATGGAAGAATCATTGTTGGATTTTATTAAGCAAGAAGAAGGAGAAAAAATAGAGAAAATTATTCGCGGTCTCGGAGATTTTGAAAAAGAGTTTTGATGTACTGAAGCTTATAGTGAGGCATGTAGGGAATATATTTAATCAGGAAAGACGAAGCCTGTTTTTGTTACGGTTTACATCCGAAGCAGTGGAAAGGTTGAGCGAAGATATCAAGAACTTTGAAGATAAATTGTTAATGTAAAGTTCGTTGTGCTTCTTTTATTTTCTAACATCTAATAATGGCGGATCCTATGTCTTTATACGAAAATTTGATGTAAGAGACATGAAATTTTCATTAAGTTGGTACAAAAAAGCTCTCTTAATTTACTCCTATTACTCGACAACATGCAAATAAATTTGTTCATTTGGTTTTACAACTGAAACAGTGTAAACTAATTTTATTAACAATATCAATGCAAAGGATGTCAAACATGAAAAAACCTCGTATTGGCATGATAGGTTTAGGGAGTATAGCTCAAAAAGCATATTTACCAATCCTTACTAAAGAATTGGATTGGTCATTTGTAGGTGCTTTTTCACCAAGTAAAGATAAACGAAAAATGATTTGCAATCAGTATCGTATTCAAGATTTTAATAGCTTACAAACACTCGCTGCAGAATGTGATGCTGTTTTCGTACATAGTTCCACTAGCTCACATTTTGAAGTCGTATCTTCTCTATTAACTAGAGGAATAGATGTTTATGTCGATAAACCGTTAGCTGCAACTGTTGCTGAAGCTGAAAAATTAGTAGAGTTAAGCGAAAAATCAGGAAGAAAGCTTATGGTTGGATTTAATCGCCGTTTTGCTCCTTTGTATGTACAAGTAAAACATCTAGCTCAAAACATAGCATCAGTTCGCATAGAAAAACATAGAACAGATAGTATGGGACCTTATTCTTATGATTTTAGAATGTTAGATGATTATTTACATGTAGTTGATACTGCAAGATGGTTAGCTAATGGTGATTTAGATGTGCTGCATGGAACAGTAAATATTAGTAGTGAGAATTACCTTGTTTATGCAGGACATGTTTATAAATCCCAGGAGGGTATACCTTTCTTTACAGACATGCATCGAAAAGCAGGTACTAACCTTGAGAGGCTTGAACTATTAACGGATGGAGCAATTTTAAGTGTTAGGAACATGAATACTTTAGAAATTGCTTCTAATAACAGCCACTCAACTTCATTTTCTCCATCATGGGATACAACGTTAAAGCAAAGAGGATTTGAAGATGCTGTACAACATTTTATTAATTGTATTCAAAATGATGAGAAACCACTGATTGATGGACTAGAAGGTCTGAAATCTCAATTATTAGTCAATCAATTATTAAAAGCAGTAGCTAAATAAATAATATCAATTAATGATATTGGAGCGCTTTCTAACTTTTTACAAAGAGTCTAGCAAAAAGAGACAAAATTTCTTAGAGTAGAAAATCCGTTCCTTCTTATGTGGAAAATTACTTGGTTTATGAATAAAACTAATCGGATAGTACATTTATATATTGTTGACCCTTTGCTTGACTCTGCTCAAGATGTTGGTGAAGCTGAAGCCATACATGCAGTAACAAGCTCTGTTAAAAAGGCTACAAACGGCTTTACCACAGAGTTATCACTGAAAAAAGTTAACCCTCAAAACATAAAAGTCAGATGTGATGAAAATTTCTTGATTTTATCTGCATAAATTTTTATAAAACTCAAATGAACACGAAAGACACTACCGGTTTGAACTGTGCCCCATTTTACGGACAGTATAAAAAAGTGCCTATGAGGCTAATAGGTGGTCCCGGTATTGTACCGGGGCCATTTTCTTTAGTCCCCATTGATAACGATACTCATTGTATTCTTCAATAACTCTATCAACTTCTTCCTTCACATCCGTTAAATTAGTACATGTTTTATATTCTGCTAAATCTTTAAAGTGGCCAAAAAAACTTTCCATCGGCGCATTATCCCAACAGTTTCCCTTACGGGACATGGATTGGGTTAGCCTAAGTTCTTTCACTTTGTTTTGAAATAGCGGATGGGTGTAATGGAATCCTTGGTCAGAATGCAGGATTGCACTCGGATGGAACTCGTGACTCACAGCCTGCTTTAGCTTATTTAAAGTCTCGTAAACGATATCCATTTCTAATGAAGTGGATAAATGGTACGTAACGATTTCTTTTGTGGCGGCATCTTTTACGCAGGATAAATACGCTTTTTGGCCTTTCCCATAATAAAGATAGGTAATGTCAGTAAGCAGGACCTTCCCTGGCTCCTTCTGTTTGAATTCACGATTAAGAAGGTTTGGACAAGTAAGGTGCTCCTTGGTTGCCTTAGCCATCTTTCGATACGGATTGGCCCTTCTGATTTTTGCGAAGAGATGATATTTTGCCATCAACCGTCTGATTTTCTTATGATTCATGACGGTCGAATAATCATTTTCCATAACCATTTTGATCTGGAGGGCGCCTACTTTTTCCTTTTTACTAAGGAATATATTTTTAATTAATTCTATATCCAAATCATCCTGTTCCTCGCGTAGCTCACGGGTTGGAGCTGCCTTTAACCAATCATAGTAGCCACTTCGACTTACACCAGCCAATGTGCATAGATAGGAAACAGCCTTCTTTAACTGGTATTGCCTGATCGTTCTTTCAATCAGATAGAACTTCTCAGCTGCAGTTAGAATTATTTCTTTTTCAACGCCCGCCTTTCTAACTCTTCCAGCTTTTTTAGGAAGTCATTTTCTGCTTCAAGGAATTTGATTCTCGCTTCGGCCTTCCTAAGTTGATCCTCTACAGACTGTGGCTTGGAAGAAGGGCGTCCTGTACTTCCTTTTCCACGGCGTTCCGTAAGGAAGCCTTCCTCACCAAACCTTTCAAAGGTATCACGCCAGCGCTGTAGACAACGCTTAGGTTTTTCCTTACCAATTATTTCAAGATTAAATCCATGTTCTATGAAAATTTGAGAGGGGGATTTCCCCTTTTTATATTCCTTAACAGCTTTTGTTTTAAATTCAGGATTATAGGAAATAGAACGCTCTGAAGCACTTATGATATTTGGATTCTTTTCAAGTTCTTTAATCTGAAATTCAGTATATATATTCTTACTCATAGAAACCCTCCGTCCATACTCAATACACCTATTGAAACATAAAAAACCCCGGATAAGGGACACTTTTTTATGTGTGTCCGTTATCCGGGGTATAGTTCGGTTTGGGAGTGTCTTTTTCTTTATTATGTATAAATGCTCTTGGCTATTTTAATAGCTATAGAGTGAAGGAAGTTAGAGTTAATTGACCCAATTCTCTCATACAGATTTTTAAAGTGCCTAAATACCCTGTATGAGAATATGGAACATAATTTTGTAACCTTTAATTCAACACATAGGAGTTACATAATGATTATTTTTCAGACTTATCACCAGTATTATTGGTAGTTGCCTTTGAATCGTTCGCGTGTTTAACGCCTTTACTTACATAAGGTTTTGCGCTCTTTTTCTTGTTGGCACTGGTTTTCCAACGATTCCAACCCTTCTTACCCGTTCCCGTACCTGTACCTTTACCTGTTCCAGTTTTAGCCTTAGCTTTACTCATGAAATCACTCCATTAATATTGTATGGTTAGTTTAAACCATTTTACTTGATTATTATCCAAGTATGTTGAAATATACATCAACTAAGGAGATAAGTACAGAGAAAGGCTCAATATTTTTTAATTTTATTTATGAATTATTTGGCATACAATTTTTCTGATTTATATTTAAACACTATTCATTCAGTAACAAGCACGCTTAAAAAAGTGCCTAATGGCTTTTATACAGATATAACGAAAACGAGAATCAATCTTATCAAACGTAAAAGCCTGCTTAGATAAAAAAATATCGAAAGTTGAAGTCTACATTAATTTACCCCCATAAGAATTGAAAAAACACAGCCTGATTGAGGAGTGTCTTTTACTTCAATCAATATGAGAATATGAAACAAGAACCCTTAAGAAAAAATATCACAAAAAAAGATTTTATATTTCAGTAAAGTTAAGGCTAAGACCGGAACGGATAAAAGAAGGGGCAAAAAGGGTCGATAATTAGTACCAAAAAGAAAAAGAGCGCCAAAACTTATGTAAGGCGTTTAACACTTGAAGGATTCAAAATGTCGGCAATTAACGGTGACGATATTTATTATATTACTTCATTAATATTGGGTGATATTTTAAAGGATTTTCTTGATTATTATCCAAGTATGTTGAAAACACTCTAACTATCAAAAATAAGTACAGGTTACTTCATTATTATAGATCTCGATTTTGTTAACCAGATGCTTATCCCTATTTTTTTACATATAGTTAGGTAATGCATAAGGGTTAATAATACAGCACCTGTATTCATGCCTAAGATGATGCCTCCCATGTTAAGAGAGGCTTGCGAGCCGAGTATATACATCATCACAAAGGCAACGATATGTGACCACACAGTATGGAAAAAAGCCTCTTTAACTAAGCCTAAGCCAATGAGGTAGGCTTGCATCGGAATGACAAAAAAGTGAAAAAGAAAATAAGGACATAATAATTTTAAATAATAAGCAGCTGAAGTGGAGGAAAAAAAGAGTGAGGTTAAAGGTTCTGCAAAGAGATAAATAAAGACCACTGCAGGAATCCCATACAAGAAAGTAAAAGACATCGATTTTTGCAATAAAACTCTCAATTTTTCCTCATCCTGTCTCTTGTACGCATTCGATACATTTGGGATAAGCATTATCATTAGTGAATGAGCGATAAAAGCTGGGAAGAAGCCGATTGTCATCGCAACCCCTGTGAGCATCCCAAAATGTTCAGTAGCCAATACCGCACCGAATCCTGCCGAGAGAAGGGCAGCATGAATCAGAAAAGGTTGAATCGCATTTGTTATTGCGTGAAAGATTCTTAGTCCCATAGTAGGTAGTGAAACCTCCAACAACTTTTGACGTGCATATCTACCAGAGGTACGGGAGTTTGTACCACGCTTCATAATACGCATTTGTAGAATCAATAGGCTGATCAAGTATAAAAAGACGAGGAACTCACTGCCTATTAAAACAAAGAAGGCCATTAGCAAGGACTTTTCCTGGTTAAAATGAAATAAAGTAAATATGATGAACAGCAAGCCAAATTGAATAATATCTTTTAAAAAGTTGGAAAATGCAATCTTTCCCATCTGCTGAACGCCCATAAAATATCCTCTTGCAATCGACGAAAATGCGATTATGGGGATTAAGGTAATTAGCAGCCATTTTATATAAGGGTGGTATCTGTCCATTATGGATGAAAAGGTAAGAATAAAAGGCATGACTACACACATCACCAGAACTACAACCATAGCCATTTTAAGTGCATGAATCAAAAGATTATAATGCAATGTGTGTTTATTTTCTGCTACGAATTTTGAAATGGAAATATGTAATTCAAGACTGGCAATCACATATATCAAAAAGAAAATCGGCAATATGGACATATAAAGCCCCATGCCTTCTTCTTGTAATTCCCTGGCTAGGATCATGTTCACTAAAAATTCGATACATTCACCAAAAAACGCTGCGACAATCAAAATGAGCGTTCCTTTATAGAAAGATTTCATGTTGGCACACTCCTAACAAAGGTGTTTGTATAAGATATGAGACATGCCATGGAATATTCATAAGGAAAGATATAAAGCGGAGGTACTTATTGACTTATCATGGTTTTATCATAAAAATATAGTTTAAGAATGCAAGCTTTAGATCAGCTAAGGCGCATTATCGTATGGTGAGCGTATAGATGTTACTTTAGAATAAAGCTTGATCATTTTCAGGATTAAATATATGACGAATACCCTTCGTTATATGAAGATACCTATATGCAATTGTTTTTTTAAATTGATTTTGACATCGTGATATTCGTAATTTCGTAGCCCAACTTTTCATATAATCCACGTGCAATTTTGTTATGGCCAAAAACGTGAAGTGAAATTTTCTTCATTCCTAATTCTTTAGCAATAATTTCAATTTCTTTCATTGCTTTCTTACCATATCCCAGCCCTTGATATTGATCAAAGATAATAAAATCATAAATAAAGCCTTCGTCATTTTTTGTAGATGAATTTTGTGCAATCCAAATCGTTCCGACTATACGTTGGTCGTGAAAGATAGAGAAAATGTAATTAAACTCGGATTTTTCACCTTTTGGTAACAGTTGACTAAATTCTTTCCTAGACAGATCAATTGCTTCATCTTCACTCCAATTTCCAGAAGCAACTTTGTCTTTTGCATAGTCATCAATTGCATGAATAATATATTGCTTAAAATCCTCTTGGGTAATAGGTTTTAATGTAACCACATAATTCCCTCCTACTAAATTGATAATTCTTCCTTTAAAACATAATATATTTTTTAAGAAACTATCACATACCTGTTAGCTCAATCATGTTAATAGAGCTTTTCCAGAAAAAAGAACTAATAACATATCAAACAATATAAAAATCCAGGTTTGAAGCTGGAAAGTGTTAGTGAAAGTTGTTTTAACTAGTTCAAAATAAAGAATATCCCTTTTCTGCTCTGTATGACTATTCTAATAGCCATATAGGCTGAAAGTTCTTTCAATTATTTAACACTACCTAGAAAAAGACAAATTCACTACTATGCGGCTAACGTAGTTCAAACACAAAATGTTAAAAGTAGAAGCCCAAAAGAATATGAAGGCTGTTCATTTTCACTATATTTTAGCGTTTAGTATAAGGGAGTTTTATAGTGTGTGATATTGGTGTAATTTAGAAACTAGTCGTTTTTCAATTTTTCCTAAATTAAAAATGCCTGATGAATAGTAAAAGTCTTCTATTAGAGTATATATTCACTTTGTAATTCAGCCAATATTTTGCTATTCTGTATTCAGAGGAGATGATCAAATTGAAATTTACATCTATTAGTAAGTCAAACATTGATGAATTATGCATTGCGTTTGAAAGTTGTTTAACACAACATGATATTTCATTCAAATATGTAGATATGACAGAAGATAACGGAATAATCTCGTTTATTTTTTGCAATGATCCGGAAAAGGCTAGATCAGTCGATTTAGAAGGCAAACAGTTTATTGGATTAGATACTGATTACATAGCAAAGGAAATTTTGGAGCCAATTCTTCCTAGGTTAAAAGAATATGCAAAAAAATAAAATCATCGATTAAGATGATTTTATTTTTTTGCATAATTACATATTTGTTATCCTAAATTAAATGCTGCTCTTATTTTTGAGCGGTGAATTGGAGATTCCGTTCAAAAGCAAAGTCTACTATCACTAGAAGTAAACGTTTAGTAAACCGGTTAAACCTTTTGCGAATGATTTAGAAAAGGTTTATCTTGAAACGATGAGTTTGATTCTTTTGGACAATACTATCAACTTTGTTGCTTTACGAACTCGAATAAGGCGGGCTATTTCTGTACATTCATTGGTTTCATACTAAGTCCCATTGAATATTAAAATGGGGACTTAGTGTAGCTAACAATTATTTATTGTTACATATGAATTTAGTTAAGAACACGAACTGCTTTTACAAAGCGAGGTTCCCAGTAAGAACTGTTAATATTTGCATAAGATACACCATTAGATGTTGAAGCATTAAGCATTTGACCGTTACCGGCATAAATTCCTACGTGATTAATTACTCCATCTTTATTAGTATCAAAAAATACTAAATCTCCTTTTTGCAGGGTGTTCGAAGATACAGGTTTCCCAACCTGAGATTGAGCCGATGAAGTTCGAGGTAAGGAAATACCTACAGCTTGGAATGCTTTCAATGTGAATGAAGAGCAATCAAATATGTCAGTACGTGATGTGCTTGCACCATAAACATACTTAGCGCCTAAATATTTCGCACCAGAAGCTAAAATTTTATCTGCTTGGGCTGAATTAGTTGATATGGACTGTTTTTTAGCTATAGATGATGTAGCTTTTCCAGAAAGTTTAATAGACTGACCAATATGAATATTATTTGCATTTGAAATGCTTGGGTTTAAAGAAAGTAAAGAATTTACCGTTGTTTTATGTGCTTTAGCAATTTTGTCTAAGGTGTCACCTGATTTGACTTTATAGGTGTTACTTGAGCTACTTTTGCTGGCCGTTGAACTAGATGTAGAGGCTTGTCCAGATACACGGATAGATTGGCCAATACGAATACGATCTGAATTAGAAATATCAGGGTTTAATTTAATTAATGCACTAAGAGAAAGATTATATCTTTTAGCAATTGTAGATAAAGAATCCCCAAGTTTAACCACATGTTTTTCTGTTGTAACTATACTTTTGCTCGTAGACTTAGTGGATATATTAATGTTCAAAACTTGTCCTGGCAAAATAAGATTACTAGTCAAATTGTTTTTAGATTTTAATTTTTGGACAGTCGTATTATGTGCTTTAGCAATTTTGTCTAGGGTGTCACCTGATTTGACTTTATATGTATCACTCGAACTACTGTTTCTTGCCGTTGAACTAGATGTAGAGGCTTTTCCAGATACACGGATAGATTGGCCAATATGAATACGATCTGAATTAGAAATATCAGGGTTTAATTTAATTAATGCACTAAGAGAAAGATTATATCTTTTAGCAATTGTAGATAAGGAATCCCCAAGTTTAACTACATATATTTCCTTTGTATCAGTACTTTTATTCGTATAGTTGAATTCATTAATCTTTAAAACTTGTCCTGGCAAAATAAGATTACTAGTCAACTTGTTTTCAGATTTTAATTTTTGGACAGTTGTATTATTTGCTTTAGAAATTTCATCTAGGGTGTCACCTGATTTAACTTGATAAGAACTAGCATAAGCAGAAGTGCTGGCAAATAGGGTACCTATAATAGTTCCCGCGAGAATAAAAGAGTTTTTCGAATTCTTCATTTAGGAAAGTTCCTCCTGATGTGGTAAAAAAATATTTAACATTTATATTATAGGGCTATGAAATATATAAAAACCATGACAATTTTAATAAAAAAGTGTTTCAAAATATACAAAAAAATTTCTAATGTTACAATTATGTTGCAGAGTGTCATGATTCAGAACAATTGGTGTGTATTGATGGGTTTCTTCTTTTAATACAATATAATAATTTTCGATAGTGATAGATCTTGTTGAAGGGTTTTAGAAAGAAAGTTGAAAATAATATCTTTTAAAAAGTAAATAGAGGGCTTCACTTTTGGTAAAAGAGGGACTAGGTATAGAGTCTTGGGATTATAAAATCTGAGGGGAACTAGTAAGGTGATTTGAATGCTCAAAAAGAGAGGAAGATGGCACATCGAAGAAATTATTTATTGATTTGGTAGTATTAGCAATGGCGGCCGTCTATAAGTTTTCCTTCAAATGCAAAACGTGCACGAAAATATGCACGTTTTGCTTCCATTATTATAGTATCTGCTGATATTCAAGTTTATTATGTAGCCATCTCTTCGTAATTAGAGAGGGGAAAGGATCTAGTGTAAAAATACTATCGCATTTATTTTATAGAATGCCCAGTATGAAAAGCAATCTTATGTATCAAAGCTTGCTTTTCATTACTTTACTATCTTCTCTAGACAATCCGGACAAGATTAGATGACCATTTTTTTATCGGAATTTAATTGCACTTCCTGTTGAGGTGTATTTACTTGCTTGGTTTTCTTCACCTTTAAGTGATAAACGGCATAACAACCAAGGAAAAACGCTCCGCCGCAATAAAGGGCCATTCTCTGCTCAGGAACAAATGCTAAACTAATCATAACGATGCAGTTTGCTAGTAAGGCAAGAATAGGAATGAATGGATAAAGAGGTACTTTGAATTTTAAATTTTCTACCTTTCCACCCTGACGGATATATGTTCTTCTAAATGCAAGAAGGGAAGCCGAAATGGCAATCCAGCCAATTTGAGCTCCTAATCCTGCTAGGGAGAGAAGAAAGACAAACACTGTTTTTGCAGCTACTACACTTGATAGTAAAGACAACCCTGCTATTGCAAGTGTGATAAGTAATGCATTTAGTGGAATCCCTCTCTTATTTACCATTCCAAGCTTCGGACTTGCCATTTCTTCTCTAGAAAGCGAGTACAGCATACGTGTCGCCGCATAAAGGCCAGAGTTGGCAACTGACAACAGAGCCGTAAGAATGATAAAGTTCATAATGTCAGCCGCATATGGGACCCCAATACTATCTAGTACAACTACGAATGGACTTTCAACGATTCCTGCTTTTTCCCTTGGAATCAGCGCTGAGAGTACAACGACGGATAACACAAAGAAGAAAAGGGTACGCCAAACGGTTTGTTTAATAGATTTTGGTATGACTTTTTCTGGGTTTTCACTTTCTCCAGCGGCAATTCCGATTAACTCTGTGCCCTGGAATGAAAAGTTTACTGTAATCATCGTAATAAGTAGGGCAGATACCCCATTTGGAAAGAGGCCATCATTGAAAAAGTTGGAGAAAAACGGTGCCTCTTGTCCGCCTTTCATATCAATAATACCAAACATAGCAGCACCGCCAACTACGATAAAAAGAATAATGGCCAATACTTTAATGCTTGAAAACACAAACTCCGATTCGCCAAATGCCTTTGCTGATAAAGCGTTTAGTAAAAATATGAGAAAAGCAAAGATTGCACACCACATCCAAACGGGTGATTCAGGAAACCATCTTTGCATGAGTTGTCCTGCTGCCAAAAACTCTAAGGCAACAGTAACTGCCCAACCCAACCAGTAAAGCCATCCAATGGCAAATCCGGTTCCAGGACCGATGAATTTTGTCGCATATGTCTGAAACGAACCGGAAACAGGCATGGCAACTGATAGTTCACCTAGGCAAAGCATTGTTAAATACATGATAAAACCGCCAACTATGTAAGAGAGAATAGCACCAATGGCCCCTGCTTCATGAATGGTGTAGCCTGAACCAATGAAAAAGCCCGTACCAATACATCCTCCTATTGAAATCATAAATAAATGTCTTGCTTTCATGCTCCGTTTTAATTCATTTGGTTGATTTTCTACTGTTTTCATTGAAAAACTCCTTTACCTGATGGGTGCAAACGGTTTCATTTATGTTAGGACGTTTTTAGGGAATTTTTGTTTCTCCATTCACAAGTTTTATGCAATGATTTCAATCTTAGGTGATATTATCCCTCGAATAAGAGATTGCTTCTGCATGTAGAGAAACAGGAGTTAACATAGGTAACAATGCAAAACTAATTTCGATGACGCCCTTAATAAAGAAAAGGATGCCAAAGGTCTGAAACTGTGGATATAAATTATTCACGAGGGCCATCCGTCAATGGGGAAGAAGCCCCCTGATGACAATATGGGCTTTTTTCAATGGACTATCTTTTTAAAAATATCTCTCCATATTTCTATCTTTCTATCAATAACAGCTATCTCAAAAAAGTTCGACTATTTAACATCAGCAAGTAAATTATGAGTGATAAGGTGATCTTCCGCTCCATAAAGTAATTTTTCTCCAAGCAATGAGCCCATTAATGCGACTGCAACTTCGGCTGTTTTATTATGCTCGTCCAATATAGGATTTATCTCTACAAACTCTGCAGATGTAATGATATTAGCTTCAGCTAGCATTTCCATGGCAAGATGGCTCTCACGGTAACTAATACCTCCCATTACTGGCGTGCCAACCCCCGGTGCATCGTCTGGATCAAGACCATCAAGGTCAAGGGATAAATGTACAAGATCCGTACGTTCTTTAAGATAGGCAATCGATTCATCCATTACTCTTGTCATTCCCAATCTATCAATCTCATGCATTGTATATACTTTAATACCCTTTTCTCTAATTAACTCTTTCTCACCTTGGTCCAAGGAACGGGCACCAATAATGACAATATTCTCTGGTTTGATTTTTGGCGTATATCCACCGATGTTAGTCAGTGCAGGGTGGCCAAGTCCCAAACTTACCGCTAGAGACATACCATGTATATTTCCTGACGGAGAAGTTTCGGCTGTGTTTAAATCGCCATGCGCATCATACCAAATTACCCCTAAGTTCTCAGAATGCTTTGCTAAACCAGATAATGTTCCGATAGCTATACTGTGATCTCCACCTAAAACTAAAGGAAATCGATTTGATTGAATGACTTCAGCAACTTTTTGACTCAATTTTTCATTGCCTTCTGCTACATCCTGTAGATTCTTTAAATTAGTATCTGTATCACTTTGTGCTCTCTCTCGTATCTCTACTTTAATGTCACCTTCATCATGGACAGTATAGCCAATGTTTTCAAGTCTTTCACTCAATCCTGCATATCTGATAGCACTTGGACCCATATCTACTCCTCTTCTAGTTTGACCAAGATCCATTGGAACACCAATAATTGAAATTTCCTTCTTCATGTAAAATTCTCCCCCTTCAATTTTTCTTCCCTAGTATAAGGGTAAAATGGCAGATGACTCAACTCGACATTTTTTTGAATATTTATACGATTGAGAATAGAGAAAATTTCACGGTAAAAAATACCTATTGACAGTCCAGGATGTATGTCAAACGGATTTTAACGAGGGGATATGTTATGTTTAAAAACAGTGTTTTAAATTAGTGCATCTTCAAAATGCTAAAGAGGTTAAACCTCAAAAATGAGAGGTGGCTGTTCTTTCAAATTAGACTTGTTGATTGATTCCTTTCGTTAGGAATACCTTGAGAAAAGCTATATACCTTAAGGGATTCGAGAGGTTACTTAAATAAGCCAAGGAAGAATTTTATATATTCATATTGAATATATTTGGTAGACAGTTTTCTTCAGCTAATAAAAATCTCTAATAGTATATTATTCTGATTCTTCATTTCACTTAGTTAAAATAATCATATTTCACTACATATATCTCATCTAAAACATTGAGTGTCTTGTTTATCGATTTAGGTAATGTACTAGGAGGTTTTTATGCAGAAAAATAATAATAAACACATTGAAACAATGGATCGTAGCCAAACGAATGATAGTATTCAGGATCTATCGAATCGTTGGACAAGTAAAATAAAATGTTTTTTGGTACTCTGCATTTATGAACAAAGCAATTAAAAGAAAAACAGTTAATTGAAGATTCGATATTTTAAATAGAGGAAATTTTGAAAAATGGTACATTTTTAGCTAAAAAACCTGTATGGGATGAATTCTACGACTGGTTTAGACTTGAATGACCTACTACAATTAGAGGGTTAAAAGCCGAAGTCAGTAGCAGAGGAAGGGGAAGTCTATAGCGTTTCGTGTTCTTTTAACGTTCCAATAAAGACAACTGAAGTTGAAATGTTTGAAAGTGATCACGATATCAAGCTTCCTGAAGACTACAAGGCGTTCTTGACACTCCATAATGGGGCAAGAATATATGAATCAGTCAATGACGACGGTGTTAACATAGGGGGCGGTCTTCATTTATTTAGTATAGATGACATAAAAGAAACTCAAGAAGTTGAATATATAAGTGAACATGGGATTCCTATCGCACACCTATTGGAAGATTGTTATCTAGTATTAGATATTGAAAAACTAAAGGGTGGGGCTCCAAATTACCTTAATATTTTGGAGTTTACAGAACTTTCATCTCTAAGTCTTAATTTTGAAATCTTTTTAGACCGCTACATTATTTCACAAGGTGAAGCGTTTTGGAGCTGGCCTATTTACACAGCTGAAAACTACTATAGGACCAGGTAAGTAATTAAAAAGAGCGATTGCTAATTAAATGCAGTCGCTCTTTTTAATATTATTTCGATTCGATTTCAAGTATCACTGTTTGCTTATGTTTAGTTTTGTTTGTTTCGTAAATAAAAGAGTCTGCGGGATCGTTTAGTTCAGATTCTTCTTTTGATATATTTTCTTTTGATGTCTTTACATTCGTTTGAGAAGAACAACCAATCAACAATAAGCCAGCAAGTAAAATGACAGCATATATTCTAATCATGTTTGCAGCTCCTTAATTATTTATTAAAAGCATATCATGGAAAGACATCACTTTTGTGTCACATTTTGAAAAAGAGGGGACAAATATTTAAAACTCACTCTTTCAACATAATACTTATTTAGTAGAAAGAGTGAAAAAACAAATAATTAGAAAAGTCTCCAATACCCCAAGCTCTATTCGAAGAAGAAGATTGTAAGCTTACTCATCATGCAGGCATGCCGTAACCCATTCAAAGAAGCCAAGCCCAAGACCTGTATGACTGCTGAAAGCAACTGCATAGAAGGCAGGATCTTCTTTTAACTAGAATTCTGCAAATCATGAGGAACGCTGGGGCTTGATTAGCAACTGTGTTAATGTGTGGGATATTAACTAATAGTGGCGTCAGTATATTTGTAGTAGCATTTGCAGTCTTTCCATTTAAAGCTCAGTTATTTAGAGAGGCCAATATCCCTAAACGACCTATACCAGCTACAATTACACTAGGAGCTACCTTACGATGGATTCTTTACCGGGTTCTCCACAGATTTAAAATTTTATTCCCACCTCTTTAAACAGATATTTATGCTGCTCCGATTAAATGAATAATTGGTGGAATCTTTCTACTTGCTACTAGTATGATTTATTTAGAAACCGTCGACGTAAACTGCAAAAAGCAGGTGAGGGCTATCTTGATTTAAAAGATGCTCAGGAGGAAATGGCTACTACTACTGAGCTGGCGATATATTTTCATCTATTTGAATAGGGAAATTATTAAGTAAATAGGAGGGGTGTAAGAAATAACTTTTCCACAAAGTACCTCTATTTTATAGCTATTCTACATAGTAAACTAGTAAAGTTAAAATTATCAAAATTTGAGGAGAATAGAATCATAGTGAAAAAATTCTTTGGCTGTCTTATTATGTTAAGCCTTCTTAGTATATGTCTCTTTCCAAGCAGTGGTAAAGCATCAAGTGATACCCATTACATAGGTTCTGTTAAAGTAAACAATACAAAGGTTTTTAGTTCTCCAAAATTAAGTTCTACTATACTAAAGACCTTAAAAAAAGGCGAGGAGTTTCCAGTCATTTCTTCTGTCGTTGGAGATTCTACAAGGCCTATTATACATACAGTAAAGTCTGGTAACACATTGTGGAAAGTAGCAAATCAATATGGGATTTCAGTAAGTGAATTACAGAAGGAAAACAAATTAACGTCTTCCAAAATTAAAGTTGGCCAAAAACTGAAGATTCCCCAAAAATATAAGATACATAAGGTTGTATCAGGAGATACATTGTGGAAGATTTCTACTAAATATGGGGTAACCACAGGTGATTTGACGAAATTAAACAACTTACGTACAGTTACCCTTAAAGTTGACCAAAAATTGAAGATTCCGGAGTATTATTACCAGGTTCAATTACTTGACGGTAAAAAGGGATGGATAAAGAAATCCCACCTTCAAAAAAGGCGCAAAAACCCATCGTCATGGGCTGGACGCATAATGGATCGAAAGAAAACTACACCAAACAAATTAAACAACCCAATTTAAATGTAGTTTCTCCTCGTTCCTATACGCTGACGGATTCTGGTAATTTCGTTTCCGTTTCTGTCGATGCAAAATTCGTCCAAAACGCTCATAAACAAGGAAAACAAGTTTGGCCCCTAATTGGTAATAAATTTGACCCTGTTTTAACTGGTTCTATACTAGGTAGTACAGAAAAACGTAAGAAATTAGTTTCAGCTTTACGAGATTCACTTGTTCAAACAAATAGTGATGGAATAAATGTAGATTTTGAAAACATCGATCCAAAAAACAAGAAGGACTTTGTACTTTTCATAGGCGAACTAAAAAAAGCCTTAAAACCGTATGGAATTAAAGTATCTGTGGATGTCACCCGAGAAAATGAAGACCCTTTTTGGTCAAAAAGTCTGGATAGGAAAGCACTTGGCAAAATAGCAGACTACATCATCATAATGGGTTATGACGAGCATTGGGGAGGGAGCCCAGTAGCCGGGTCCGTTTCCTCGTTACCTTGGATCAAAGAAGGAACGAAGCTTTTAATGAAAGAAGTACCTGCCCATAAGATCATATTGGCTGTACCATTTTATACGAGAGAATGGGTAACCGATTTATCGACCAAAAAAGTGAAAAGTCATGACCGTACCATGGCTGAGGTCAACAAAATCATTTCATCTCATAAACTAAAAAAGGTATGGGATAAAAAGACTCAACAAAATTACGTGGAGTATACTTCCAAAGGGGAGAAGCATCAAATATGGATAGAAGATAAAAAATCGATGAAGCTCCGTATTGACCTGGTAAAACAAAATCATTTAGGCGGTGTATCTGCTTGGTACCTTGGATCAGAAACCCCTGACATTTGGGATGTATATCATTTTAATCAATAGTTTAACAGAACAATCTTCGGATAATGGAGGTTGTTCAGCTTGTAGAATAAGGTCCCTTTTAGGGTCTAAATCTGCAAGCTTTTTTTGTAAATAAAAATAACAGATTTCAAATAAAAGTAGTATAAACAATTTGAAGGAGGAATGAATAATGGCCATTAGGAAATTAACTAAAGTCGCCAATAGCTTGGGTATTACGTTTCCAGTTGAAATGTTGAAAACTGCAAGTTTAGCTTTTGGAGACGAATTAGAGGTTGAGTTCAAGGGTAAAGAAATCATTTTAAGGAAAAATAAAAATGTGAAATTACCTAAAGGTGTAGATGTGGAATCTATGGAAATATTTTCAAACTTTATTAAAGGACATGACGAAGCATTCAAGGGATTGGTGGATAGATAATATGACGTTGGATATTATCTATCTTTCCACTAATCAAATTATTGCTCTAGATGCCATTCAATAAAAGTTTATTCTCCTACTGAATCAATCGGAGTAAAAGATCCCGGTCTCCTTGATTCTGCAGTGAGCAGACCCAGACAAACTGTTAAGACCTCTCTTAATTTCCTTTATAACTTTAATAATGTATATGTAATGTTAATAACGAAAAAGCTGACTACAAAAGCCCGGTCAAGACGGCTCCTTTAATCAGCTTTTCTTTTTTCGCTATAGCATCCAACCAGTTTGAATTAATCCCGACATGACTGCGTCCTAAATTCAAATATGTATATTGAGTTGCTTACGGAGACGTTGCATTTCCGAATTAATATAGGCTTTGCTGTAATCACATCCGACAATAGCTACGATATTGCCGTCATCATCAATAATTGGCGCAAAGCTTGTTTTCCACTCACCATACCTATCTTCGTATATGGGAGTAACACCTGCTTTACCATTAAACGCCTGGTAAGCAACATTCACCATTTCTGGCGGACCGACATATTCTTCCCTCGGTTCAATTACAAAGCCTTTGTCTGCAACGAGGTGTATCAGACGTCCATCCTCCGTCATGCTAAATATAAAGACCCATTCAATTACGCCTTCCTTCTCTTGAATCAAGGTAAGCTTTTGTTTCAATTTCTGCGAATAGGAATTTGACCGGTTCATATTTTTTTGTAGACTGATAACCTCTTCAGCAGGAATGATTGCTGCGGTTACAACGGCAATGGAACGAAGCCGTTTATTTATTTGTTCTTCTAAAATGGCCCGTTTATTCACTGGTGAAAAGCGTGCCTCTTCAATTTTATTACGTAATTTTTTATATTTCCTACTCATCGTCGGCTGGCTGACTTCCAATACCTTTGCCGCTAGTTTTAATGATTTGTATTGTTCCATTGCCATGTTGATCAGTTGTTCCTCCACAAGTTCGACTGCTTCTTGCAAAGGCATTAGAAAATCGATAACAGGTAGTGAAGTGGGTTTGGGCCCTTTAAAAGGGAGGACCTCTTTAACCAAAGCAACATCCACTTCCGGTATTCCGCTTGTAATCACAAGCCTCTCAACTGTATTTTCAAGTTCGCGCACGTTACCGGGCCATTGATAGATACATAGCAAGTCGATTGCATCCGGGGTGAAGGCTACATTTCGATTGTACAGTGTATTGTACTTTTGTAAAAAAAATTGAACCAGGTGAGGGATTTCATCTACACGATTCCTAAGCGGCGGAAGATGGATAGGTACGACATGAAGACGATAATATAAGTCTTCTCGAAATTCACCTTTTTTCACCATTTTTTCGAGCGATTTATTTGTTGCGGCAATCACTTGAATATCAACAGGGTGTGAGGTCGTACTTCCTATTGGTGAAACCACGCGTTCCTGAAGGACGCGAAGCAGTTTTACCTGTACGTTAAGCGGTAACTCGCCCACTTCATCCAAGAATAAGATACCCTTATGGGCCAGTGTGAATTTCCCTTTGGCGCCGTCTTTCCGTGCGCTGGTAAAAGCCCCTTCTACGTACCCAAACAGTTCGCTTTCAATCAGGTTTTCCGGGATGGCGCCGCAATTGACAGGTATAAATGGACCGTCGCTTCTGTTACCCATATTATGTATGGCCCTGGCGGCTATTTCCTTTCCTACACCGGATTCCCCCAATAAAAGGACTGTTGCGCTGACATCACAAACCATTTGCATTTTATGAAGAACATCAAGCATGGGTTTACTGCGGATCACAAATGGAAAAGATGGCTTCTTTGATTCCAACAAAGGCCCCGATTGCCTCATTGATGTATCTGGATAAGAGTCTTTAATTTCTTTGAAGGCCCAGACCCATGCCCCAAATTCAATCGGGTACGCCGTCATCAGCATCTCTGGACCCTGCCATGAGGGCTGCATGAAAGATCTTTTTTCATTTTTGCCCATTACCTCTTCTGCCAAGCTTGTAGAAAATAAATCTTGTTCAACATCCTTGATGGAACCACCGACACTAGCAGATTTGACTGTATGGAATAATGAATTCCCTGTTCCAATCGATTTCAGTATGGTGCCATTATTATCTGTCACAATAAGCTGATCGTAAATAGACAAGAGTGCAGAGGTGAAGTGATCCATTTATGTCTACCTGCCTTTCATTAAACTTCATAGTTTTATATTACAGAAATTTCACAATTGTTCAATAGTTTCAAAAATGAATATTCTTCCTATTGAAAACCCTGTAAGCATAGTGTTTCTGATTGGCATGGTTATTGCTATAAAGTAAAGAGAAGGGACTAAAATGCATGATTGCAAAGGAGGGAGAAGCGATTTTGAATAAAGAGAATCAGTTCCAACAGAATATCAATTCTGAAGATCCCTTTATTAAAAATCTATATTCAGATTTGAATGAGCGGATCAATGCGTATGAGCAGGAAGATGCCGTGAAAATCGACAAAATGAAATGGAAGGATGCGACAGGTTCTATTTTTCTCATGATATTAATCATCTTTTACCTGGTCTATACACTTGTCTAAAGTAGTTTGTTTAGCTCACCCAAAACAATGACAGTCTTATTTCCAAGCGATACAATCATTATTTTATAGTTGGGAGAGAAGCGTGTGAGTAAAGAGAATGCCTCCATTTCAAAGGATGTGGCCTTTGGTTTTTTACCGGCAAGTAAAAGTGACCGGATTTTTAATCTTCGGGATTTAATTTTAGTACAGGTTGTTATTGGCCTCTCATCTTTTGGGCTGTTAACTGGTGGATACACAGGTACAATGCTTGATGTGAAGCAGTCACTTGCAGCGATTTTATTCGGTAACGCCTTCCCTTTGCTGTTGATTGTTCCCATTACCCTTTATTTTGCGCGTTATGGCATAGATACTTTTGTAGGGTTTCGAAGTTCACTAGGGTATCTAGGATCCAATATCTTTTTCTTTGTTTTTCTTATTTTAACTCTCGGCTACATTTCCATTGCGCTTTTCATGTCCGGCCAGGCGTTAGCAGAGGCTGCTAATTGGATGGGGATGCCCGCCATTTTCTCAAGCCAAGCAACTGGAGCGCCGTTTTTCTCGATTTTACTCTTCATTTGTGCATTTCTAGTAACGGTGAGGGGACCGATAGCGATTCAAAAATATACCGCAGTAGCCGTTCCGGTTTTTATGGTTCTCATGTTTGGTCTTCTCGCAATAGTCTTGTTTGGCCAGGGATTCACTAAAGTCGCTCATATACTTCCTTCCGAGCCATTTGAAACGAATTCTCGTTCATTCGCGACAGCCCTGGAATTAAATATCGGTCTCGGCTTCTCATGGCTGCCATACCTTGGCCAATACAGCCGTTTATCTAAAACAGAAGGAGGAGCATTTAAAGCAGGATTCTACAGCTATGGAATCATCGTTTGTATCGCAGCTTTAGTTGGGGCCATTGCTGCATTAGTCGCTGGTTCACTTAATCCTTCTGACTGGATGTTTTCCATCGCAGGGAGTTGGGGCGGCTTCATTGGCTTGATTTTACTTTCAGTTGGGAATGTCGGTGCAGCCATTTTCCTTATGTACTCACAAGCTGTCAGCTTTAAAACTGTATTCCCGAAAAAGTCATGGATGATTGCGATGGGTACAACCGTACCGACCATATTCTTACTTCTAAGCTCGACGTTCTACGATGCATTTGGTTCATTCATTGCTGTCATTTCCTTTATTATGGCTGTTCTTGGCGGAATTGTCGTTGCAGATTACTTTTTTGTAAAGCGACAACGCATTTCAATAAGGGATTTGTATGACACACAGGGCTCTTATACTTATTGGAAAGGCCTTAACCCGTCGGCAGTTCTAACGGTGGTCATTGGAACGATCGTTTACTGGGCACTTTATAATCCATTGACTTTTGAAGCAAGTGACTTTTTCCTTCATACAGCTGCCGGAATTCCAACATACTTTGTCGCTTTAGTCACCTACTATGTTTCATCGAAATACATTTTCCGTTTTGAAGTTGACATGGAGCGTCCATCCGTTGAATTAAAGGAAGCTAAATAGAAAAAACGCAATTTAAAGAATCTAGGGAACGAGAGGAGATTGTTCAATGTTTACACAAAGTTTAGATTTCAAAACAACTGATTTAGATACATTCCCATTTCCATTTACTTCAGGTAACTATCGTTATTCAAACGATTTGAAAAGACTCTCAAACATTAACTGTATTGAAGTTACTCCAGAATACAGACTCCAAGTGGAAACGAAGCGTCGTCTCCTTCAAGAACAGCCGCATATAAGGTTTCAATCCTTTTCACACACAATGGAAATGCAATGGGAAGTGTTGGAAATGCTCATCGACATGGCAACTGATCGCTATCCGGAGCATTTTGAGGTCATTAAAGATGGAGACAACTGGACTTTCAAGAACCACATTTTCGGGGAATCCGATTCATTCGTGTATGGCGATGCCAGCACGCTTCCAAATGAGCCTCTTGATTATGTAGGGCGCCATTTCCACAATGATTTTGTTTTAATGGTTCATCGCGATAGTAATTTCTATTTGGAAGTGGGACAAGTTTCATACGCCGCACTCTTCTCAGCTAACTGGAATAAAGGCATGTCCTTTGATGAGATCCATGCACCTGTTCCATTTGTATCGCGGAAAGGCGATGAACTGGCAGATCGCGTTCGTAAGTTTTTATTATCCATTGAGCCAGGAAAGCCATGGACACGCATCAACTGGAACCTGATGGCGGACCGTTGGGATGTCAACTATGAAACGATGGATGTCTGGGGACCGCAGCGTTCTGGGATAACACCGGAAAATGCAGGTAAACTTGTTCGTTTGCGTGTTGAAGAACAAAAATTTTATCGCATGCCACGAAGCAACGCCATTCTATTCGTATTGAATACGCAGTTCCTGCCACTGGAGGATTTGACATTGCGCCAGGAGTGGTTTGATCTAACATATAGCGTACTGCAGGATATTCCGGAACCTATGGCTGCATACAAAGGAATAGCCCCGTTTCTTCCGCAATCGGTCGAATATTTGAGGCGTATTGATGAAAAACAAAAAATCGAAGATAAACAATAAGTAGGGGGATAGGACCTTGTACAATAGTCCAGTATTGTTTGATAAATCAATTACGATCGTAAATCAATTTACTCCTCGGAATGAACGAAGAAAGTTTGTCGTCATTTCTGATCAAGCCGGATATGAAAAGGCGAAAAGTTTCACATCTGAGCTTGCAGGTACAGTGCATTTTGAATGTATTTCCATTAACGGAATGGAGGATAAAGAGGAGATTAAGAGATTCATCTTGTCACAAAAGATGGGCACCCAATTTTATATTGCGGCTGCATGGAACAATGCTGTTATGATCTTCTCGCTCGGGGTGGAAGCTGGTCTATCTGAAGCTGAGATCCAGACGGTGATTATAGGGCCTAAACGGCGGTACGTATATTGCATGAAATGTTTTGAAGTGTCGGAAGTCGAAGAAGAAGCAGAGATTGCCGAATGTGACCATTGCAGAGCAAGTCTAGAAATAGGACCTTTTTATTCCATAGTACGGGAAGGTTATATTGGTTACCCATTCATTCCAATCGGAAAAGAAGAAGTAGGGAGCTGATCATCATGCGGGTAGTAGGAAATATTCAAATGAAAGTAAACAAGATCATTCAAGAAACTCCATTCGTAAAACAGTTCGAATTGATTCCAGTTGACGGAAACCCATTGCCTGCTTTTACTGGCGGTTCGCATTTGACCACATTCATGCCGGCCGGGGATACGATATTCGAGAGAGAATACTCCCTTATCAGCAACCCAAGGGATCGTAAAAAATATGCAATTTCCATTCGGCGTGATGAGGCGTCACGCGGAGGTTCCGCTTTCTGGCATGATCATGTACAGATAGATTCCAGGTTGGAAGTCAGTTTCCCTAAAAACAACTTCCCTCTCAGCTTTCGAGCAAAGCATCATGCCTTTTATGCAGCTGGAATCGGCATCACCCCATTTCTGGCAATGATGGAAGACATGGCTGCCGAAGGCCAAACCTTCGAACTCCATTATGCAGCACGCACACCGGAATTATGTGCTTTTTATGATCTGTTGAAAGCCAAATATCCTGATCAATGCACCTTTTATTTTTCGCAGGCAGAAGACAAACGCAGAATGATGCCTGAGACGATGAAGGATCATCGCATTGGCACGCATGTATATTTTTGCGGACCAATCGAGATGGTTCAAGAGTATCGAAAAGCCGCCAGTTCCTATGGTTATCCGGAACATGCGATCCACTTTGAATTATTTGCGACAAAAAATGATGGGCCGCAAGATCCTTTCATTGTCAACCTTACAGACAGCGATCGGTCCATCCACGTTCATGAAGGCGAAACACTGCTTGAAGCGCTTTTAAGGGAAGGAATTGATGCACCTTATTCTTGTAAAGTGGGCGGGTGCGGAAGTTGTGAGGTAGATGTTGCAGAAGGTGAAGTGGATCACCGGGATTTCTTTCTTAGCGAACAAAACCGTCAATCACGTAAGTCAATCCTGACATGCTGCTCACGTGCAAAGGACGACAGACTTGTTTTAAAACTTTAACGATTCCGTACAGGCTTACAAAAAAATAAAGAAAATCGGAGGCAAAAAACATGACAATTTTAGAAACGGCAGTTATAGAGCTTAAAAATTACATCGACGGTAAGTGGCAGTCCTCATCTTCAAATGAAGTAATCCCGGTAATCAATCCTGCAACACAGGAAGTCATTGCAAGGGCTCCACGTGCCACCAAGGAAGATACAGAAAATGCAATCTCAGTTGCGAAAGCAGCTTTTGAAAGTGGAATCTGGTCAGGACTGACGGCACAGGAGAGAGCTTCCTACCTATATAAAATCGCGGATAAAATTGAAGAACGTGTGGAAGAATTAACGATTCTCGAAACAATGGACAACGGGAAACTTAAAGCAGAGGCAGGTTTCGATATTGCCGATGCCGCCGCGTGTTTCCGTTACTACGCTGGTTTGATCCTTCATCCAGAAGGGGAAACTTATCAAGTTCCCGCTCCCGTGCAAGCGATGGTCGTTCGTGAGCCAGTAGGTGTAGCCGGTTTGATTGTACCTTGGAATTTCCCTCTTCTAATGAGTGTCTGGAAAATCGCACCGGCCCTTGCAGCGGGTAACACAATTGTATATAAACCGGCTGAAGTGACACCTGTAACAGCAATGAAATTATTTGAAATCCTAGAGGAAGTAGGCATCCCTAAAGGTGTGGCTAATATGGTGATGGGCCGCGGCACTGTTGTCGGTCAAACCATTGCAGAAAGCAAGGACGTTGACATTGTATCATTTACGGGAAGTACGGATGTTGGCCGCACTATCATGAAAGCGGCCGCGGGCAACTTAAAGAAAATTTCCCTTGAGCTTGGCGGTAAATCACCTAACATCGTTTTTGCTGATGCAGATTTAGAGACAGCTATCGATTACGGATTATTTGGTATCTTCTTCGGTGCCGGCCAAGTATGTTCATCAGGTAGCCGCATCCTGGTTGAAGAAAGCATTTATGATGAATATGTAAAACGCTATGTGGAACGCGCAAATAAAATCAAAGTTGGACCTGGCCTTGCAGAAGACAGCCACATGGGGGCAATTGTAAGCGAAGCACAAATGAATAGTATTTTGAACTATATTGAAATCGGCAAACAGGAAGGTGCAACACTTTCAGCAGGCGGTTACCGTCTTATTGATGAGGGCCTTGACAAAGGATTCTTCATTGCACCGACTGTCTTCACCGATGTAACACCTGACATGCGCATCGTACAAGAGGAAATCTTTGGTCCAGTTGTTGTCATCCAAAAGTTTAAAGATGAAGAAGAAGCTATTAAACTTGCAAATGATACAGACTACGGTCTTGCAGGTGGCGTCTTCTCTAACGATGGGGCTAAAGGACTTCGTGTGATCAAGAAAGTACGGGCAGGCATTACATGGGTAAATGATTATCATCCCACATATGTCGAGGCGCCATGGGGCGGTTACAAACAGAGTGGGATCGGACGCAGTTTAGGAAAATACGGCTTAGACGAATACCAAGAAATTAAACAAATCAACATTAATCTCGATGTAAAGCCGGTCGGCTGGTTTCCAAATTAAGTATATATATTTTGAGAAGTAGCAATCAACTTTATTTAATCAAACCAAAAAACCTAATCCAAATACGGATTAGGTTTTTTTCAAATTGTCGAGAAACCTTTTAAAGCCCTCAAAAAGGAAGTTAAAGATGTTCTTAATATTTCTTAATCTTATTAATAACTGAGGGCAACTATATGTATTTTAGATCCAGTTTAAAATCATACATAAGCTTATTAAGAAGATAATATTTCTTATTCCACAAACGGGCGCGATTCTTTAATAAGAATCGATTTTCTTAATGAACAAACAGGTGCTTTAGCTGAAGATCAGGGCTGTCTTTAAGGCAGCTTCTTCTTTATATAACTATCGGGGAAGGATAGTTCAACAACTTATTGGGAATTTATGGTAATCTATATTAAGAGAAGAGGATGAGAGATGACATACGCAGTAATTATTATTAGTAATTGGAATAATAATAGCTATTTTTCAAAGTATCAAGAAACCAAAAAAATCGAAGTACAGCATTTGGGGGATAACTATAATGTTTGTAATAGTGGATAGTCGGTACTCTCTATGGAATAAGTGAGGGGAGTGGATTTGCAGCGATAGGAGTATTAATCATTATGTTCCCTATTCTTTTTATAGCTGGGGTAGTCCTTTTTTGGATAGGCGATTGATAAAAGAAATCTAAACAATTTATTTCTTCAATTAAAGGAGCAGCATTTCTGTAATGAATGAAAATGAGATTTGAGAACAAAAAGACCTCTTGATATGATGGAAGTGTCCCAAAGCTCGCCAGCGAAACGGACAAATACATCAAAACCAGGAGGCCAAACATGAAGTATAACCAAAATAAAAAAATCTCTTAAATTACTTCTGAAACACTTATTATCGGTGTCGATATCGCAAAATTCAAACATGTAGCCAGAGCTCAAGACTTTAACGATGCATGTCTTCTATTCGCTTATTCGTAGTCTTTAATACACATAATTATTAGATTTTTTTGTGTGTTACAATAAAGACATCGGCATACACGGTCTCTTATTTTCTAACGAGAAACTTAGTTAAAGAGTAACATTTTAGAATTAAAATCTATAACACTACATTTATAGAAAGGGGAAAAGAACATGAATGAGATTAGAAATATTTATTGCGTTGGTCGAAACTACGTAGCACATGCAAAGGAATTAAATAATGAGGTACCTACTTCGCCATTTCTATTTTCTAAGCCTACCCATGCCTACATGGAAGCAAATGGTCAAGAGATTTACCTGCCTGGCAATCGAGGTTCTGTCCATTTTGAAACTGAACTTGTCATAAGGATTGGAAGACAACATGAAGTAGGTATGAAGGTAGATGAAGTGATAGAAAGTATGGGGATTGGGATCGATTTTACTTTACGGGAAGTTCAAAGTGAACTTAAGAAAAAAAGGCATCCATGGTTACTTGCAAAAGGGTTCCCTAATTCGGCTATTGTGAGTGAATTCGTTGTTTTTCCGGGAGTAGAAGAAATAAAAAAAGTAGATTTCATGCTAATTAAAAATGGGGAGAAGGTTCAGCAAGGAAATATTAAAAATATGATTTTTGATTTGCAGACAATCGTGGATTTCACGGCCCTACACTTTGGATTGGGTGAAGGTGACATAATCTTTACTGGAACACCTGAAGGAGTTGGACCAGTTTTGGACGGAGATCATTTGTCATTGGTATGGGATAATAAAGTTCTCGGTGAATGTTTTATTAAATTAGCTTAATTCAGTTTTCTTATATTTTTAACTAATTAAATTTATCATAATATGAGATTCTAGATCTCGCTGTGTGGCGTATTTGTAATTAAAAAGGAGCGAATTAATGAGTATAATCCAACCTAATATTCTTGTCTTCAGCCCTATGCAAACAGATGTTGAGACTTATGCTGAAAGTATTCGCAATGATGGGTTTATGTCAGTAAAGACAGCTACAACTTTGGATGAAGTGGAAAAATATTTACCTGGTACTGAAGTTATTTTGGGATGGAAATTCCCCACACAACTACTAAATAAACCAATTGCCTCATCTGTCCACTGGTTTCAGTCAATGGGAGCCGGAGTCAATGATTTAATTAGAGACAAATCTATACCTGAGAGCATTATACTAACCCGAATTGTCAACCAATTTGGTACTTACATTTCTGAATATGTATTTTCGTTTCTTTTGTACATAGTGAAAGACAATCCTCGTATGAGACAATCACAAATGGAACGGAGATGGGATCCTTTCATTTCTGAAACTCTGAAGGGGAAAACAATCGGGGTAGCCGGACTCGGATCGATTGGTGCTGAAATTGTACGTAAAGCTCGAGTGTTTGATATGAATGTACATGGATTAAGCTTAAGTGGAAAACAAGCACCATTAGTGGACTGTCACTTTACTCCAGATCAATTGAGTGAATTTGTAAAAGATCTAGATTATTTGGTCCTAACCCTTCCTTTAACGGATTCCACACATCATATTATTACGAGGGATCTCCTTTTAGCAATGAAACCAAAAGCTTGTCTTATCAATGTTGGCCGTGGATCATTAATTGATGAAGAGAATTTAATATCTGTTATGCAATCAGGACATCTTCAGACAGCCATCCTTGATGTTTTTGAGACAGAACCGTTACCTAAAGACCATGTCTTCTGGACAATGCCGAATGTATATGTCACTTCTCATCTGTCAGGACCGAGTACTATTGAAGGCGTAAGCAGTTTTTTTATTGGAAATTTAAAGCGATTTTTAAGTGAACAGCCGTTACATGGATTGGTAGATCGGAAACAAGGATATTAACTAGAAGCATGAAAGAACGGCTTTGAATCAATTTATTCAAAACGGTTTTTTCATGTCGTCTTTTTAAGGCTTTGTTGGTTTAGTTATTCTATTTTTTATTGTTCAATATGCCATTAGTATTGGGATTGACAATTCTAAAAAAGTTAAGGCTTTAAGGTCCGAACTTAAAGAAATAAAAAAACAACTCCAAGATTTAGGTGGAAAATAAACACATAAGCAATTTTTCTTATTCAAGTAATAGGTGCGTTAGCTGAAGATCGGAGCTGTCTTTAAGGAAGCTTTTTTTTGAGCATGGTTCCTTTTCTTAGGTAGTGCAGGAGAAGGAACAGTGACTTGTCTGCAAAATGAAATACCATGAAGTTAGAGGGGTAGCTAAATTCTTTTCAATTTTAGAAAAATATTATCAATATTGCTAAATTGGTAATTTCGATAATTACTATGTTTTGCAGTACACCTTGCCAAAAGTGAAAATAAATAAAGGATTTTAATATTAAAACTATAGATTTTATAAGGTTTACAGAATTGGCATAATTTTTGCATATAAAGATTTGCATACAACTAAGGGGAAGAAATAAAAACGGCAGCATTTCAGATTACTAAAATTAGGAGGCATAATAATGAACTATTCATCAAAGCTAGTAAAAGTAAATAAAGATCCAGGGCATGGCTCACACATCTCCCCTGTTTATATGACTTCAACATTTGTTTTTGATAATGCAGAAGTAGGAGCACAACGCTTCGCAGGAGAAGATCCAGGATTTATGTATTCACGCCTGGGAAATCCAAATGTAAGAGAACTGGAAGAGAAGGTAGCGGCATTGGAATTTGGTGAAGGTTGTTTGGCTTTCTCATCTGGAATGGCTGCCATAACTGGCTGTCTTTTGGGTGTTTTGCAGGCAGGAGATCACGTTGTTGCACACACAGCGTTGTATGGGGCGACGCACGCATTTCTATCCAAAACGGTAAAGAAATTTGGAATTGATGTAACATTTGTACCGTTTAAGACAGGGGAAGAGCTTGAACCACACATTACAGATAGAACGAAAGTGGTCTACTTTGAAACTCCTTCTAATCCCACGCTTTCCTTAGTGGATATGAAGAGTGTAGCGGCGATCGCTAAGCAAAAGGGTATCTTGACTATTGTTGATAATACGTTTTTGTCCCCATATTTACAAAATCCTATTCTATGCGGCATTGATATTGTTGTCCACAGTGCAACAAAATATTTGTCGGGTCATGGATATCTTATTGGCGGACTAGTGATTTCCAGCAAGGCAATTATTGATCCGATGAGAAAAGAAGTGCAGAAGACTATGGGAGCAAATTTGGCCCCTATGGATGCCTGGCTTCTCTTTCAAGGGATACGTACATTGCACATTCGCATGGACCGCTCACAAGAAAATGCACAAATTTTGGCTGAACGCTTGGAAAAACATAAGGCTATAGAGAAGGTTTATTTTCCAGGGCTAGCAAGTTTTGAAGATAAAAATATCATGGAGAAACAAATGAAAGGTCCTGGAGCAATGATTTCTTTTGTCTTGAAGGGGGGATACGAAACAGGTGTTAAAGTTATGAATTCTGTAAAACTGAGTACTTTAGCAGTTTCCCTAGGAGATGTAGGTACATTAATTCAACATCCAGCTTCGATGACACATGCGATAATCCCTAAAGAAGAAAGAGAAAAAGCAGGTCTTTATGATGGACTCGTTCGTTTTTCGGTTGGAATTGAAGATGTAGAAGATATATGGAAGGATCTCGAAATGGCATTAGAATAACGGTACGGCTGGAGGATTTGTCAATTTCATTGCGGTTAAAGGAATAATAATGCTGGCATGAATATTGCAAATTAATATTCATATTTAAGAGATTAGCGAAGCAAGGAGGCAAGTGATGTATAAAAAAGGAAAAAAGGGAAGCTCCTGAAATCTGATGGAATCAGTGCAGTATCCCTCCCCGAGGGTCGGTCAAAAGATTTTCTTCCGCAATCGGGGAGGCTTTTAGTGTACCGGTCGTGCGGGGGTAATCAAGCCGGGGATAGGAATTGAAAATGGGGATTATTTCTTGTATCATTTACTGGGCGCTGAAAAAGTCAAGGTTGTGCCGAATGGGACAGACTTGATGAAAGAAATGCAACAAGTAGCGAAAGAGGTAACAGAAGAAGGACATATATCCTATATCTCTGCAGCCTAAACTTCATAGGGTATTACAGGAAAAAGAGATTGAAAGAGTGGGAGGAAACAAATCACTGCCTGTAAATGTTCGTGTGATAACAGCAAAACATCGCAATTTAGAAGAAATGGTTCAAAACGGTTTTCCGTGAGGATTTATATTATCGAATCAATGTGATCCCGCTGCATACAAAGTTATTGAAGGAGAGGAGGGACGACATTCCCTTCTTTCTCCAGTACTTCATTTGTAAGTATTGTTTGAACTTAAGTCGTCCACTATGGATCCACAATTAGATCAATGGCTAATCCAATATGATTGGCCCGGGAATATTAGACAGTAAGAAAATGTTGTGGAGTATATGGTGAATACGGCAGAATCGGATGTACTTGGCTTTCATGATCTTCCGGATTATTTGTACCTATTTCAAGCACCTATTCATACCAGAGGGTTAAGTTTAGATGAGATGGTGGCCGAATATGAAAAATCCATTATCCAAAGTTTCTGCTTAGGTGGTCAAGATCGAAAAGATAAAGAAAAAGTAGCGGAAGAATTAAAAATTAGTTTATCAACACTTTATCGTAAGCTAGAACGATACAATCTAAAAGTTTGATCCACTTTACCTAAGATTGCAAATTTTATTTGCAATCTTTTTTCGTCTCCGTGGGGGATATTTCGCATATTTGGAAATATTTTTTCCGAATTTAGGAACCGAAAAACAGTACGGAGCGGTAGGTTATCATTATATTCGTCGCGGAAATGGGAATTTCTCAACTAGTTAGATAGTAGGAATGTTGAATTAACAAGGATTTTATTTTGGCACAACTCTTGCATAATATGATAACGAAAAGGAGGAGGTGGAGTCCATTTGAAAAATATAGACAAAATTTACAGAATATTAGAATAATACAGAATAATGAAACTAGAAATCTGCAAATCATCCATTTTTTTAAAAATATAGGGGGAACACTAGTGTTGTATTAATTTAAATAACATGTTCATGCACAAATTGAAACAAAAAGCAAGCGGAAAACTTTACAAATTAGCCGTTATTTGAGGGCTGTATTATGAAACCAGCGTATATCTGGCTTCGAAAGATTGAAGGAAAAGCCGTCCCTTAATGAGCAATTTTGTTGTTGTCGCACAGGTTTAATTGTAAATAAATTTCTAAATGGACAGAACCTCTTTTGGCTCTAAACAGAAAGAATAAATTAAACTGAAAATTATGACACTATTTATGCAACGCTAGTGAGGGGGGAATTATTTATGAAAAAGAGTTTCATCATTATCGCTTTTTCGATACTCGTAGCACTTGTATTATCTGCATGCGGAAAGGCCGAAAATCAGGCAGCAAGTCAACCAGGCAAACAGGCAGATGAGAGCAAGGATATACTAGAGCAAATTAAATCGAGTGGGACCATTAAAATTGGAACAGAAGGAACATTTGCACCTTTTAGCTACCATGATTCTTCAGGGAAGTTAACCGGTTTTGATGTTGAAATCGCGGAGGAAGTTGCAAAAAGACTTGGTGTGAAACCAGAATTCATTGAAACCCAATGGGACGGTATGTTCGCAGGACTCGATTCAAGGCGGTTCGATATTATTGCTAATAATGTAGGAATTACTCCTGACCGCCAGAAAAAATACGATTTTTCAGTGCCGTATATTATGTCAAAGCCTTTCTTAATTGTTCACAAGGACAATAATACGATTAAATCATTTGAAGATTTGAAAGGAATAAAATCAGCTCAGACATTAACTAGTAACTATAAAGATATAGCAGCATCTTATGGTGCTGAGATCGTTGGAGTAGAAGGTTTTAATCAATCCATTGATCTATTACTTTCAAAACGTGCGGATGCGGTTGTAAATGACGGACTATCCTACCTAGATTTCAAAAAGCAAAAACCTGATGCACCGGTTAAAACTGTCGCAGAACTTGATGATCCGGCAAAAATGGGGGTCATGATGAGAAAAGGGAATAAAGAATTGGAAGAGGCCGTAAATAAAGCGCTTTCCGACATGATGAAGGATGGTAAATATTTAAGTATTTCACAAAAATATTTTGGAAAAGATGTTTCAAAATAGGGAGGGTTCTACATGTTTGCTGATGAAAGAATGGACCAAATTGTTGACATCATTGTAAATTCCTTTTTCCCGATGTTAAAAGCTGGGGTTGCGTTTACGGTTCCCTTGACATTAGTATCCTTTTTACTGGGACTCCTACTTGCTTTACTTACGGCATTAGCTCGAATCTCGGGAATTAAACTCCTAGACGCTGTTGCAAGATTTTATGTATGGGTGATTAGGGGAACACCGCTGCTTGTTCAGTTGTTTATCATTTTCTATGGCCTTCCGAGTATAGGCATTACGATTAGCCCCCTTCCTGCTGCGATTATCGGTTTTACGCTTAGTGTTGGCGCCTACAACTCAGAGATTATTCGTGCGGCTATACTCTCCATTTCCAAAGGTCAATGGGAGGCGGCTTATTCTATTGGGATGAGCTATCCGCAGGCATTAAAAAGAATTATTCTCCCTCAGGCAACAAGGGTCTCTGTCCCGCCTTTGGCAAACAGTTTTATTAGCTTGGTAAAGGATACATCGTTGGCTGCTACCATTACGGTGACTGAAATGTTTAGAGTTGCTCAGCAAATTACCGCAACAACCTATGAACCATTGGTACTCTATTGTCTAGCAGGATTTATTTATTTGATTTTCAGTACCGTTCTTTCGAATGCACAAGGACAGATGGAAAAACGACTCGATCGTTATGTGACGGGCTAATTTGATAGGGGGAAATATACATGATTGAAATAAAGAATCTGCATAAACAATTTGGACAAACAGAGGTTTTAAAGGGAATCGATCTAAAAATTGAGGAAGGCAATACAGTTTGTATTATTGGGCCATCGGGCTCAGGGAAAACAACCTTGTTACGTTGCCTGAATTTATTGGAAACGCCTACAAAAGGGACCATTAAGCTTGGAAAGTTTTCTTTGGATTTTCAGGATAAAAAACCAGTTCAAAAAGATAAGGTGATTAAGTTCCGTCAACAAACGGGTATGGTTTTCCAAGGTTACAATTTGTTCCCTCATATGACTGCACTTGAAAATGTTATGGAAGGTCTTGTTTACGTTCGTAAACAAGACAAGGAAGCCTCTCGTACGAAGGCTCTTCAATTGCTGAAAAAGGTAGGATTATCGGAACGGGCGAACCACTATCCATCCCAGCTATCCGGTGGACAACAACAACGTGTAGGAATTGCACGGGCGATGGCTATGGAACCTGAAGTTCTGCTTTTTGATGAACCTACTTCCGCGTTAGATCCTGAGTTAGTTGGTGAGGTTCTAAAGGTCATGAAAGAACTTGCTAAAGAAGGAATGACCATGGTCGTAGTGACACATGAAATGAATTTTGCGCGTGAAGCAGCGGATAAAGTCGTATTTATTGATAAAGGTGTAATCGTTGAAGAAGGAACACCTCAACAAATTTTTGAACATACAGGGCATGAACGGACATTACAATTTTTAAATAGACTTTGTTCATAGGTAAGGGCCGGTACCCCCAAGCTGCGGAAGAATGGAAAACTCGTTACTCGGCACTTTCCCGCAGGTTAGAACGACAGAATTATCTAACTTTACCCTAGGATTGCAAATTTCAATTGCAATCTTTTTTTGAATAATTAAGAAAATATTTTCAAACTTGGGAATCGAAAAACAGTACGGAACGATACACGATGGATTTTGCAGATTTAGAGGCTCAGATTGATTCTTCCGTTAAAATGTTAATCCTTTGCAGCCCGTATAATCCGGTGGGAAGGGTCTGGACGAGAAGAGCTCACACGTCTTGGGGAAATCTGTCTTAAAAATAATATTTTGATTGTTTCGGACGAAATTCACTTTGATCTCGTCTACAACGAATATAAACACATACCAATCGCCTCTATTTCAGAGGCTATGGCTAAACAAACCATCACTTGTTTTTCTCCAAGTAAGACTTTCAATATTTGGGAGTACAAACATCTGTTGTTATTATTCCAAATCGTGATTTGAGAGAACGCTATAATCGTGAAATCAACAGTATGGCGATTGGCTGGGCAACCCCGTTTGGTATAGCAGCTTTGGAAAGTGGCTATCCGATTCGGGGAAGAATGGCTGAATTTCCGGGAACTTGGATTTAGTATGGAAGAATAGATCAGTTTATGCGCAAAAAAGCAAGATTGGCCTTGAATGAAGGTCACATTTTTGGTCTAGAGGGAGAAGGCTTTATGAGAATGAATATCGCATGTCCCCGCTCTACTATGGAAAAAGCTCTACTTCAGTTAGAACAAGCAGTCAAGCAACTTTCCCATACAGGAAAGTAAAACATAAGAATTGGGGAGGAATTAAAATGGATCACACGAATGAATATGATTTCAAAAATTTTGTTCAAGATATGACGGTTATGGTGGAACGGAGTCAGAATGATAACGAATGTGTTGTGGAAGCAGAAAGGTTAGTTGGTAAATTAATTCAATCCCAATCATGGCTTCCTTCTGAGAAAAGAAGTCCAAGTGAGGAAGGGTACTCGCGGCATCTGTTGTATTGTGACCCAGAGGATCGTTTCGAAGTGATCGCGCTAGTCTGGAAGCCCGGCCAGAAGACCACTCTTCATGATCACGATGATACATGGGGAGCAGAAGGAGTTGTCGCGGGTAAGGTTAAAGTGACTAATTATATACGATTAGAGGAATTATCTGGGGGCAATATTGTTAAGTTACAGCATACTGATACCATCATTGTAAACGAGCAGAATACAGGAAAGCTACTGCCTCCAGCAGACTGTCATATCTTGGAGGGGGTAGGTAAAAAACCAGCTATCACGATCCATGTTTATGGAAAGCAATTGAAAAAATTTCGGGTATTCACCCCTTTAGACGAAGAGGGGCTATATCTTGCTAAAGAAAAGCGGGTTGAATACTCCCCTGCTTAGAATCGATTAAATAGTGAAGGTGTGGTCCGGTCTGTCCTTACATCCTAAGCAGAGGCGGGCTCTACAGTTTAATGAGCTCATTCCTTGTTGTCCTTTTAGCCATGTGTGTAACGGGAATGCTGGAACAATCTAGGATTCTTAGTTCTTTAGTGGAGCCATTAGTCAAACGAACCCACGGCTCTACATTTAGAATAACACTAGCTACAATGGTAATCGCATTAATCACAAATATGATTAGCTCATCGATGTTATTAACTTTAATTGTAGCGGGTTCACTTATGAAAAATGTCTTTAAAAATAATAATTTGGCGCCAAAAAATCTTTCGCGTAATATCGAGGATGTTGGGACGTTGGGCGAACCGGTTATTTCGTGGAATTCCAACGCAATCTATTGTTCGCAGATGTTGGCGGTATCGCCATATGCCTATTTCCTATATGTCTTTCTAGCCTTCTTGTCCATTTTTCGATTTAGTTTATGGTGCCACTGGATTTGCAAATATTGTTCAAGTAGTTACAACAACTATCTTGTATCTTTCCTTTAAAACTTTCTTGGCTTTTAATCCATCGTTTGAAATTTGAGTTGGTACATGTTTTCTTGGTTTTGAAAAAATTTTTCTCAAACGTGATAGGAAATAGGAATGATTAACTTATAAGAGGCTGAAAAAATAGTGATTTTGCAAGGAATTAAAGATTGGCACGAATATTGCAAATTAATATACATGACTAAGAGATAAGGAGGTAAGCGATGTATAAAGCCGTTATTCTAGGGACTGGACCTGCTGGGTTAACCGCAGCAATCTATTTAGCACGTGCTAACATAAGTCCTTTGGTCATTGAAGGGCCTGAACCAGGGGGGCAATTGACATTGACAACAGATGTCGAGAATTTTCCTGGTTTTCCTGAAGGGATTATGGGACGAGAGCTGATGCAGAACATGCGAAAGCAAGCTGAGTCTTTTGGAGCAAAGTTTAAAAGAGGCTGGGTTAAAAAAGTCGACTTTTCCAATAACCCTTTTACCTTAACGGTGGAAGGAATAGGGGAGATTAAAACGCAATCCTTAATCATTTCAACGGGAGCTTCAGCGAAACTTTTGGAGATTCCAGGGGAAAGAGAAAATATTGGGCGTGGGGTAAGCACCTGTGCAACATGCGATGGGTTTTTCTTTAGAGGAAAGAAAATTATCGTTGTCGGGGGCGGAGATTCTGCTATGGAAGAGGCAAATTTTTTAACGAAGTTTGCTTCGGAGGTTCGGGTTGTCCACCGCAGAAAGGAGCTTCGCGCTTCCCAAATTATGCAAGACCGTGCCAAAAAGAATCCAAAAATTACGTGGAGCTTAAATTCCATTCCTGAAGAAGTAATCGCAGGGGATCGACACGTTACTGGCTTGAAAGTAAAAAACAGCGAAACAGGAAAAGAGGAAGTTCTGGAAACTGATGGTATATTCATTGCCATTGGGCACAAACCGAACACAGCATTTTTAGACAATCAAATCAAAACGGACGATATGGGATATATCATGGTGAATCCTGGTGTAACCGAAACGAATATCCCAGGTGTATTTGCCTGCGGGGATGTTCAAGATCATAAATACCGCCAAGCCATTACGGCTGCGGGAAGTGGTTGTATGGCTGCTCTGGATTGCGAAAAATATCTTGATGCAAGTGAATTATGTAGTGGAAACAATCAATCTATCAATAAGAACCAAATACGGGGAGGATTTTAATAATGAAAGAGATTAAAACAAAACAAGAGTTTGAAGAGGCGATTTTATCAACAAAACCAGTTATGGCCAAATTCTATGCTGAATATTGCCCAGACTGTCAGCATACCGATTTCTTTATGCCCATCTTGGAAGAAGTGTATAAAGAAAAAGTAGATATGATTGCAGTAAATCGTGAACATTTTCCAGAGGAATTAGAGAAGCTGGATGTGTACGGAATCCCAAGCTTTATTGCTTTTAAAGAAGGGAAGGAACTGAACCGCTTTGTAAGTAAACTTGGAAAAAGTCAGGAAGAGGTTGAACAGTTTCTTAATCAAATTGTAGAGGCAAGTGGAAAACTAGGATAGAAAACCCTTGCCTGGAGCCAATAAATATTGAGCAGTCACTCAATATTTATTGGCCATCTTTTTAGTCTCAACAATCTTATCAACTATTTTTTCATAGAAACTATACAGCTTTTAGAGTTCGAATAACACGCCGATTTTGTGCATTTAGTAGATGAGTATTGTATGACCTTTTTTGCTTCAAGGGGGATAAGAAATGGAACTTATGAAATATGTGAAGGAATAAAATGATCTAAAACCCAAAATGGAGACATCAGCATTAAAGTATGGCCTGTGTGATTCAAAAACGATTGAATATAGCCAGGAATTAGATCTATTACTTAATAAAGTTATGAAAATTAGATATACAGGATTAAAACAGTTTAAACGTCTTAATGGTTTGTCAGGAGGAACAGAGGATGAAAACAACAAAACGATTCCAAAAAGTACTAGTCGCAAACCGTGGAGAAATAGCTGTCCGTATCTTCCAGGCATGCACGGAGTTGGGCATCAGGACAGTTGCCATATACTCTGAACAAGATAGCGTATCCCTTACACAGGTTTAAAGCGGATGAAGAATACCTCGTTGGAGAAGGAAATAATTGATTTTTGTTTGGATTGAGACCATATTTTAGTTATTCTATTATAGGGCGCGATTGTAGAATAAAACTTAGATTTTTAAACGACTTTATTGTTATATTTTTTAGTGTAGTGAAGTATCTTACATCAAAAATTAAACAACTAAATTTTTAACCCCGTCCTAAATTTAGAACGGGGTTATGGAGTTAGTATAGTTTCATGGACACATTTTAGCTAAGTCCTTACAATGATTTTTGAGAGGATGTGTCCGTCTTGGAACGTAAGAATACAGGTGAAAAATATAATAATGAATTCAAGAAGACTATTGTAGATCTTTATCACTCGGGTAATTCGGTCAAAGAATTAAGCAGCGAATATGGCGTATCAGAAGTTACCATTTATAAATGGGTTAAAGAATTTACTCCTATCGGTTTAGGAGAAGAGTCCATGACCCCAAAGGAATTAGCCGCCATACAGAAGGAAAACCCTCGGTTAAAGCAAGAAGTTGAAATTTTAAAAAAGGCTATGGCCAGAGAAGGCAATAATCAAAGGCCATTGCCTCCTGCATCACGTGGAATGAAGACTTCTAACATGAAGAAGGATGACGGCACTGAACTTTCATCTCCTCATCGGGGGTGAAAGAAAAAAAGGATCTACACTTCTAGAGTGCCATACTATGTCTTTCGTATTGCTACAGACAACAAATACACGGTTACTTAACTAAACATTCCAGTGTTGAAAAAAGATTATACTACATAACATAAAATAGATCATAACTGGAACTAAAATCTGGCCTATGATCCATTTTACATGTATCTCGGCTAAACCCCTAAGTAAAGGTGATGTGAATGCCACAAATATCTTTGAATTAATCAAAAATGATAGTTCAAACCGAAGAAAAAGGAGAGAACGTCGAACGTAAATGACAGGCTAACTGCATTTTTAGGAAATCATGAGGATCACTGAAATCTAGGCTTAATATTTCTTCAATTTTCTTAATGCGGTGGTATAGCGTATTGATATGAATATGAAGCTGTTTTGCTGTTTCAATAGCTGACTTGTTTAAAGCTATGTACGTATATAGAGTTTTTTCTAATTCATTATCATTGGTCCTGCTTTTTTCAGACCATAAGGGAGAAAGGGTTTCATCTAAAAACTTTTGGATCTCATGTGGCTGTTGGTTCAAGAATAGGCGATTAATGCCAATGTCTTCATAGCGCATTATGCCTTTTTGGTCCGGTTAGCCAAATACTTAAGGGATTGAATGGCCTCCTCGTAACTTCTGGAAATATGCCCGATTCCATGAAAGAGACTTCCAACTCCCAGTCTTAAGGGTGGGCCGTCCCAGCTATCCCATTCCGTTAAAATAGATTTTAATTTTGTAATGAACTCAAGTAACCCTGATGGATCTTTCATGGAAATAAGTATGGTCACTTTATTCTTGTTAGAAGAGTATGGTGTACAAGCGATAAAAAGCAAGGAAACCAAATGCTGTGTAGGGAGTCGGATAGCAGCGTAGTACCAATGAAGTTGGGTAATGCCGATGGAGGAAAGGCTAGCTATCAGTTATCGCCCTTACTAGGGAAACATTTACTACACTCAGAGGTAGGGATAAATGGAAACAAAACTACTAAGGATAGCAGAATTAGCAAAATCTGAATCTAAGAGATTAGCTACATTTTGTGAATGGTAACTAGGAGGAGCCGTGTGCGTGAATAGCGCAAGCACGGTTCTGTGAGGGGGGAGGAACATAATCTACCGCAAGGTAGAAAGGTTCCCTTCTACTCGACTAGTGCTAGAAGGAGTAGAGTCAGGAAAATGCTGATTTACAACGATAAGCAGTTTGATACAAGTCTTATGAGACATTATGAAGTCTTAATTTAATGCTAATTTGATTATGTACCAATAAGCCTTTACTCTATTGAGATTATAAAGCTTTCTAAGAAGAGGTAGCTACGGTATCGTTACTTGACTCATTTGTTGCTACAAGATTCTCACTCGAATTTATGATTCGTAAGATAATTATTAATAAAATGAAAAAATATCTTGCCATTCTATCGTTAGTTACAGTCCTGATCCGGGCTGCAAAAATCAAAGTTTCCGTTAGATTGCCACTAAATAATAAATTTGAGATTTCTCTGAGAAGAATAATAATATAATTATCATTTAAGTCCATACAATTGTCTCACTCCTTCTTTAAAGCAAGTATATTCAAGAAATTGAAACAATGTGTGTGGAGTGATTGTAAGTAAAAAAAGTCGATTCCTTAACGTTGAACTGCACCCCAATTGTTAGATACAACTAACAATTGGAGGTGCAGTTTTTTTGGCGAGATTTTCTTCAGAAGAAAAAATATGGCCCTTCATCATATTCAAGGATCATCCTCTTATATGAACAGAAAAAAAGAGGTGGCTGCTTCACTTTCAACCATTGTCCCGTCGATTGGACGCTGGCTTGATGAAGGTCCATCTGGTCCGAGATCTGGTCCGCCGGAATTGACAACAAAATACTAATTAAAAACAAAGAGGTGATTAGATGGGTGCAGTTACTTATGATTTTTAAGTGAAATGGGGAGATACGGATGCAGCAGGAATCGTATATTACCCGAATTTCTATAGCTGGATGGATGAAGCTACGCATCATTTTTTCAAAACACTTGGCCATCCTACATCTAAATTATTTACAGAGACTCAAATAGGGGTTCCTTTACTTGAAGAATATTGCAGCTTTCGAATCCCCTTATTTCATGAAGATGATGTCCAGATTCAAACGGAAGCGATAGAAATTCGTGATAAGCTTTTTAAGCTGACCCATACTTTTATGAAAGGTAATGACGTCATCGCAGAAGGATATGAGCTACGCGCCTATGCATCTGTAACAGATCATAAACCAAAGGCGCAGTCCATTCCAGAGGAACTGAAATCGAAAATGGAAATAGGCGCATGATTGTTTCCTTAAAATATCATATATCCAAATACATTTAGTAATGGAAAGGGAGACTAGGTGATGGCAGAGTTAAAAGAAAAAGAGCAGCAGTCTGGGTCTGAACGGGAAACTCGTACTATAGCACTTATTCAAAAGGTTTCTAAATTCAACTGGTTTGAAAATGTGGGTGAAGAAAAGGGACGTCTTGAAGCTGAGCAAGCATTAAAGGCATTCATTACACAAAATGAAATAGGAAACGAAAAGATTGAATGGATAGCTAAAGATGAATTTGTAGCTTCCTATGCAGATGCTCAAATTAGCAATACAGGCCTATATGAATTTATAGGTAAAAGTTATCAAACCATTGTTAAAGAAGCTCAAGAAAAGGGGAACGGTACGGATGTAGCGAAAGCGGCCGATGCTGTGACAGATTCAGTTTGTAAATGTCAATGGTGGCGCAGTTGCTCTTTTCAACATCCACAAGTTAAATCGGCTCTGTCATTTTCATTAAGCTCTGTGCAACAATAGCATTGGGTTCATTCTCTTTAGGTAGCTTTCCTTCTAACTGCAAGAGTTCCCACTTAACTAAAGTATTAGAATTTTCGACAACAAACTTGCAGCGGTCAAATCGTCGGTTCATGAATTTTTTAAGTATGTCTTCGACTGGTAAATCTTGTTGAAGCAATTGACCTAATACAAGTCCATCCTCTATTGCTATCGCTGCTCCCTGCGCTAAATGAGGCACCGTTGCGTGGGCTGAATCACCGATTAGTAGAATACGGCCACGATACCATGGGTTTTCAACGAGAAGTGTCTCAAGGGGGCGATATATCACTTCTTTTGGGTCAGAAATTTGTTCACTTAATTCAGCTATTAATCCACCAAATTCTTTGAAGGCTTCACGCATCAGTATATGAAGCTGGTCCTCTGGTTTCCGCGGATTTCCTGGTTCTGCTGTAACAATAAAAATATATACACTATCCTTTGTCATCGGGATGATACCAGCTTTTGCTTTTTGCCCATAAAACATACTAATGTTTTCTACTTCCTTTGGCCGATTCAACGAATAGCGCCAAACAGCCTGGCCTACAAATACCGGCTCAATGTCTCCAAACACCAATTTACGAACTTTTGACTTCACTCCATCGGCCCCTATTAGTAGATCATATGCACCTGAAGTACCATCGGTAAGCTCCACATAAACACCATTGTCTATGTTTTTAATAACTTCCACGGTGGTACCCATACGAATCTTTGTACCATGTTGGATGGCCGCGTTATATAAAATTTGGTGCAGCACTCTTCTAGGGATTCCTCCTGTTTTATTAAACTTTCCAGAAGAAGGGGTTGGCGCTTCAAAAATCATATTTCCCTGGGAGTCACGAATATGTAAGAATGAGCCGGTCGTTCCACTGGCTAAAAATTCTTCAGTCAGCCCAAGTTCATCGATTGCACGAAGCGCATTGGATTGCAAAATAATGCCGACCCCATAAACATTCCATTCCTTTTGAAGTTCAACAATTTCCGCCTTAATACCCTTTTTTTGCAATGCGATTGCCGCTGCTAATCCGCCTATGCCTCCTCCTACAATTAGAACCTTTTTCACATCAGACATGTAAATCCTCCCATGTATCGTTTTCAAAGAATGATTGGACTAAATTGTAGACATACTATTGGGTCCTTTAATCGTTTTAATTCGATTCACCTTTACCTATATTATACCATTGTGATTAATGATTTTTATAGACTAAGTCGTTTTTCGTTCTGTTCGTTTTCTAAATTTATCGTTCTTCACAAATAGCAAAAAAAACTAATAGAGCACAATCCTTTTCAAGGAATTCGCCCGCTTGTCAAAGATCAATAGCCTGTGTAAATAAATTTGTAAAAATGACTGATAATTTCTAATAAAGATTGATAAAAATAGTCCACTGATTCTTAGGAATTTTTTTATTTAATAGTATTATCCGAGTATTTTTATCAAACTTTTTTTCAAAGCTACATTTGAGTGTATTATGAAAAAGATTCCTTTTATGGGTATTTCTTTTTATTCAGAATGATATATTATAAAAATTGTAAATATAGATATTTTGGGAGGGGAGAAATAATGAACAGAACCCTGGAGGTTAATAAACTAATAAAAAGATATGGATCGAAAAGTGCTCTTGAGGATGTTTCCTTTAGCGTAAAAGAAGGCAGTTGTTTTGGCTTACTTGGGCCAAATGGAGCTGGGAAATCAACCACCATGAAAATTATTAATGGGATTATTGAGGCTGACAGTGGAAATGTAGATGTATTTGGCAAAGACATTCGTAAATCTGGTGATGATATCCGAAAGCTGGTCGGCTATGTACCTCAGGAGATAACCTTGTATGACAAGATTTCAGCTTTTAACAATCTCGTCTTCTTTGGTGAAATGTATGGACTGAAAGGGAAAAAGCTGAAAGAAAGGATAATTGAAGTATTGGAGCAAGTGGGTTTAAGTGAACGAGCATATGATCCCATACATACGTATTCAGGTGGAATGAAAAGAAGAATTAATATTGCTGCTGCTCTTCTTCACAATCCTAAATTGGTCATTCTTGATGAGCCAACAGTAGGAATTGATCCACAATCACGTAATCATATATTTGAGATTATTCGCTTATTACGTTCTGAAGGCGTTACAATCATATATTCCACTCACTATATGGAAGAAGTCGAGGCTCTTTGTGATGATATTACCATCATTGATAATGGGAGAGTCATTGTGCAAGGAGACCTTAATGAACTTCTTCTGCAATATGCAACAAAAGCTATTTATCTAGAACTAGATAACCAGCTTGAAGCACCTGTAATTCCTGGAATTAAAAATGTGAGTGAGTATAAAAAAGGCTGGCTGCTTGAAACGGATCATGTTCTGAATTCAATGGAGACAATCTCTCATACCTTTCATGAAACAGGAATAACTGTTAAAGCGTTAGAAATGATGAGGCCATCACTAGAGAGTGTCTTTTTAACGTTAACAGGGACGACGCTCCGGGATTAAATGAATAAAAGGAGAGGACTAAATGATAAAAAGTATAATTCGTAAAGAAATTCAAGTCCTATTGAAGGAAAAGGGGACGTTTTTTTGGCTGTTTTTATTACCAATCTTTTTTATTATCATTTTTGCTTCTATTTTTGGAAATGCATCGGACACCATCACCATATCTTTTTATGACCAAGACCACTCTGACATGTCAGCAATGTTTGTCAAACAAATCAAACATATACCCGGCTTTGAAGTAAAGCAGGATAAGACCATTACAATGAAGGAACAAATTGAAAAAATTAAAAATGGAAAATCAACTTCTTTGTTAGTCATCCCGAAAGGATATGAAGAAAAGATCAAAGCTGGTGAACAAGCAAATATCCAGCTGTATCGTGATGCGACAGCCGACACAGCGGTTGCCCCAATAAAGGCAGTGCTCGAGAACATAGCAACAACCTTTCGTGAAACGAAATTAACCCAAGCCCTCCAGACTTTAGGGCAAAATGAAGCACAAGCGAAGACGACTTTAACTCCACCGGTCCAATTAAAAGAAATAAAGGAGAATGCAGTGAAGTTAAATATGATTACTCAGGTTGTTCCAGGATACACGGTCATGTTTGTGTTTTTTATTATGATAACGATGGTCCGTAATTTTATTAAAGATAAGGAATCAGGGATGCTGTCACGTTTGCGCAGCACTCCAATGAAATCATTTCATTATTTAATTGGAATGTGGGTGCCCAATATATTGGTCGTTGTTACCCAATCTGCTGTCTTATTGTTGTTTGGGAAGATTGTTTATGATTTAAAAATAGGTAATGTTCTGTCGATCATTTTTATTGTCGTTAGTCTGGCCATTTGCGCAACAGGTTTAGGTTTATTGCTTTCTGTATTTGTTCACAGTGAAAACCAAGGTGTTGCTTTTGTCCAAATTATAACCATGGGTGGTGCCGTTGTCGGTGGTTTATGGTTCCCCTATGATTTCTTGCCAGCCTTTGCCAAGGTTATTGGAAAATTCACTCCTCAGTTTTGGGCCCAGCAAGGATTACAGGATGTGATGATTCGCGGTGCGAATCTTGGTGACGTGTGGGTTACCGTCATCATCCTATTAGCTTTTGGTGTAGCAGGCTTTTTGATTGCCAGTGTTCGTTTTAATAAGTTTTTCAATTCATCAATCAGCTGAATTTGGTGCAGTAATTTATCAGATTAAATTATCTAATATCTTTAATGGAACATTAGTAATATGAGAAAAGATACTAAAAAAGTCTATTCTTATGAAGAAGGCATTTTCATTTTCCTATCGAATAAACTCTATTTGGATCCAAAATACATTTAGGAGATACATTATGATTTTCAAGAAAGTTGGGATCACGATTGTTTCCCTAGGGGTTGCCCTGTCTATTTTCGCTTCTTCTGCATCTGCTCAAAATTTGAATTTTGATGGTGCAAGTCCGTTATCAACCGGTTGTTCGCTGGATGGAGTAGTGAAAGCATCCAAAAGATTGTCTGATGGAAAAGGGAAAATCGAATTAAGATACAGCCCGAGTTGCAAAACTGCATGGGCAAGAATCATTCTGGATAGTGTAGCCACACACTCTTGGGAAGCGAACGCTACGCTTGGTCGGAACCAGGATGGAAAAATGTATAGTTGTCAAGATAAGGGAGGAAATGGTGTAGTTAACAAAGGTCAACGTTCCTGTTTCACTCCTATGGTTTATGATGGAAATGGTTACTCCGCATATGCATTTGGAGGTCATTATAACTCCACCCGTACATTACTTGGTAAAGCAACGACTGCATCGTATTAATAAAAAAAGGGGCTGTCCAATAAGTCGATTTTTCGGCCTTTGGTGTGGATTTAAAACAAAGTTTGATAATTTTTTAAAATACTAGCCTTTAAGGCTAAACCGTTGCCATCAGGCAACTAAAATCTTATTTGTAAGGGACTATAGTTAACATAAATCACGCTTATAGGTACTGAAAAAGGATCTTCAATTGGAAGATCCTTTAGCTGCTTATTGAATTAAGATACCCATTGGAACAACAATAGATTTATTTTGATGATGTGGAAATTGGTGATTTTTGCTTCTCCCAATCTGCCGGTCCATCATTAGGTTCAATAAACTTTCGCCAATACTCTCCACTTTGCTTATCAAATATTATGATATTACTATCATTTGGTGAGATTAATTCAAACCTGAATTGTTCTTCCTGTTTTGGATTAACCTGTTCGGATTTTAAAGACTGTGAAATAAACCAAGAACCTAAAAGTAAGCATAGTCCTAAGAAAATAATAGAAAAAGACATTAGATGTTTATTCATTTTCTGACTCCCTTTTAAGATAATAATTTCATTATATCATTTAACAGAATATAACATTTTATTTTTCCTTGTTTAAGTAAATGATGCAACGTTAGTTCAACAAGGCTCCAAAAAATTAGATGAATACTGTATACAAACCAAAGTCAATTTTTCGGAACTTCCGAAACACAAAACCCCTTGAGCACCAAGGGGTTTTGAATTGTCCATTTTAATTATTTATACATGATTTTATATATTGTTGATGAATCAACATTTTCGGCTTCTGAAGAAACATGGTATCTGCATAAAAAAGGGGTGTTTTATGCAAATTTTTCTTTCACTAAAGCACCCCGTTAGTGGAACGTACGGGTGCGTGGGACATGATCCCGTGAACTAAACTGTCCGCCCCCTACTTGTAGAAACATGTTTGAGGCTGGTTGGGACGTAGATCTTGTATAACAAGCGAAGCTATGACACTACATGGAGGACTAACAGTGTAGGTGGTGAATTATTATATAACTTTCCAAATTGGTATAATTCCAAGTTTTTCCCTAAATTATTTTATGAAGATATTAATAGCGATGGACTAAAAGAAATTATTGTCGCATTTATTTCTGGTGCTGGTTCTGGAGTATCCACAAAAGAAATTCATGTTTTGAATCAAGTACATGACCCTTATCGAAGATATGAAGAAGCGCCAGTTGAATCAATCAATGATGCAGTCAAACGATTTGTAAAGATGGAACAAAACGGCAATGAAATTGCTATTCAAATTGGTAAAAAGAAATACTTAGTGGACTATTTAAAATTTGGTTACTACACACCTGTTGACCGTCCAGGAGTAGGCTCAATGGAGGATTATAAGCCTGAAAATGGTGTTCTTTATGGTTATACTACTGTATTTGTATCTATTCCCGAGGCAAGTATTGGTAGCCTAAAAGTTAAGTATCATTGGGATGGAAAAATGTATAAAGCAGAATCTGTTACTTTTAGCGAAGCATAGCCAAAGTCCCCGAAAGTTCGGAGCTGTCATTTTGGCAGCTCTTCTTATTAAGCTAAGAATAAAAATCAATAATTCTTCTCACAACTACAATAATTCACCTTAAACTAATAGGCGCAAGAAATGAGTCCGATTCTATTTTAGTGGCTACTTTTAAATATCATAAATATTAATAATCTTGCAAAAAAGTGAATAAGGTAAAACATTATATTCTTGAAGGGGGAGTCTAATTGAAACACTTTACAAAATGGATAAATCAGACGTTCAATCATTATCCCAGAAAAAAATTGACTCTCGTTATGGGTGCTCAATACGAACCGCAAACATTTGGACAACCAGTTGAACGAAACCAAACTTCGTTAATAAGTACCAGAGATGCCGAAAAATACTTTCGTCCTTCCCGCCTCCCTATTAAAAATACCCTTGTCAAGAACAGCCAATTTTTTGATCCCTATTATGAAAAAAACTACAAAGAAATTAAACTCCCTGCAACATTAACTCGGACTCCTGATGAAACTGTTTTAAACTACTTTAGTATTTTAAGAGAGGCAGAAAACCTCACTCAAAACCAGCTGGGTGGTTGCGGAACTGTCGGGATGGCAAAGTTGCCCTATCCAATTGCTTATAACTTTTTTACTAAAGACTATCACAAAAGGGTTTCCTATAATGAATATCTTCAATCGTTTGCTGGAATTGGACATCTAAATTTAATTAAGATGAACAGACTTCCTGATGAAAAAGGTATTGTTCCTTATTTCATTGAACTAGAAAGCATCGAAGGTTCATCAAAAGGTGTCACCTATTTTGCTTATTATTACGGTTATGTCCAATTAAAAAAAGTTCAAAACCTGTATAATATTGAACAGATGAAATTGTACGGAGAGGACTTCCTATGTGCACCCTATCATCTCTGGCAGCATGATGCAGAAGCAGTCGTTGCTATTATGTATGGAGAATGGTGCAAATTAATAAAAAAACAGCTACCTACTAAACAAGATGGTTACGTCAAAACCATTGATTATATTGGTACGGATGGAGCCGATTATCGGTTTATCTTTTATCAATTAACAAATGATACAGATGTATTAATTTCTCAATATAAAAAGGATTCTGAAGGAAACTGGGAATCCATCAGAATTGATCCTGTCAAATGTCTAAAAAACTAAGCGTGATATTAAAGAAACTCGAACCTTTACTCTAAGGCACATTAAATGAATGTTCTTTTTTCTTTGTGAAATATTATACTTAAACTATAGGGTGCTTTAGTTCATTAAGAAGAAGAAAAAAAAAGTTGATTCCTTAACGTCTTTTACGAACTTTTTTGATTGTTACTTCTTTAAAATAGACTCTGTTAAACAATGCTTTTGATTTTTCTTCTTCAACTAACGAAAAAACGTTAGTTCACATAATCACGCCTATAGGTAATGAAAAAGGATCCTCTAATTGAAGATCCTTTTGTTAAACACAGATAACACTGTTTTAAAATGGTGTGGTGTTGAAAAATAGTTGTATAATTTTCTTCATCCTATACCCATTTTTATCAAAATAAACAACAATAAAGTCATTTTAAAACGTACAGGGAAGATGCATTATTATTTGCCGAAACACCATTACTAAATTTGTAGTTTGATAAGTTTATTGTTTTTCCCCAGTAGTAAGCGTTGTTAAACCTAATATAGCCTCCACTTCTATACGTATGTTGATACAAGGTAGTTGTTCCTTGACTAGCTGTACTGATTGAGGATATAACGTCATTCCAAGATCTTCCCCACTCAGTAGTAATACTACCTATAGTATATCCTAACCTGAGAGCATGGTACGATCCACTTTTATTATCACCTGTATAAAAATCAGTACAACAAGTCCCAGATCCCAAAGTTTGAAAGTTACTGTCTACATTTGATTCTTTCTCTACTTTCTTTTCATTTTTGATATAATCATCTACTTTTTGCTGTGTTGTAAACCCTAAACGAACTTCATTCCCCTGTTCGTCCCCTGTATAGTAAATATGTTTGACTTTGGGATCATTTGCATTTGTCGATACCTGTTTCCCATCAATTAAATCGTACTGACTTTCCCCGGCCGCAAAAGATACATTAGAAAAGGAGAACATCGCTAAAAAGGTAACAGCAACAGTAAACATGAGACTGTAAATCGTTTTCACTTCAACCACTCCCTATTTATAAATTACACACCAGTTAAATATAGTCGAATTCATTTTTTCTTTTAAGGTTCGAAATATTTAATCTGACTAGTTAATGTCATTAACAACCAACTCCTTTATACGTTTTTTTTTTTAAAAATGCCAACTAGTCGGTATTAATCAATTTATTATATGATAGGAATGTGTTACTATTAATGAAATATTCAGTTTTTTAAAAGGGGTTTTTTATGTTAAATCATCATCAAAAACAATCAGAAGAAACCATCAACAAATTAATGCGATCAGGAATTGAATTGTTTTCTAAGCAAGGCTATTCTAGTACAAGCATTGATCAAATTGTAAAACATGCTGGCTACTCTAAAGGTGCTTTCTATGCTCATTTTTCCACCAAAGAGGAGTTCTTACTGAGGTTGATAAAAGAAGGTATTGATTTCTATTTTGAGGATTTAAAGGAGGCTCTTACTCAAAAAGATTGTGATTTACTAAATACATTTAAAGAATATTCTATGCGTTTAGTGAATGAGGCTTATGAAAAGGGATCTTCTCCTATGCTTCTCCAAGGATGTATGGTTTCGAATGAATTACCTCAGATAAAAGAAAAGCTTATTCTCCAGATGGAGGAATGGAGGTCATTCCTTACACATTTATTTCAGAAAATTAAGGACGAAGGTATTGTCGGAAGTCCATTGGATGCTAGAACTTTAGCGACGGCTAGCATGGCTCTTTTTAATGGATTTAATCTGCAACATTTTGTTGATAATCGAATTCAAATACAGGACATGTTAAATGTTTTTGTTGAATTGCTTCAAATACAAGAACCTAATAAGAAAGGTTAATAACAACTTCTATGTATACTCTATACAAAATCTAGTTAACATAATAGCAACTATAAGAAGATAGCAAAAACGCCAAACCCATATGGTTCAAGAGTTTGGCGTTTGTTTGTTTTTTATCGTTTATTCAGGATTTTATACAATCTTGATGTAGCAAGGGTTTGCTAGATGATCAAGGGGTCCCGCCAACATGACATAAAACCCACGCTAATACATTTTTTTGGAAGTTTAATTTTTAGCTTTCCTATGCTAAGGATAATTTTAGTTTCCCTTTGTGCCCTTTCTCTGTAGATTGATTCCCTTTATAAGATAAAGTTAAGTGTACAATCCAACTGTCTTTTGTGGCACCATGGCAATGTTTCACATTTGGCGGAATATTCACCACATCACTCGTTTTAAGTAATTGAGCTGATTTTCCTTCTTTCTGATACCAACCTTCTCCACCAGTAACTAATAAAACTTGCCCAACTTTGTGTGAATGCCAGCTATTGCGAGCTCCTGGAGCAAAGGTTACATTTCCAACTGATGTGTTGAGTGGTGTTGGATCAGTAAATATCATTTGTAAGTATGCATCACCGATAAAGTTTGCTTCAACTTTTTGTCCCAACGGAAAAATTGTGCTATTACTTAATTGTTCATTTGCCAATTTTAATTCCCATTTACTCTTTAAATTTGATTAAATGAGTAATCTTGTTTTTTCATTTTATAAATTTACTCAATCTGATGTATTTTTGTGGATTTGAAATAAAGTCACGATGTTTATAAAAAAGATGCGATGTTTTTGTCTCTATAAAAAAGTTCCCTTCCTTAGAAAAAATTAAGGGTACTAAAATAAAAATAAGTTTCCAAAACCGAAGGTTTTTCCGGTACTTTTCCCGGCAGACCTTCGGTTTTTTTATGCCATTATCGGAAAAAATCCCAATCGTAAATTAATATAAGTCCATTCTCATTTTCAATCAAATTCAATCTTGATCCAATCGTTTTTCTAAAGGCTGTTCTCCTCCAATTCTTGCCCCGTCAGGGTTCTGACGGTTCCCTGTTTTTTTCAGTTGGTTCCCTCATGCCATTAAATCGTATCCTTTTCAGTGTTTTTCCTCACTTTTTCGACCCAAGTGGACTCTCCGTTTTCGTTCAGTTTCTTTCCAGTGTGGAACGGAGTTTTTTTGTGGGGACATAGTATATGGGCTGGGACTTTTGATAAAGATGTGTTCATGTAATTTCCTCTTTCTACCGCCACTTCTTTGAAATCAGTCAGATGTTTTTCCCTCCTCTTTCGGGAGGGAAGAATGTTCGGTTTTACTACATAACTATAAAAAAAATAAAAAATGGGTTGCACACAACGGCTACTTTGTAATACTATATAGTAGTACTTGGTAATACTAAGTAGTTTATTAGGAGGATATATGAAAGATTTAACTGAAATGCTTAAAGGTGTTCTTGAAGGGGTGGTGCTTCAAAAGATCCATGCTGGAGAAACTTACGGCTATGAAATAACTAAGTACCTAAACGATTTAGGTTTTGGCGATATTGTGGAAGGAACTGTCTATACCATTCTTGTTCGAATCGAGAAAAAAGGGCTCGTCGAGATTGAGAAGAAAAAGTCAGAGCTTGGACCTGCGAGAAAATTTTACACGCTAAACGCTAAAGGAGAACAAGAGTTAAAGGAATTTTGGGAGCGTTGGACATTCTTAGAAGAAAAAATGAATGAAATAAAGGAGAAAAGAAATGTTTAAAAAAATGATGCAAGAAAAAAGAGAATATCGTGCCTATAAAAAACGAGTGAATAAATTACCAGAAGAATACAGAAAGGCGATGAAAGCAATTGAAAAATACATGTGGAATTTTGCAAAGGGATCAGGCATGTTTGAGATTTTGAAAAATATTTTAGAGATGTTTGAGAATAGTGCTACGGATGGCTTATGCGTGCGAGATGTAGTAGGAGATGATATTGCCGAATTTGCCGACTCATTATTAGCAGAATTTCCAGAAGAAACATGGATGGATAAAATGAAGAAAAAACTTAGGGGTTCAATTGAGTAAAGGAGAGAGAGCCATGAATTCAACGGTCCTTAACATCAAAAATGTAAAAAAGAGCTTTAAAGGGAATGAGGTTTTAAAAGATGTCAATATCACTTTGAAGCAAGGTTCCGTTTATGCCTTATTAGGGGCGAACGGGGCTGGGAAAAGTACCCTATTAAAAATTGTTACCGGGTTACTAAATAGTGATGGAGGGAAAGTGACAATCCAGGACATAGATGTCCCTAACAATCCGGTATTGGCACAAAAGTTATTTAGCTTTAGTTCCCAGAATACCACTGTTGACGGAGTACTCACTGGATACGAAAACCTTTATTTAATTGCTAAATTACGACACGAACGCAACTCGAGAAAAGTTGCCGAAAGTTTGTTAGAAAAGTTTGATCTGACTGAAGCCAAAGATAAAGCTGTTTCAAATTATTCAGGAGGAATGCGTCGTCGTCTCGACTTAGCCATGAGTTTAGTTGGGAATCCAGAAATCATTTTTCTGGATGAACCTACTACTGGATTGGATCCGAATAGCAGGCAGGAGCTCTGGAATACGATTAAAGAAATGAAGTCTCAAGGGAAAACCATCTTTTTAACGACTCAATATTTAGAAGAAGCAGATTATTTAGCTGATCAGATAGGCTTTTTACGTGAAGGAAAAATTGTTGCTAGTGGAACCCCTGATGAATTGAAACGTATTGCTGGAGCAGATAAATTACTTCTTGTATTTAATCGTAATGAAGACACCGAGATAGCTTTAAAACTCTTTGAATCCTATTCTCCTGAAAAAAAAGACGATTGTGAGATTTCCATTGATTTAACAGAGGACATCACAACGACTTTAAACGTGTTGAATGCCCTAACAACTGAAAAAATTGAACTCAAAACGTTCAAAATGATTACTCCAACCCTTGATGATGTATTTATGACACTTTCGAAAGGATGAAAATTATGAATGTTTTTCAAAATTTAAGTGATACATTAACGCTTGCAAATCGGATCATTAAACATAATATACGTAGTATCGACACGCTTCTTACGGTTGTTGCGATGCCGGTTATGATGTTATTGGGTATGGTTTTCATATTTGGTGGTGCTATTCAAATTGCTGGGGTGTCTGAAGATGAGTATATTAATTATATTCTTCCCGGAATTCTGTTAATGACGATTGCTACAGGATCTGCTTACACCTCGTTACGGATAAATTTAGACAAAACTTCAGGGATGTTTGACAGATTTAAGTCAATGCCCATAGCCAAATCATCTGTACTAGGTGGTCAGGTAATAGCTTCAGTTATTTTTATGTTAGTTTCAATAATGGTCGTATTAATAGTAGGATTTATAGCTGGATTTAGAAGTGATGCAACATTTGCTGAATGGCTACTTGTGGCACTATTGATAACTCTCTTTTCGCTAACATTAACGTGGATTTCAGTGCCATTTGGATTGGCTGCTAAAGGTATTGAAGGAGCAAGTTCTTTTTCATATATCTTATTAATGCTGCTTTTTATCAGTTCTGCATTTGTTCCTGTCGAAGGAATGCCGAAGATCATCCGAATCTTTGCGGAAAATCAACCAATGACACCGATTATTCAAACTATTAGAAATCTGTTAGACTCGCAGCCTGTTGGAAATGATCTGTGGGTGTCGTTCGGTTGGATGGTGTTAATAATATTAATTTCATATATTTTTGGATTGAAGGTTTATAGAAGAATTTAAAGAGCTGTTGATTTAAATTTAAGCAATCAACTACTATAGAATCGTTACGACCACTCCGAAAGTAAAACTCCTACTGAAAAATAGAATAAAAACAATAACAAAACAACTAAATACAGCTATCCATAAAGAGGGTTCCATTATGATCAACTCCTATCAAATATAGTTAGTTCACATACCAATGATTAAACGAGTTTTTTTTGAGTTTTAAACATCTTTATTGTAAATATAACAACTTTAATTGTAGTTGTAGGTTTGAAATAAAGTCGCGATGTTTATAAAAAAGATACGATGTTTTGAATAAAGTCGCGACGTTTTTACCCCTTTGGATATGGTTATCTAAAGGGGCATTTTTATAATGAAGGGAAAGAACATCTAAATAAAAGGTGGATTAATGAATTGTTAATTGAAAATAAATTGTTCCGTTAAAGGGACAGTTTGTTGAATAAAGAGGAAAAGCTATTAAGCAATCGAGAAGAAATCTTTAGGAGACATATGTGATAAAATTAGGAAAAAGGAGGTATGAAATATGAAAATCCATAGAATAGATCATGTGGGTATAATCGTCAATGATCTTCCTGCCGCGAAAGCGTTTTTTCTTGACTTTGGCCTTGAAATGCTAGGGGAAGGAAAAGTGGAAGGCGAGTGGGTGGAGCGGATGGAGCGGATAATAGGGCTTCAAGACGGTAAAGAGGAAGTTGCAATGTTGCGAACGCCAGACGGTGACGCAAATATAGAACTAGTAATGTTGCGAACGCCAGATGGTGACGCAAATATAGAACTAGTAAAATTTCACACGCCATCAGATGAAAATGGGATACAGCATCCTTTAGCAAATACTCTGGGTATCCAGCATATTGCCTTTGCTGTTGAAGATATTGAAGCCCTTGTTACCAAATTGACAAAGAAAGGCGCAGGACTTATTGGTGAGATACAAAACTACGAAAACGCTTATAAATTATGCTACGTTCGTGGGCCAGAAGGAATTATTTTGGAGCTGGCTGAGGAAATCAAATAAAATATCCAATCTTTTTTATCAAAACAGCAAACTCGTTGATAAGAAAAGAAACCCCTTTGATCAATCTTTTTTCAAAATGGTTTCTTTTCTTTGGCTGCTAAATAAGGGTTGGTCCAATACTTTTACTCAAACTTTATTCAAAACCTACAGTAGTCAATACAATGCCTTTGATTTTTCTTCTTCAACTAACGAAAAAACGCTAGTTCACATAATCATCTTTATAGGTACTGAAAAAGGACCTTCGGTTGGAAGATCCTTTTAGCTGCTTGTTCAATTAAAGCGCCCTTTAACGGAAGAACGAGAGGTTTTGAAAAAGTGAAATGGTTATAATTAGCGTTGATAAGGTTCCTGCAGACAATAAAGTTATCATTTTTTGCCTGTTTATCATTTTTGTAGGTTTAACAACTTCTCGGGACACCGCAATCCATATAACGGCAGAAAATATAGATACAATGGTTATAGCAGTTGTTGACATACTTAATACCTCCCTTAATATACATAATATCTAAATTTTAACATACCTTATTCCGCAAAATAGCCCGTTTACGGAATAAGGTTTCTAAGGAACATATGAATGCTCTATACAAATCTAGTTAACATAATGTCAACTATAAGAAGATAGCAAAAACGCCAAACCCATATGGTTCAAGAGTTTGGCGTTTGTTTGTTTTTTATCGTTTATTCAGGATTTTATACAACCTTGATGTAGCAAGGGTTTGCTAGATTAACCACTAGAGCTTTTTCTATTTCATCTTTATTTATCTAATTATGAAAGCTGTAGGTTCGTAAAAGTAGACAATTCTGAACGGTGCTATTTCTTTACAAAACAGCCAGCTTTAGTGTTCATTTTAGTAATAAAACAGTTTGCGAACGTTCGCGAATTAACATTAACTTTTACGAACTATGAATAAATAAAATTAGGTGTTGATTTCCATGAGTTTGCAGGAACATTTTCATCTAAATAAAAGGTACCCAACCTCTTGAACTGTGCCCCATTTTATCCGAAGGTTTTAATTATAACAGGCGATTTTTTTTAAAGTATTTCCACATGCCCCAGGTTAAAATGACTAAGATCCCTAAAATGATGATCGTTGAGAATGGAGAATCTTGATAGGGTAAAGGGACATTCATTCCAAAAAAACCGGTTACGAAAGTTAATGGTAACATTACGGTTGAAATGATGGTCAAAACGTTTAACTTTTCAGAGGATTTTGCGTTAATAATGGAATAATACGTCTCCAAAGCACTGTTTACAAGATCTCTGTACGTTTCAGTAGAGTCCACTATCCTCTCGAGATGGTCAATTAAATCCACATAAAACGGCGCATTTTCTTCCCGTATTTCAAACTTCCACTTTCCGTCCACAGTCATGAATATCCTACGCTGAGGAAGGATGACGCGTCGAATTAAAATGATTGTTCTTTTTAGTGCAAGGAATTCTTCTGTCACTCCCCTTATTTCTTCATCGTAAATCTCATCTTCTAGTTCATCAATACGGATGTTAATGCGGTCAAGAATCGGAAAGTATTCATCCATTATGCCGTCTACAAGAGCATACAATAGAAAATCTGCACCCTTATCCATGTATTTTGTGTTCTTAGAACAAATCATATCCATCTGGCCAAGCCATTTCAATTTTTCCTTATGGATTGTCACTACGTAATTGGGGCCGACAAATACGTTTAACTCTAGGGTCGTAATTTCCTTATCTTCTTCTTCTTTATACCGAAGGGCATGTAAAACGAAGAACTGGTAATCTTCGTAGTTGTCGATCTTAGCCCGAGGACTGTCATGCAGGCAATCCTCTATTGCTAAAGGGTGAAAATCAAAAATCTTTGCCACTTTATATAATTCAGGGGTTTTTACATCGTAAATATCAATCCACAACAAATTATTAGGATGTTTTAAATGCTCTTGCAAGTTAGATAGGTTAGACTCAGTGGTCATCTTTTGGTTCTCATGACTGTATAAATACATTTTAATCATATTTACATTACACCTCGCGTTATAGATCAAGGCATTAAAGGTTATGAGTCTTCTTAGTTGTTACAAGAGGACATGAAGACCTTCGTTGCCTCTTTCTTGTTGTCGACTTGCGTTTTTCCAACGAATTGGGGTCGTCAGTGCCCATGCATTCCTCACCTCCAAAATATAAAGGCTCCTTTCACACAGAAAGGAGCCATAAAAAACAAAAAAAAATGCTTAAATGTCTCCCCTTGTTGAGTTTTAGCATTGTATAGCATAGGTTTTACCAGCTACATTAAGAAAAATCATAATCCGATTTTTCCTGTTGACCCATTGGCGTCTTTCGACATTTTTGGGCAGCAGCGTATCTCTATACAGGAGCCTCACCTAACAGAAGACTATTCAACTAAAGTTAACCCTAAGGTTAGAAAATAACCATTAAAAGATGAGTTCACTCCATTTATAGAGGTAATTGTTTGGGTAAGACAAGATTGCTCAATGGATTTGTTTTTCGATGTTTCGCAGATGATAAGGAGTTTCAAGCGTTATTTAGTGATAAAGAATACTATTAAGATGAGTTCCCCGGTAACATGATGGCTGCTAAAAAGGTTGGTCCAGTTGGTCCTGTGTCTTCGGTAGCTCCAGTCGCTTGAGGGTTTAAATGATAATAATACTTTTTTATTTAAATCATGTTTGCGTTAGAAGAGGTTATATCACTAGTTTATGTAAAAGGATGAAAAGAGTTTGGACAAGTACCTAAATAGAAAAATTCATTGGAATCGAGGGTTCCAATGGATTTACTTCTGATAAGGTGGTTTATGTAAACTAGCTTGCTTGTATGAATGACTTATTAAAAACAGCGAGACTTTGTGAAATAAAAGATTGGAAGAAGATTAGTTATCGCACCTCCAACCTTATTGATAATCACTTTGGAACTAATTGTTTATTAAGATTTAAACAGAGTATTTGCAGATATTTTTTGAAGGACGGGTTATGGTAACTAATTCAGTGCCGTTTAAAAAAGAGGTTTATTTTTTTTCTTTAAGGGGTAGCGTCACATGCCCATCAAGCTAAGGCAAATTATTACCCCCTAAACGAAAAAAGCGCTATCCTTTCTGTAATATGATGGAAAGGATGGTGCTTTTTATGTCTCGAGACGTTTCAGATGAACTGAACCTCTTCTCACTGGAATTGCAACAATCTTTGTCTCCTCATGTCCTCAAACATTTGGCCAAAAAGGTAGGTTTTGTTCAGAGGTCCAGTAAGTATCAAGCGAAAGACTTAGTTGCTTTGTGCGTATGGTTAAGCCAAAAGGTAGCGAATACTTCCTTAACTCAGCTATGTTGCTGTCTAGAATCTTCAACCGGTGTATTAATGAGTCCCGAAGGACTCAATCAACGATTTAATCCTTCAGCAGTCAGACTCCTACAAAACGTATTCACTTCCTTGCTTACTCAGAAGATACAAACTTCTCAGGCTCTTTCTCATCGTTATGCTTCTCAGTTTCAGCGTATACGAATCTTGGATTCTACTACGTTTCAACTTCCAGATGCTTTTGCTTCAACTTACCAAGGATCAGGAGGAAGTAGTCATACAGCTGGTGTGAAGATCCAATTGGAATACGATCTTCTCAGTGGTCAATTCTTGCATGTGCACTCTGGCCCAGGTAAACAAAATGATCGAACCTATGGTTCCACATGCTTACAAACAGTGCAAACAGGTGACTTATGTATACGTGACTTAGGATATTTTGACCTGGAAGATCTCCATCAAATGGATGAGAAAGGAGGTCTATCTTCCTGATGGAACACCAATTGATAAGAATGGGACCTATACGCTTACTGTCAACAATTATATGTATGAACATGAGACTGATAAATATAAAATTCGCCAATATGGCAATGATCCAGTTCAAGGACCTGAAGATTTACAAGCTACTGTAAACTTCGTGAAAAGCTTTAATGTACCAATCCATTATGTAGCGGAAGGAAGAATCTCGGAAGACTTCAAGGCACCTGAACTGGCGGATGTGGTATTACATGAGGCTGACTTGAGAGACGGATCGTATCTTCATGAAGTTAAGGTATCCTTGGAAGCAACAGATGCAGGTATCGGGATTTCGCATATTGAGTATAGCCTAGATAACGGTGTCACTTGGAAACGTTATGATGATGGGCTAACTATTAATAAAGAAGGTAGAAACTCTATTCAATATCGTGCGATTGATAAAGTGCATAATGTTTCAGAGCCGAAAGCTCTTGAGGTATTCATTACACCTGCATCAGTCGAAAATGCGATTTCTTTAGTGAAACAAGCAGAGGGAAATAAAGGAATCAAAACATCGCTTATTGCTCAATTGGAGAACGTAATTAAAACTTTTGAAAAAGATAAAGAAGATAAAGCTTATCAATCTTTAGAAAAAATTTACTCGCGTATTAGCGAGCTCCCAAATAAGCATTTAGGGGAAGTGGACAAAAACGAAATCATGTTCATGCTTCAATACATCATTGAACATAGAACAGAAACTAGCGGGAATGAGTTCCCAGCCTTATTAGCAAGTTAGTTTTCGATTCGAGTCTTTTATAATAAATAAAATGATGGCAAGGATAAAAACATGAGCTTTCGAAAAAGTAGGATGGTAACCAGAATATAGGAACTGAAAAAACAGATAGAGCTTGTTTTACGCGCACTCTATCTGTTTTTTAAATTTACTCTATTCAACGTTACAGTGAACCGTACCATAAGTAAATGAGGTTTCTAGTTAAAAGTTAAAAAGATCTAATTCTTTGAATTCATTATTATCTTAATAAAAATAAGTACTCAGTCAAAAAAGAGTAGAATGCTGAAATTAATCTTAGCATTCTACTCTTTTTTATCTCTAATATCACCAAAATCACCAAAATCTATTTGATGACCGCCGCCAAAGTTGATCCACTCCATTTGTGATTACCGTGGCCAAAAAGTAAGTTTTCACCTTTTATAAGTTTGTTTATTTTTGTTAGTAAATTAATTATAAGGAAAAAAAGACTTCAAAAAGACAACTATCCCCTACTTTCAAACCATATGACAATCGCCAGCTACTTTCAGAAAAAGATTATAAAAATTCAAAAGCAAGTGAATTAATAATTTTAATATAAAAAATTAACATTAAATTTATATAGTTTTGGTTTAATTGAATTATAAAATATAAATCTACCAGGAGGAATCATCAGATGATTAATAAGAAAATTGTGAAAACAGGAGCTACTTTAGCACTTGCCTTAGCTATTACAGTTCCAGCGCTATCACCGACAGCAGCTACTGCGAAGGAAAATAGTAAAATTGAATCTGTTAAATTTAATGGAATGAAAGCACCAGCTACTATCGATGAAATGGTAAAAACGTATACAACTGCAACCGTTGATGTAAAATATAGCAATGGAAAATTAAAAACATTTCCGTTGTCCTACAACTACCTATTTAAATCGGAAGATAAGGTAGCAACCGTTAAAGGTGAAAAAATTCCTGCAGGTACACCAATTGATGTAAAAGGAAATCCAATTAAGGATCCAAGCAGCACAGACGGAAAATATTTTGTTTCAGATGCTCCGGATTCAAATAGCTTATTAATGCCAATTGACGGCAAACTTTATATGGTTACACATTATGAATATCAAACAATTGATGCTGCTGGTCAATCAGCATACGGTTTAGTCCCAGCATCTATGTCTTTAACTGAGTTGGATCAGGACAAAAAAACAGGGGAACTTAAACCTGTAAAAGTAGAAAAAATCGATTTTTCGGCAGTAAATGGACTTTGGATTCCATGTAATGGTTCTTTATCACCATGGAATACACATTTAGGTTCAGAAGAGTATGAGCCAGATGCTCGTCAATTTGCGGACCCTACATCAAAAACAAGAAGTCAAGTTGAAACATTTGCTCAATTCTATTTTGGAAATAAAGCAAAGGCTAATCCTTATTTCTATGGCTACACTCCTGAAATTACAGTAGATAAGAAGGGGAAAGCATCGGTTGTAAAACATTATAGTACAGGGCGTTTCTCCCATGAGTTAGCTAAAGTAATGCCTGATAACAAAACTGTATTTTACGGTGATGATGGTGGTAATACAGGAATGTTTATGTATATAGCCGATAAAGCAAAAGATTTATCAGCGGGTACACTATATGCAGCTAAATTTAAACAAACAGGTACTGAAAATGGTGGTTCAGGAGACTTAGAATGGATTAATTTAGGACATGCAACGGATAAAGAAGTGGAAAAAATTATTGACAGCGGCATTACATTCAATGATATTTTTGAAACTTCTGATGTACCAAAAGAAGGTTTTACAGCGATTAAACAATATTCATATGGTAAAACAGAATATCTAAAACTTAAACCTGGTAAAGAAAAAGCAGCTGTCTTCCTTGAAACACGCCGATACGCAGCAATGCTTGGTGCGACTACTGAATTTAACAAAATGGAAGGTTTAGCGCTAAACGAAAAGGATAAAAAAGTATATATTGCTATTTCCGATCAAAGTAAGAGTATGGAAAAAGATTCAACAGGAAAAGACCCAGCAGACCATATCCAATTACCAAAAATTAAAGCTGGTGTAACCTATCAATTAGATTTACAAGGTGGTCAAAAGGATAGCGAAGGAAAGGCTATTCATAGCTCTTATGTAGCACCATCAATGTATGGATTGGTGGTAGGAGAAGACCTTCCTAATGCTGATGCATATGGAAACACTGCAAATGTAGACAAAGTAGCTAATCCCGATAACTTAAGTTATTCGGAAGCAATGAGAACCCTCTTTATTGGTGAAGATAGCGGTGCTCACACAAATAACTATGTTTGGTCATATAATGTTGATACGAAAGAATTAAATCGTATTCTATCTGTTCCAGCAGGAGCCGAAGCAACTGGATTATTTGCTGCTGATGACCGCAATGGATTCTCATACATTTTCAGTAATTTCCAACATCCTGGTGATGAACTAGATGGTAAGTCAATTACAGCTGTTAACAAAGATGAATTACTTAAAGCTGTTGACGAACAAATTGGCATTAATAAAACAGGGGGGATTGGTTATATCTCTGGTATACCTTCTCTAACAAAATATAATAATGGTAAATATCAAAAAAGTTTAGAAATTGATAAAAAATGATAAGTTTAGATTAGGTAATGAACCTAAATGAAAGAACACAAATTTACGTAACATTGATGCAGCCGGAAATATAAGCGCTGATAAAGTTACTAAGTAATGGATAAACTGGCTCCTAAAATGCCTTCAGTAAATGAAGTTATTGTGCTTATAAAAATGAAAAGGGCTGTCATAAAAGTGATTAAAAAATGACTTTTGTGACAGCCCTCATCCATTTTAATTTGGCTCTGTATTATTTGTTGGGGTTAAGACACAATTTTGAAGCAATAAAAAAACGTAAACATCCTATTTTTCTGAAGGTATAAATAATATAACAAAGGTTCTGAAATGAAAAGCCTATGGGTTTAGAAGGTTTAAACGCTTTCGAGCAAAAATTTTAATGGCAAAACAGTAAAAAGAAATTGGGTCACATATTGGATATGGGTGATAACATTTATTCATCATCCCAACATTTGACGGAGAAACGTTTTTTTGTAGAGTTTACTGAGGAAGTTAAGTGGAATAAAAAGCCTCATATAGATACATTACGGTGAACCGTATCATAAGTAAGTGCGGTTTTAAATTAAATAAAAAACTAAGGCCGATTTTCTTTACTAATAGAAAATCGGCCTTTATAAATCATATACAGATTTTTTCATGTACTTTTATTACTGTGCAGTTAATCCGCCATCGATAACGAATTCTGAACCTGTTGAGTAGCTAGCCTCATCAGAAGCCAAGAACAATACCATATTAGATACTTCTTCTGGTTGTGCTACTCGTTTTAATGGAATGTGTTGAGAGAATGCTTCTACAGCTGCTTTTGTATCTTCTTGTACAACCATTGGTGTTGCGATAACGCCTGGGTGTACAGAGTTTACGCGAATGCCCATTGGTGCTAGGTCGATCGCAGCTGCTTTTGTCATACCACGTACTGCGAATTTTGTATCTGTGTAACCTACAGCACCAGCAACTAAGCCGTTTATTGAAGAAATGTTGACGATTGAACCGCTACCAGCTTTCATCATTGAAGCTGCTACAGTTTTTATACCTAAGAATACAGACACTTGGTTAATGTCTACGATGCGACGGTATTCTTCTACTGTAATATCAAGCATATTTTTCGCCATAGTAATACCGGCGTTGTTTACTAATACGTTTACTGGACCGAAAGCTTCTTCTGCTTTCGCAATAACTGTAGCCCAATCTTCTTCAGATGCTACGTTTTGTTTAATGAAAAGGGCATTTTCACCTAATTCAGCTGCAAATGCATTGCCTTTTTCTTCATTTAAATCTGTTAAAATAACTTTTGCACCGTGTTCTACGAATAATTTTGCGTGTGCCGCACCCATACCTTGTGCTGCTCCTGTAATAATTGCTACTTTACCTGATAAACGACTCATTTAAAAAGCCCCTCTGAAATATATTTATAAAAAGTGATAGTTAACTATCACTTTTTATACTTCCTAGTAAACAACTTTCCAGTTCGAATGTCAATCCAAACGGCCGTTATTTATTATGGCTGAATATAGGATAAAAATACGTCCTTCATCATCGTGAGCTGCTTGTCCGCAGAAAGCAACGTGGAGAGGTTGGTATCATGGGTTGTCAGGCTTGATTTAAATGTGAATAAGCTGAAATTTTGCACCATCGTCATGATAAATACATCCAAATCAACATCTGGTCTTAACGAGCCGTCCTGCTTGCCATGCTCAGCCAATGTTAATAAAATACTGGCTAATTTGCTTCGTGCAAATAAGTATTCCGCATATTGCTCAGTCGATTCCGCAGCTATTTTTTCATATAAATCAAAGGACTCGAAAAACTTCGCTAAACGTAGCTGTGGATCCTTCGTTCCGCCTATATAATAATCCAAAATTTGCTCGATTTTTTCATATGCAGGCATCGTCTGCTCGACAATCTGCCCTATATCCGTGGCCATTTCATCAGTAATGGCATTCGAAGCCGCAATCACTAAAAACTCTTTTTTAGGGAAATAGCGAAATATCGTCGCAATCCCAACGCCAGCAGCAGCCGCAACATCTTGCATTTGTATATTTTGCACGCCTTGCTCCAAAAATAAATCCTTTGCAATCTGGGTAATATTTTGACGGCGTTGTTGTTTTTGTTGTTCTCGTTTACTCATTTTCGTCACTCCAACTGTTCTTCATACATTGATTGTAACATGTTTAACAGGTACCAACTTGTATTCGCATCGCGGGAAAATCAATGGTGAAAATGCTAAAATTCTAGAGTTTACTTTAGTCTTCTTTAAAACCTAAATCACTCAGTGTTAAATCTCTATAAGATGCATTGAAGGGAATATGCTGATGATTAGCGAAATAAAAGTGGTGCTTTAGGGAATTACGGTCGGCGGTAAAACAATACGTGAACATTTAGAAGGACAAACTAAAAATTTACACAGGCAGATTTTAAAGGGTATTGATGACGAATATGCCGGCGTTTATCGAAATGTGAAAGTGTTTATTTCTGGTGTTCAACATACACCGCCAAAACCGTTAAAAATTCAGGAGGAAATGGATGAACTCATGAGTTGGTATGTTTATAAAGCACATGCGATAAAAGATTATGAAGATTTCATTACATTAGTTGCTGCTGAATTGGGGTTTTCTCTTAATCTTTATTTATCAGCGGTAAATTGTTCTTAAAACCGTATTTAGATATGTTGCGGTGAACCGTATCTAAATAACGAGTTTTGGAACAAATAGTTTTTAATTTCCCTTGGGTTTTTTTGACAAGTTTTTTTAGTAGTATAACTATTGAGAATGTGAAGTAATGTACTTAAAGTAACGGTGCAGTTTAGTTTAATAAGGGTTCCATTTAAAAAGGAACCGCGATTGGCGATTCCTAAGATTATTATTTATTTGCTGCGTTTATGGTACTAAGTGA